>JANYCC010000446.1 GCA_025360495.1 Verrucomicrobiota bacterium | reverse complement strand
GTCATGAGGCGGATCCTGCCCGGCGTGCGCAGATCTGCCTCATGACTTCGGCGGCTACTGGGGGGGGGGTCCGCCTCGTACCTCGTCGGCTACGGGATACGCTCCGTTGCGCTTTCTTGGGGCAAATCGCTTGAGGATGTGCATCATGAATTCCATGTCCGGCCATCAAGGTATACGCCCACGAAACGCCGCTCTTGCCGTGATCCTGGTCGCGATCCCGATCCGGGTGTCCGCCGCGGTGGAGCTGTTCGAAATCGATCCGGTCTCCTCCACGCTCAATTTGCAGGCCACCACCGCCGATGTGGCCTGGCAGGTGCAGGGACCTGGCAGCCTCTCCGCCACCTGCCATGGCTGGCTGGCGGTCGACATCGGACCCACCGGCCTCCAGTTGATCGTGGGCAGCAGGCTGGCGGTTGATCAGGCCAACTCCTGGCAACCAGGCGGGCAGGGCACCAGCACTCCGGAACCGGCCAACTACGGCGGGAAGGTGGTGATCGGGACCGGCTTTTCGACCGTTCACGAAATCGCCGCCCTTCGCAATCTGGCCTTCGACATCACCAGCGACCTCCTCCCCACCGACAACGGGCAGTTCGATGCCTCCGGTCTCGCGCTCGCCATCCCCCCGACCTCCAACGCCACCGTGGATTATCGCGACAATGGGTTGTTGGTCCTCTCCGGACATCGGGCACTCGGGGGCTTGGGTGGTTCCAATGCGGCGGGTGCGGCCCGTCTCTCGTTCTTTGCCGAAGTCCAGACCCTGGCGATCCCCATCAATCTGTCCCTCCCCACCCAAGAAATCGCGGCCGGCGAAGCAAACTTCCGGTTCACCGGGTCGATCGTCGCCCGACGTGGTATCATGATCCTGAAGCCCCAGCTCATCTGGATTCCCTCACCCACGACCCCGTCGCAAGTGACCCTGGTCTGGTCCAGTCCTTATAAGTTGCAAAGGGCCTCGACTTTGAACCCGCCCGATTGGTCCGATTTTGCTGCCGCCGCCCCGGTCGATATCCCGTTGGACGGCGACACGGGGTTCTTCCGGGTCATCGCCGGCGAATAAAGCCCGCCGATCAAGCCAACAACGCCGGGACGATCTTCGCGCCGGTGACTTCGACATCGGTCAGGCTGGACGCCCGGCCTTCGTGCGGGAAGGTCAGCGCCCGATGATCCAACCCCAGCGTGTGGAGCAGCGTGGCGTGAAAGTCCGAAACGCTGACCACATCCTGGACGGACTCATATCCAAACTCGTCAGTGGCGCCATGGACATAACCGGCTTTGAATCCGCCGCCGGCCGCCCAGAGGGAGAACGCGTGGCGATTATGATCCCGGCCGTCCTTGCCCTGCGACACCGGGAGACGCCCGAACTCGCCCGTCCACAAGACCACCGTGGAATCCAGCATTCCCCGGGCCTTCAGATCCTTCACCAGGGCGGCGCTTGGCTGGTCGGTCCTGGCGCACAGGCCTTTCAACCGCTCGGCGTTCTTGTCGTGGGTGTCCCACGGTTGTCCGCTGAGAAACAATTGCACAAAGCGGACGCCCCGTTCCACCAGGCGACGCGCCAGCAGACAACGCCGGCCATATTCCTCGGTCACCGGATTGTCCAAGCCGTACATCTTTTTCGTGACGGCCGATTCGCCGGAGAGGTCCAACGCCTCGGGCACGGCCGACTGCATGCGCGCGGCCGTCTCGAAGTTGGCGATGCGCGCCGCCAGTTCCGTGTTCTCCGCATAACGCGCGGCTTGGTGCAGGTTGAGTTCCTTCAGCAATGCGAGTTGGTTGATGCGTGCCTGCGACGGGACCTGCGACGGGGTCTGGAGATGAAACACGGGCGAATCACCGCTGCGAAACGGGGTCCCTTGATAGACGGCGGGCAGGAAACCCGAGGACCAATTGCGTTCCCCGTCCACCGGCAATCCGCCCGGGTCGGAAAGCACGACATAAGCCGGCAGGTTTTCGTTCTCGGAACCCAATCCGTATAAGATCCAGGCACCCATCGTGGGCAGGCCGGCGAGGAATCGGCCGGTGTGCAGGATGCGCAACGCCGATTCATGGTCCACCGAGCCGGTGTTCATGGAACGGACGAGGGTGATGTCGTCCGCGATGGATCCGGTGTGCGGGAGCAGTTCCGACAGTTCCATGCCGCACTGGCCGTGGGGATGGAAGGCATAGGGCGCGCCCAAAACGTTCCCCGCCTGCTTGTCGAAATGGATCTCGAGATTGCCCCCGGGATAAGGCTTGCCATGAAAGCGGTTCAGGGCCGGTTTATAATCAAACAGGTCCATCTGGCTCGGCCCGCCGTGCTGGAACAGGCTGATGACGGCCTTCGCCCGCGGCCGCAGATGTCCGGGGATGGCCGGGCCCGAACCGAACGCCCGGGCCGGTCCCAAAAGCTGCGCCAATGCCAGCGCCCCCAGGCCACCTGCCGAATGACCCAGGAAAGCCCGCCGGGAATAGGGATTTGGTGATGGATTCATTCGAGATAAAGAAAGCTGTTGAGGGCGAACAGCGATTGGCTGAAGTCCGACCACACCCGCTGCGCCGCATCCGCCCGCCCGGCATAGGCCTGTCGCTGGGTCTCGATAAACCGGAGCATCGCCGAGGTCTCGACCGGATCCGGTTCCCGACCGGTGGTGATCACATAGCCCCGACGCACCCGCGCAAGAATATCCTCACCGCACTCCCTATGTAAGCGTCCGGCCAGGTCCTCGCCCCGCCGCAGGACGAACGTCGAGTTCAACAGGCTCAAGGACTGCAGCGGCATGGTCGTGTCCGCCCGGCGTGTGCAATTGAAGACCATCGAGGGTGCGTCGAAATTGCCCATGAAAGTCGGGACCTGGGTGCGGCGTTGCTGGAGGAAGATGGATCGCGAAAAGGCCTCGGGCTGCGATTCGTCCACCGCAACCTCACCGGACCCGTCCCGGGGAGTGGGGACATAAGGCCCGCCCGTCTTGGTTCCGAGTCGTTCTCCCGACGCCAGCATCGCGTCCCGGATGGCCTCCGCATCCAATCGTCGCAGGGGGAACCGCCATAACATTATGTCAGCCGGATCCCGGGCGAGGCCGGGGTCGTGCGGCGCGCTGGATTGGCGGAAGGCCGCGGACTGAAGCAGGGTCCGGTGCAATGATTTCAGGCTCCAACCGGAATCGACAAACTCCGCCGCCAACCATTCCAAGAGTTCCGGATTCGAGGGCCGGGCACCGCTCAGTCCGAAGTTGTCCGGTGTGGCCACGATTCCCACCCCGAAATAGCGCTGCCAGACGCGGTTCACCGTCACCCGGGCCAGGAGTCCCGCCTGCGGTGATCCCGGATCGGTCACCCATGCCGCCCACGCCGTCCGACGACCTGTGCCCACCGGTGTCTTTGGAATCCCCGGCGTGCCTGTGACTCCGTCTGTCCGCCGAAGGAATGCGGGAAACGTCGGTTCCACGGGGTCCCCCGGCGTCTTGTGGTTCCCGCGCTTGAGCATCCGCACCTCGGGGGCCTCCGCGCTCGCATCCGTCACCCACGCGATGCCGCCCGGCTTGGGGGAACGTTGTGACGCGATTTCCTTTTCCCGCTGCTCGAAGGTCTTCCGGCGTTCCTCCAGTGCCGTCCGGAATTCGGACACCTTCGCCGCCCATTCCGGATCGTCGTCCCGGGACGCCTCGACCAGCACGTTGTCCACGATGAAACTCCGCCCGCAACAATACTCGAATCCAAAGCCCCCCGGAGGAAGGTCCGCGTCCTTCAGTTCAATCGTCCCCGATTCCGCCACGCCGTCGACCACGTGTTCCAAGGTCAGTTTGTCGCGGTCCTTGCGGGTGACCCGGACGCCATAATTGCGCCCGGCCTTATACCCGCTGATGCCGATCGCCCCGCGTCCCTTGGCGTCGGTCCCGGGATAGTCGACCTGGACGCTGCTCGCGCCGCCCGGATTGCCGTCGACCAGGATGTTCCCGCCCTCGACCGGGGAATTGTTGTTGAAGTCATGGGTCGCGATGAAGTAGCCGATCCGTTCGGCGTGGGTGCCTTTCCCGGTGAGTCGGGACGCGACGAGATCGAACGTGACCTGGATCCATTCCCCCGTTCGTGCCGGTCTCCAATCAAAGGATTGCACTGTCGAAAGCCAGCGGTCGCCGGAGCCGCCGCCCTCAATGATATCCAAGGCACCATCGCGGATCCGGGCGGCGGGACCTTGTTCGACATTCAGGGTGACGGGCGGCGTCCCCCCCGGCGCGTCGTCGCCCGGCGCGGTGTTGGACCAGTGCGAGGCCAGGGCGGCGGGGTCGTCGAAACGGTCGGCAAACAGGACCTTGCCGCGGGGTTGATGGGCGGCCACCCAGACGTGGAAATCTTCCCGCAGCACCTTCTGCTCGGCCTGGAGCCGCTGTTCGGTCCGTTCCCAGGTTTCGAGTTCGCCGGGCAGGCTGGCATAAACGACCCGGTCATTCGGCTTCGACCATTTCTCAATCGGGAACGCCGGATATAAGAAGGATTGGAAGCTGTAATAATCCTTCTGGGTGATCGGCTCGAATTTATGGTCGTGGCATTTGGCGCATTGCACGGTCAGGCCCAACAGGCTGGATCCCATGATCTGCATCGTGGACTCGAGGGCATAATAACGGTCGGTGCGGACCTCATCCGGATTCCCGTCGCTTTCACCCGATCCATCCTGGCCGTTGCGGAGATAATGGGTGGCCTCGAGGGACTCGATGATCTCCGGGGTCACCGGTTGGCCGGGCTTCCAACCGCACGATTCATCCCCGGCCAACTGTTGGCGGACAAATTGGTCGAAGGGCAGGTCGCGGTTGTGGGAACGGATGACGTAATCGCGGTAGCGGTAAGCAAGCGGACGATCACTGTCGGCGCTGAAATAGCCGTTGGAATCCGCGTACCCGGCGGCATCGAGCCAGTGCTTGGCCCAGCGTTCCCCATAATGCGGTGACGCCAGATAGGACTCCACCATCCGGTTCCAAGCGCCCGGATCCCGGTCCCGGACGAACGCCGTGATTTGACCGGGCGTCGGTGGCAGGCCGGTCAGCAGGAAGGACACCCGGCGGATCAGGGTCGGACGATCCGCCTCGGGCCCCAATGCCAGTCCCTGTGATGCGAGGCGTGCCGCGAGGAAACGATCGATGGGGTTGGCCGTCGCCGATGGCGTCCCGGTGTCCGGCACGGGGGGGCGTTTCAGCGGTTGGAAGGCCCAATGGGAACCGGCCGAGATCGGGGGCTTTTTCGTTGGAGAAGGTGAGATCTCCGAGTCGGCCCGGGAGAATCCATGTCCGTAAACGAGTACAATCGCGATGACACCGAGCCAGCCTTTGGGCGGCATGCGCCCATGGACGGGTTTGCGTCGGGAATCCATATCGAGGTTATTGTCCTTCGGCGGGAGGCATCGGCACCCCGTTGGTGATGGCGGCCAGGGTGCGGCGGGCGAGTTCCGCCAGGTTCGATCGGGGAAGCTGTCCCAAAACCTGCTGTGGGGTTGGGCCCGGAGAATCTTTGGGAAACTGTTGCCGGACCGCGGCCCTCGTCTCCTCATATCCGGGCCACAGATGGATCAATCCCGGTGGACAACTGATCCGCGCGGAAACGGTGATGACGCCGGGTTTCCAGAGCGATTCCGGGACCTGATTTGTTGGCAAGGAATTGAGCTCTCCCACGTGCCTGTCGGGAACGAGCCCGTAGCGGCGCGCCAAGGCCGGATCGATCCGTGTCTCGCTGTAGAACGAGAACGCGGGACGACGGATATCGGCATGCGTCTCCGGTGAGACGGTGACCTCGCTGTTGGTCTGCGAAGGTGTTTCGACCGGGCGCGGGACCAATCCGTAACGGTACATCAACGCCGGATCCATCACGAAAGGACGCGAGGGTTTTGGAATCGGAATCGGAATCGCAAGACCCAGGCTCCCATCCGTGAACCCTGACACATCGTCGAAAACCGAAGTGGCATTGGTCCCCATCGACGTCAGCCATAACAACAAGGGCGCCACCACATAGGGGTTGGTGAATTGTTTTTGGATCATCGGGAGATACTCCGGCCGCGGGGGAGCCACCGCCGCAAACGCCATGGCCGCCCGAAGCCGCACGAGCCGATTCGGGTCCGAAAAGCGCGTGGCGATGGCGGGCACGGCCTTGGCAGCGGATGGGCCGGCTTGTTCCAACAACGTCAGAATGAGCGGATCGACCTTCGGATTTGAGATCGAGGCGGATCCTTCATTGCCGGGCTTGGCCGTGAGGAGCCTAGCCAGGAAATCCACCGCCCATTCGGAGGTGGCGAGCGATCGGATTTCTGGCTGGGTGAGGGTCGCCAATACGCGAGCGGCCGCCTCCGGGTCCAATCGGCTCCAAAACGGTTCCAAAGTGGATCGGGGTGGAAAGGCTGACGGGTCCACTTTTGCCAGGACCAGCGCCGCAAGGAAGGAATCCTCCGGGTCGGCGCAGATCAGCTCCGCCTGCAAGGCCTGCATCATCACCGGGGGGACCGAATCAGGTCCGATCAAATCGGAAAACAGGGACCTCATCCGGCCCGGTTGCAACAGGGCTTCGGCCACGGGCTTCGCATTCTCATCTGTGAAAGGCCGGAATCCCAAGATCAGTCCGACCGCCGGAATCGCCAGGTCCTCATTGGTGCTGCGACAGCTCTGATATAATAGCGGCAGATATTCCGTCCGATTGGTGATCTGCTCGGACTCCACTGCGCCCAGCCACGCGGCACGGAGCGTTTCCGGCCAGCGAGTCCACCGATGGGAGATGGCGGCGGCGACTTCCTTATCCGGCCCATGCAGCGTCAGCCAAAGCAGCGGCTGATCGTCCGGCTCCACGTATTGCGGAAGCCGTTTTTGAAGGGGTTCCGGAAGCCTTTCCAATAGTTTGGTCCATTGGTTCCCCAAGCCCGAGGGTGTCGCCTCCGCCGCCTCCAGCACGATCGGCAGGCTTGAGGTGATGTTCGTCAATTCACCGGCGCGTTTTTCGGCATCTGCTGCCGGATCCCATTCCGCCCCGACCCAATGGGGGAAATAGTAACCGGCCCCCCGTGTGCCTCCGCCCAGGGCAAACGCGACGCCAAGAATCACCAATGCAGCAATGCCCAGTATCGCGGCCAGACGCAATCGTTGGCGGGACGTCTTCATCAACTCACGGTTTCACGCCCGACGTCCGACCCAGCAGTTCCAACACGGCCGCGGACATCGATGCGACGCACGTCTTGAGCGTGGGTTCAATGACCGGGGCGAACGTGGCCGAATGGTTCGATGGCACGGGCACGCCGGTGCGTTCGCTCTCGGCGAATTTGGCCGGGTCCGTCGCGCCGACCCACCACATGCAGATCGGCACGCCATACTGGGGCCGACCGAATTCGGAGAAATCCTCGGCGCCCGTGATCGGCGGCTGCACCTTCACCCGTTCGGCGCCAAACCACTCGGTGAACGTCCCGGCCAGCCGTCGGGTGAGCGTGGGATCGTTACTCGTGACCGAGACCGACTCGGGTGTGAGGGTGACCACCGGCATACGGTCTTCGGGCACGCCGGCGGCTTGGGCGATGCCGGCGCAGATGCGGCGGATGGACGAGATGAGGTGCGCCATGACCTTGTCGTCGAAACTGCGCAGGGTGAGTTCGAGCTTCACCTCGTCCGAGATGATGTTGCGTTTCAGGCCGCCGTGGAAGGTGCCGACCGTGACGACGGCTGGGGTGCCGGGTTTGATCTCGCGGCTCACGATGGTCTGCAACGCCAGGACGATTTCGGAGGCGATCACGATGGGATCCTTGGTCGTGTGCGGGGCGGAACCGTGTCCCCCGACGCCGCGCACCAAAATGTCCATCGAGGTGACGCTGGCAAGGAACGGTCCCTCGCCATAACCGATCACGCCCGCCGGCATCGTGGAGAAGACATGAAGCGCGATCGCGTGATCGGGTTTGGGGAAGCGCTTATAAAGACCGTCCGCCAGCATGGCCCGGGCGCCAGCGACGATCTCCTCGGCCGGTTGCGCCACCAGCACGAGGGTCCCGGCCCACTGGTCCTTCAACGCCACCAGCGTGCGCGCCGTGCCGATGAGCCCGGTGACATGTGCATCGTGGGCGCAGGCGTGCATCGCGGGCTGATCCTTGCCGCCCAGATCCTTGACGATGTCGGTGCTCGCATAAGGCACGCCCGTGGTTTCCTTGACCGGCAGCCCGTCCATGTCGGCGCGGACGAGCACGGTGGGCCCGGGTCCATTCTTGAGGACGCCGACGACTCCGGTGTTGCCGACCTTTTCCGTCACCTCGAACCCGAGCGAGCGCAATTCCCGGGCGACCAATGCGGCCGTCTTTTCCTCCATGAAGGAGAGTTCCGGATGTGCGTGGAGGTTTTCGTAAATGACCTTGAGCGATGGGTATTCGGCCTCGACCCGCGCGTTCACAAGGCTGCGCAACGCTTCCGCCGGGATCGCTGCGAACGTCGCACCGCGGAGGACCCACAGGGCTCCGATCAGGGACGCGGCAATCGAAAGGCGCCATCGGGGGTGATGCCGGGAGGCGGGGGGAATGGACATAAAAAGAACCGGGTCGTGATCAACACCGGACGGTTTCAGCCGACCGGTGCCATGCCCGATTCCGTCACCAAGCCCGTTTGATATCAAGACCTGAGCGGGGTCATTCCATCGCGCGGGCGATGCTGTTCCACCAACCGTCGTGCAGGGAGGCCAGGTCGGACCGGAATTCACCGGAAACCGTCTTCACCACCAGATCGGAACCCCCGACGACGCCGAGCCGGCGTGCGGGAACGCCCATGGCGACGGCCTGTTTCAGCACGCGTCCGGCATTGGTCGGGGACACCGTGATGACCACGCGGTTCTGCGTCTCGCCAAAGAGAAGGGCATCCAACCGGGCGCAGGGAATCTCGGACAGATCGACGGTGGCGCCGAGGAACCGCGGGGTGTCCTTGGCGATGAGTTCGCTGAACGCACTCTCCGCGAGGCACACCGCCAGGCCGCCTTCGCTGCAATCGTGCGCGCCCTTCACCACACCCTCCCGGATCAACCCGATCAGCGTGGTGTGGAGGACGGGCGCGGCCTCGAGGTCGCACCGCGGCGGCAACCCCGTCTTCAGTCCGTGCGCCACCCGCAGATACGCGCTCCCACCCAGACCGAGCAGGGGATCGTTGCCGTCCACCGGTTCGCCCAACAGCAGGATCACGTCCCCTTCGTCCTTGAACCATTGGGTCGTGATGTGCTCGGGCCGTTCGATGAGTCCCACCACGCCCACCGTGGGGGTCGGATCGATGGAACCCAATGCGCCGCGCTGGTTATAAAGGGAACAATTACCCCCGGTGACCGGCGTGTGGAAGGCGATGCAGGCGTCGGCCAGTCCCCGCACCGATTCGCGCAATTGCCAGAAGATCTCCGGGTTGAACGGGTTCCCGAAATTGAGGTTGTCGGTCACCCCCAACGGCGCCGCCCCGGAGCATGCCAGGTTGCGGCACGCCTCGGTGACCGCGGCCTTCCCACCTTCGTACGGATCGAGATAAACATAGGCGCCGTTGCAATCCACGGTCATCGCCACGTACTTGTCCGGCACGGGTTGGCCCTGGGCCGGATGCCCGACCGGCAGCACCGGCAGGGAATCACCCTTGATCCGGATCACCGCCGCGTCACTCCCCGGGCAGATCACCGAACCATCCCGCACCATGTGATCATACTGCCGATACACCCAGTTCTTGGACGAGATGGTGTGGTCGGAGAGGAGCTTTTTCAGGTCAGCCAACGCATCCCGGGTGTCGGCCACCCCGTCGAGGCGGAAGGCGCGGACCCCTTCCATATAGGCCGCCTCGCGCATCTCGCGGAAATAGACCGGGGCCTCGTCCGTGAGTTTCTTGGCGGGGAGATCCACCACGACCTGTCCCCCGTGACGGACCACCATCCGACCCGTGTCGGTCACCCAGCCGATTTCCGACCACGGGAGGTCCCACTTGTCGAAGACGCGCTTCACCTCGTCCTCGCGACCCTTGTGGACGACGATGAGCATGCGTTCCTGGGATTCCGAAAGCATGATCTCGTAGCTCGACATGTTCGGGGCGCGCTGGGGGACCCGGTCGAGTTCGATCTCGATGCCGGTGCCGGCGCGGGCCGCCGTCTCGCACGTGGAGCAGGTGAGGCCGGCGGCGCCCATGTCCTGCATGCCCGCCACGGCCCCGGTCGCGAGCAATTCCAGGCACGCCTCGCACACCAGCTTCTCCATGAACGGATCGCCCACCTGCACCGCGCCCCGTTGTTGTTCGGAGGATTCCTCAGTCAGGTCCTGGGACGCGAACGCCGCGCCCGCGAGGCCGTCGCGACCGGTGGCGGGGCCGACATAGAACACCGGGTTGCCGACCCCTTTGGCGGCCCCGCGCGTGATCTGGTCATGGCGGAGAACCCCGAGGGCGAAAGCGTTCACGAGCGGATTGCCCTCGTAACTGGGGTCGAAATAAACCTCGCCCGCGATGGTGGGGATGCCGAAGCAATTGCCGTAATGGGCGATGCCGCTGACGACGCCCGAGAAAAGGCGGCGCACGGCAGGATTGGAAAGTTCGCCGAACCGCAGGGAATTCATCGCCGCGACCGGGCGGGCCCCCATGGTGAAGATGTCGCGGATGATCCCGCCGACGCCGGTGGCCGCGCCTTGGAACGGTTCGACTGCGCTCGGATGGTTGTGGGACTCGATCTTGAACGCGATGGCGATGCCGTCGCCCACGTCGATGATGCCGGCGTTCTCCTCACCGGCGCCGACGAGGATCCCGGCGCCTTTGGTGGGGAACGTCTTGAGGACCGGCCGGGTGTTCTTGTAGGAGCAATGTTCACTCCACATCACCGAGAAGATCCCCAGCTCGGTGTACCCGGGCGGACGGCCCAGGATACCGAGGATCTTCTGGTACTCCTCGGGCGTGAGGTTGTGTTTCGCCACCAATTCCGGAGTGATCGCAGGTTCGCTCATCGATTCGGACCGCGACGATAGGGGAACCGGGAGGGCAGTAAACAGGGATCGCAGGGCGGAAATCGGAGATCGAAGATCGGAGATGGGAGATCGGGGGACGGGACGGATCCGCAGGAATCTCACTTCGATCGTCGGACCCCGATCGCCGGACCCCGATCTCCGCGGCCCGACCTCCGAACCTCGATCTCCGCGGCCCGATCTTCGATCTCCGATTTCCCATCTCCGATCTCCGAGGTCCCCCCTCTCCGCTGCCTCCGGAACGCGGTGGGCGTCAGACCCACGGCCGATCGGAACGCGCGGGTGAAGGCGCTATGGTCGTAAAAGCCGCATTCCAAGGCCACTTCCGCCACCGCCCGGTCGTTTTCCTCCAACAACCGTGACGCCGCCGCCAACCGGGTCTGGGTGATCAACTGACTCGGGGTGAGCCGGAAAATGCGCTTGATCAACCGCGCGAATCGCACCGGTTTCAAACCCGCCCGCGCCGCCAGCCTTGCCGGGGATACCGGTTCGCCATAATTCGCCTCCAGATACTCCAGGGTCGAGGCGAGCGACGCCGGGATGATCTCGGCGTCGCCCGGCGCCCGGAGATCGCGGGAGATGCCCACCAGGCCCACCACCCGCCCGGAGGCGTCCCTCAGGGGCAGCTTGGTGGTGAGGCACCAACCCTCGCGGCGCCGCGAATACCAATGGAGTTCCAACCGATCCAACAGCGGACGTCCGGTTCGCAGCACCCGTTCATCCTGGGCCGCGAACGATTCGGCCAATCCGGCGGGAAAGACCTCCCGGACATGCCGCCCGACCAGCGCCCCACGATCGGCCGCCCCGATCCGCTCCACGAAGGATTGGTTCACGACCACGTACCGGCCCTGGCGATCTTTCAGGAAGAACGCGGTGTCGGGCACATGCTCGAACAACTCCGTCAACGCCGCCGCCTCCCGCGACAGCAGGCCCCGGGCGAATTCCCCGCTGGATTTTGACGGCGCGTCCACAACCCCGATGAAGACCGATCCGGATCGCCGCGCCAAGAGGGGTTTCAGGGATGGCCCGCCCCCACCGCGTCCTCCCCGAAGATCGCCCGCCGCACCACCTTCCGCTCTTCCGACGTGAACACCACGTGGATCCGCCCGTCCTTCGTCTGGATCGCCGTCGGATACCCGTAATCACCCCGGGGATCCGCCGCCAGGTCGAGGCGGCGCGGGAACGTCTTCGCCCCGTCGGTGGACAACGCCACGCTCAGCGGCGAGCGGTTGGTGAAGCTGTTGTTATAGACCAGCAGATGATGTCCGCTCTGCAGCCTTAGGAAGTCCACCGCGGCGTTCGGGTTCGGGAAGCCCGAGTCCTCGCCCGGACTCCAATTTTTCCCGCCATCCCGCGATTCCGTCCGCACCAACCAACCGTCCGGCCGCCCGGCATAATCGCCGCCGCGCCGGCAAAACGCGACCAGATGCGACCCATCGATCACCGCCGGGGCCGGTTGGATGTTGCCCAGGCGCGACCCGACCCGGTTGCTCTCCGTCCACTTCCGCGTGGTCGGATCATACCGGAGAAAGAACGAGGTGTTGTGCGGGTCATCGACCTCCGGATCCGTCCCGATCTCATGGTATAAGGGCAGGATATAGGCGCCATCGGCCGCGACGATCGGGCGGTTCCGCACCATGGTGCCCGCCTCGAATGTCACCTGGAACGGTTCGGACCAGGTGTCGGCCCCGTCGCGCGAGATCTTGGCCGTCACGCGCGAATCGCTCCACAGCTCGCCATAACGCGTCACATAAAACAGCCAGACCAACCCGTCCGGCGCCTGCCAGACGACCGCGTTGCCGAGGGAATGGAACGGGTTGGAGGCGATGCGGACGGGCTTCGACCACGGTTGCCCGCCCGATTTGAGCCGGGATCCGAAGACGGCGGCGGAATCGTCCCGGTATTCACCGCGTCCGCTGAAGAACACGACATAGAGGTCGCCATTGGCCAACTCGGTGACACCGGCCGGATGCTTATATTCGCCCGTGGGAACCTCGGGCCCGAACAGTCGCTCGGTGCGGACGGCGTCGGCCGCGGCGGCGCGGGACCAGAGGCCGAGAAACACCAGGAGCCAGACGACCGGTTTCATGGGGCGAGGCTAGCGCTACAACGACGCTTGAAAAGAATCTAACCACGGATGACACGGATGACACGGATCAGCCTGAAAGACTGCCCTACTGTATCCGGGTCTCCGCCAGGGCCACTTCAAAGTCGCCGTGCAGTTCCTTCCGCCAGGCATCCACTTCGATCCATGGGATTTCACCGCGTTTCACCCCGAGCAACCGGTCACGGTGCGTACCGACCCGGACCGGGACCTCCCCGTCGCGCAATGTGGCCGCCCCGGTGATCAGCAACCGCACCAGGTGCATCGCGTGTTTCCAGCGCACTTCGCCGTGGTTGCGACGATCCTGCTCGATCTTCTTGAACTGCGACATCGCGTACCCGTTGAAGGTTTGGAAGATCATCTGGCTGAGAAAGACCCGGCGTATCGCCAACAGGTCCTGCCCCAGTGGCGTGACCTTTTCGACCAGCGGGGACCAGAGGCATTCCAGAATGTTCGGGTTCGCCTTGAGCGCCATGTTGAGGAACTTCTGCAATTCCCAATAACAACTCTGGGTGCCGTCGTCCTCGAACTGTTCGGGCGCCCCAAAGAGCGACCACTCGAGCTCCGCCGGCGCGAGATAGATGCCCCGCCGATCGGTGTCGGATTCATCGTTGTCCAAGCCGTAGGCGCGCGATCCGACCACGCAGCGGTACAGGATGAACCGTTCCAGGTCGAAGCCGGCATCCGGCCCACCCGACGCGGGGAACCGATCCTTGAAATGCTTGAGGACGTCGAGTTGATCGCCGCCCAGGGTGGCTTCGAAGCCGTCGGGGAAACGAACCAGAAAGTGCGTCTCGGCGCCGGCCGGCGTGCGGGTCACGACACCCACGGCACCGCGCGGATGCACGAGCGAATGGTTCGTGCCCCGCACTTCCACAAGCGAGACGACCTGGGTCCCCGCAAAAATGTTGTCCGGTTGATGGGACATTCCGGGCCGAGACTGTCTTGCGAAGGACGCGGAGGCGAGCACTCCGCGTGGTCGGGGTCATGAGGCGGGATTCGTAGCCGACGAGGTACGAGGCGGAGTCGTGGTGGGTCGACCTGGGTTCCGCCTCGTGCCTCGTCGGCTACGGGCGGCGACGCGGATCTGGCAATCCCAAGAAGGGCGGACGATTCTCAATCATGCAGCTCGATCCGGAATCCCTGTCGGTCCGCGACCTCTACCAATGGATGATCCACACCCTGGTGCCGCGCCCCATCGCATGGGTGTCCTCCCTCGTTAAGCCGCCCCGGGTCCGTGGATCACCCGTTGCCTATGAATGCCGTCTGGATCGCGTCGTGCGCCTGGCCGAGGGCCCGGCGGCGGGCAATGCCGTGTTCGGTCGCATCGTGGCGATCCACGTGGAGGACGCCACGCTCGGTGTGGACGGATTCCCCGATCCGGCGCGGTTGGATCTTATCGCGCGGCTGGGCGGCGAGTCTTATGCGCGATTGGGGGAACGTTTCACCCTGCCGCGTCCCGCCTGACTGGGTCCGTCACACCGGCGGCAGGTTTGCCAACGATGTTTCCGCCTGCCGGAGCCGGCCTTCCCAATCGGCCAACCGCTGCCGGTGTTCCTCCAAGACTTTCGCCGGCACCTTCTGCGCGAAGTTCGGGTTGGCCAGTTTCTCCTGCACTTTGCCGATCTCGCCTTGGATCCGCTCGATCTCTTTCACGAGGCGTTCCCGCTCGGCCGGCACGTCGACCAATCCGGCCAACGGCAGATAGAGTTCGCCCAACACATTGCCGGCCGACGGCGTCCCGTGCGGGGGCATATAGGACAGGTCGACCGTCACCGATTCGGCATTCAGCAGCAACCGCATCACCTCGGTTTCCCCGGCCGGGAATTCGCCCGCGGGCTTCAGGATGAACGCCACCTTCTTGCTCGGCGGCAGGTTCGATTGCACGCGCAGGTTGCGACCCAGTCCGACCAAGTCGTACTTCGCCTGCGTCACCAGGTCGGCCGCGTCATCGAGTCGGAAATAAGTCTTTTCCGCCGCATCGAACGGTTTCGGCCAGGTCGACTGCATCAGGGTGCGCCCACCGCGATCGGCGGGAAGATCGGCCGTGAACCCGAGTCCGTGCCATAATTCCTCGGTGATGAACGGAAGAAACGGGTGGAACAGGCGCAACAGATTCCCCAGGACGAAATCAATCACCGCCAGTTTGTTGGCCTTGGCGGGGGCGTTGTCCCCAAAGAAGACCGCCTTGCTCGCCTCGATGTACCAATCGCAGTACTCGCTCCAGAAAAAGCGGTAGAGCGTTGCGGTGGCGTCGCTGAACTTATAATCCGCAAAGGCCTGGCTCACCTCGCGCACCGCCTGGTCCAACTGCAGCAGGATCCATTGGTCATCCCCGGTCAGGAGCGCGGGGTCGATCTCCCCTTCGGTCGCACCGCCCTGCATCTGGCGGAACCGGCAGGCATTCCAGAGCTTGTTGCAGAAATTGCGGCCGAGTTCGACGGACTGATCATCGAAGAGCACATCCTGTCCCAAGGGCGCCGACCGCATCACCCCGAACCGCAGCGCGTCCGCCCCGTACTTGCCGATGAGGTCGAGTGGATCCGGCGAATTGCCCAATGATTTCGACATCTTCCGCCCCTGTTTGTCGCGGATGATGCCGGTGAAATAGACATTCTGGAACGGCTGTTCCCCCCGGTATTCGTAGCCCGCCATGATCATGCGGGCGACCCAGAAGAAGATGATGTCCGGAGCCGTGACGAGATCGGTCGTGGGATAGAACGCCTTCAGGGTCGGGTTCGTCGCGTCGGTCTTGTCGTCGCCGGTCCAACCCATCGTGGCGAACGGCCAGAGCCAGGAACTGAACCAGGTGTCGAGCACGTCGGGGTCCTGGCGGAAACCGAGTTTACCCAATGCGGCGGCCTCCTCATCAGACGAGGTCGCAGCCTGGACTTGCCACGGTCCCGCGGTGTGGTCCGGGCGAAAGTGGCTCCAGCAGCCCGCGACCCCGGACAGGCAAGGATTGGGCGGGCCTTGGAGGACCGCCTGACGCACGATCTCCGGCATCTCCGCGTCGCTGGCATAAGTGTTCGTCCACACCGGGATCTGATGTCCCCACCAGAGCTGGCGGCTGATGCACCAATCCTGGATGCCGGACATCCAGTGGTCGTACACCTTGGCCCAACGTTCCGGGTGGAACCTCATTTGTTCCGTGCCCGGCCGGGGCTGGGCGCCGGGTTGGATCACGCAGGCCTTGGCCTCCTCCACGCTCGGATACTTCAGGAACCATTGTTCACTCAGGCGCGGTTCGATTGGCACGTCGGCGCGTTCGCTGAAGCCCACGTTGTTCACGTACGGCTCCATTTTCTCCATCGCCCCGGAGGCCTCGAGAAGTTCCACCGATTTTTTCCGCGCGGCGAACCGGTCCAGACCTGCCAAGTCCGCCCCGGCATCGGCGGTCATCTTCCCGTCGGGCGTGAGGATATCGATGATCGGGAGGTCATGGCGGAGTCCGATTTCATAATCCGCCTTGTCATGGGCGGGCGTGACTTTCAGCACCCCGGTGCCGAATTCGAAATCGACGTGGTCGTCGGCGATGATCGGGATCAGGCGTTGCTCGCGGGTCTGGTCGGGGGGAAGGGCGCGCACCACGTGTTTGCCCACGAGATGCTGATAGCGGGGATCCTTCGGGTTGACGGCCACCGCGGTGTCGCCGGGGATTGTTTCCGGGCGTGTTGTTGCGATGGAAAGGAACGTGCCGGGCAGTTCCGCCACCTCGACGCGGAAATGGTAGAGGAAGCCCTTCTGTTCCTTCATCACCACCTCCTCATCGGACAAGGCGGTGAGGGAACCCGGGCACCAATTCACCATCCGTTTGCCGCGGTAGATCTGGCCCTTCCGGTACAGGTCCACGAAGACCCACTGGACGCACCGGGAATACTCCGCGTCCATCGTGAAGCGGGTGCGGGTCCAGTCGCAGGAAGCCCCCAAGGCGCGCAATTGCTGCAGGATGATGCCGCCGTACTTCTCCTTCCATTCCCAGATCCGCGCCACCAGGGCTTCGCGGCCCAAGTCGTCGCGGTGCCGGATCTCCCCCGATTTCTTGAGGGTTTTCTCGACGACATTCTGCGTGGCGATGCCGGCGTGGTCGGTGCCGGGGAGCCAGAGGACCTCTTTTCCGTCCATGCGCGCCTTGCGGGCGAGGATGTCCTGGATCGTGTTGTTGAGGACGTGACCGAGCGTGAGGACGCCGGTGACATTGGGCGGCGGGATGACGATGGAGTACGCCGGGCGCGTGGCGGACACGCGCGCGGGATCGGCGGTGAAGCAACCCTGCTCCAGCCAGAAGTGCTTCCATTAAATACAAATTGGGAAAAATTTACTTCGATCAAAATAATCTTCGAGATGCAACAGCCGTTTGGAGTGGACTTAAAAATGAAGTCGACGGAGA
>JANYCC010000320.1 GCA_025360495.1 Verrucomicrobiota bacterium | reverse complement strand
CCGGTCGACTTTCGTCCTGTTCCTGCTCGCCGTGGGCCTCTCCGCCTACGTGTTTCTCATCGATCGCCCCGCCGGCCGGGTCGTCACCGGCGCCTCGGGTTCGACCATCCGTTTCCCCGTATTGGATGTCACCGGCTTCACCTCGATCGAATTGCTCCGGAGCAACTCGGTGCTGCGGGTTGAGCGCACCAATGAGGGCTGGATCCTGCGGTTGCCCGTCACCTACCCGGCACAGGTCGCCAGCATCGAGCGACTGTTGGACCGGGTCGCCCATCTGGTCCCTTCCGGTTATGTGACCCAACAGGAGGTCGCCGCCCAAACGGATGGCCTCCGTGCCTTCGGTCTCGAATCGCCGCAGGCCACGCTGACGCTGGCCGGACGCGAGCGCCCGGTGATCCTCCGCATCGGGGGAACGTCCCCGGCCGGGGGTCGGATCTATCTCCAGTGGGTGGGCACCGATGGAGTGTTCGTGGCCGACGCCGCGCTCTTGGAAGCCCTGCCCCAATCCCCGGACGACTGGCGCGACCGGGTATTGTTGGATCTGGCCAATCGGCCGTTTGATCACCTCTCCTTGTCGGCGCTGGGCAAAACGGTGTTCGAGGCGGTAAAGGAACCTTCGGGACGATGGCAGCTTCGCCAACCGTTGTCGGCCCGGGCCGATGCCGAGCGTCTTGAGGGCTTGGTTGCCCAATTGCAGAATGTGCGGGTGGAGGGGTTCGTCACCGATGCGCCTGTCGTGGATCGGCTGGCCTTGGGGTTGCAACCCCCGGCGGCGGAACTGGCGATCGGCCGGGGCACCAACGAACTGGCGCGCCTGGAGATCGGCGGTGTCCGGACGAATTCACCCTTGTTGCGTTACGTGCGGTGCCTCGCCCACACCAACGTGGTGCTCGTCGAGGCCGCGGCGCTCGAATTGCTCGGGCGTCCGTTTTCGGAATTCCGCGAACCGCGTCTCGTCGGGCCGCTCGAGGGTGTCACCCACATTGAACGGCGGGGTCCCGGAGGGTTCATCGCCGAGCTTTCCGGCACCAATTGGTGGGTGACCGCCCCGCGCCGTTTCCCGGCCGACACCGCCACGATCGGGTTGTTCCTGGAACAGATCTTCGAGCTGGAAATCGCCCAATTCGTCAATGATGTGGTCAGCGATCTCACCCCTTACGGGCTCGTCACGCCCTCCCGCGAATTTGTCCTGAGCCACGGCACCGATCCCTTGGTGAAGGTGCAACTCGGCGGTCCCGCCAACCCCACCGGCACCTTGCTTTATGCCCGGCGCCTGGACGAACCGGGGGTGTATGCCGTGCCGCGCACCGTGCTGGTCAACCTGGAATCGGCCGGCCAATTGCGGGATTGGCGGTTCCCGTCCACCAACGTCGTGGCGGTGGATATCGTCCAGCAGGGGCGGGTCGGGCGGTTGGTGCGTGGACCGGCGGGTTGGCAGGCCGCCACGGCCCCCTCGGCCGCGCTGGTTGCCGACGCGATTGAGGAAACCCTTCATCGTCTCGGACAATGGGAATCGGTGCGCTACTCCGTCACCGATGAAGCGGCCCTCCTGAAATCCGGACGGTTCGCCGACAACGCCCATGAGATCACCCTCAGCCTCCGGGAGGGGTCGCCGATCCGGACGATCCGGTTGCGTTTCGGAGCCACGCTCGTCGGTCGGCGTCTGGTCATAGCCACCTTCGACGACGACCCCACGCCCCTGCGGCTCGAGTTGCCCGAGACCTTGTATGCCGATGTGATCCGGGATTTTTCGGCACCCAAGACGGGCCCATGAGGACGGCGGGGATGAAGGACGAAAAACCCAGGCACGGACCGGTCCGGCGCACGTTTCGTTGGTGTCGGCGAACCGTGTATCTCCTGGTGTTGTTCCTGGCGGCTTTCGTCGTCCGTCTCAACCAGGCCGGGCTTCCGGAATTCCTGAAACGGCCCCTGCTCTCCCAATTGCGCGAACGGGGCCTGGAACTCGACTTCAGCCGGATGCGCCTTCGGTTCGGACGCGGGGTCGTGGTGGAGCATGTCAATGTATCGCGGCAGGGTGAGGCAGCCGGGGAACAGTTTCACGCCGAGGAACTCCAACTCCGGATCCGGTGGGCGGCCCTGCTGGAATTCCGTGCTCCCGAGGTGGTGGCGCTCACCTTACGCGACGGTCGGATCACCCTGCCGCTCACCGGCGGAACCCATGAACCCCCCATTCCGTTTTCAATCGACCAGGTCCAGGCCCGCATCCTTTTCTCGGGACCGGAAGTGTGGGAGTTGGAAGAACTCGATGCCGTCTGCCATGGCGGGACTTTTCATGCCAGTGGCACTTTGACGAATGTCTCGGTGCTCCGATCGGTCCGTCCGCCGAAGCCGGATTCCGACCCGAGCCATGCGGCCTGGCGCCGAGGTCTTTTCCAGGTGGCCCGTTTCCTGGAACATAACCAATTCACCGAGCCCCCGGAGTTGCGCCTCCGGTTCGTGGCTGACCTCCGCAAACCCGCGCAATCCGGAGCCGAGATTCTCCTGCACGCCCCCGCCGCCAGCAACCGGTGGGGTCGGGTGCGCGGACTCGAGTTCCGGATGGAACTGATCCCACCGGCCGACACCAACGCCCCTCTCCAGGCGGAACTCAGGTTGACCGCGGCCCGGATGTCGACCCCGTGGGCCGACTTCTCCAATCTCGTATGGAAGTCACGGGTCCGGCAGTCACCGACGAATGTGATGCCCGACCTGGTCACGTGGGAACTGGCCTGTAACGGCCTCGAAACGCCGTTGGCCGCCGCTTCGACGGTCCGGGTTTCAGGTCGTTCCGAGGGCTTGCTCCTGCCCGCCTCCCTGTCCGCCCCGTGGCGGATGCCTGCGCCCACCGACTGGGCCGGCACGGGTTCCGTCACCCAGGGATTCACCTCCACACTCCGGATCGAACTGGGACAACCCTCTTCGCGCCTGACCAATTCCCCGGCCGCTTCCCGCAGTGCCGAAGTGGAACTCCGCATTCTCCACGATCTGGCCGGCTGGCGCGAAGTCTCAGCGCAAGCGGGCCTGTCCGGTCTGACTTCGCAGTGGGGGACGGTGGAAGGCGCCCGGGTGGAATTGGAACTCAGACCCCGGACCGACCCTCCCCAGGGGACGGAGGAATGGGCGTTCTGGGGTCGCCTCGCGCCGCTCCTTTCCACCGGTCGCGTATCGGTGACCCGGTTGGAAACCCCGCAATTGTCGGTGCCGGGCGTTGCGGTCCGATGGGCTTGGAACGCGCCGGTGCTGGAATTGAACCGGTTGGAATTGGAGTTTGGTGGTGGCATCGGCCAGGCGAACGCCCGGCTCGATGTCTCCAACCGGCAGGTGACGGCCCGCGCGGTGTCGGCCTTTGACATTCATCGGATCAACCCGCTGTTGACGACCAACGCCGCGCGGTGGCTGACCCAGTACGAATGGCGGCCCGAGGCGCCGCCGCGATTGGAAGGGGAGGTCGGGGTGCGCTTGCCGGCGTGGACCAACCGACATCCCGATTGGCGCGGTGAAGTGCTCCCCACCCTGACCATTGATGCGTCGCTGCAAGCCACCAACGGGGGTTTTCGCGGGGTGCCCGCCGACCAGGCCACCGGCCGCATCACGCTCACCAACCGGATCTGGTCGGTTCGCAACATGCAGATCCGCCGGCCGGAGGGGACGCTCGATTTCGATTATACCGGGAGCGAGGAGACGAAGGATTACCATTTCCGGCTGCGCAGCACCTTGGATCCCCGATTGGTGCTGCCTCTCCTGGAATCGGATGACCAACGCCGGTTTGCCGCCCAATTGCAACTCGGGCCGCCCCCGTTGCTGGAGGGCGACGTCTGGGGCCGCTGGCGGGTGCACGAACGGAGCGGGTTGGATCTTCATGTCGCCGCCACCAATTTCGTCATCCGTGGTGAACCGATCGAGTCGGTCGACGGACATGTCACTTATACCAACGGTTATCTGGCGATGCGCGACGTGCGGATCCGTTCGGATGGCGAGGCATCGGTGCCCGGCGCGGCGTATGATGTCGCCCGGCAATTGGTGTCGTTCACCAACACGACGAGCACGCTGCCGGTGCTGCGGGTGGCCCGGGTGATCGGACCCAAGCTGACGAAGACGCTGTCCAATTATGTGTTCAGCAACCCGCCCGCTGTCTGGCTGGAGGGCACGGTCCAGATCCACGGGCAGGCTTCCAACGACCTGCGTTTGGAAGTGAGGAGCCAGGATTTTTCGTGGTGGCGGGTGCACGGAACCAATGTGTCAGGGCATCTTCATCTGCTCGGGGAAACGATGACCATTTCGAACCTTCAGGCCGGGGTCTATGGCGGCGGGTTGGGTGGGGATCTCCACTTCGACTGGACCACGCCCAGTGACACCCGGTTCAACCTCAGCCTGGATGGGGTCAACATCGGGTTGGTCGAGTTGTTGCGGGACATCAGTCCGGCCACCAACCGGCTGGAAGGGCGGCTCACCGGAACCGTGGTGGTGACCCAGGGAAGCACCACCAACCACCAGCTCTTCGCCGGGTATGGGCGGCTTCACCTGGAGGACGGTTACCTGTGGGGTTTGCCGGTTTTCGGGCTGTTTTCACCGTTATTTGATGCGCTGTCGCCGGGTCTCGGCCAGACGCGATTCACCGAGGGCGCCGCGACCTTCGTGGTGACCAACAGCGTGCTCACGACGCGCGACATGGAGATGAAATCGGCGACGATGCGGTTGCAATACCGGGGGTCGCTCGACGTGGCCGGGCACCTGGATGCGACCATGGAGGCGGAATTGTTCCGGGACATGCCGCTGATCGGGCGGTTGCTGCAGTTTGCCTTCACGCCGGTGACCAAATTGTTGGAGTACCGGATTCGTGGCACCGTGATGAAACCGGATCCGGAACCGCGGTATCTGCCGCGTTTCCTGCTGATGGTGCTGCGACCGTTCGCCACGCTGAAGACCCTTCTGCCGGCGGAGGAAAAGCCGGCCGTGCCTCCCCCGGTACCCACGCCGGTCCCGGTCGATCCGCCGCCACCCTGAGTAGGAGCGGACGGCAGGACGCTCCCTTCTCCGACGCCGGTATTCCTTCGGGCTCGTCGGATGGGATTGGAGCGTCCTGCCATCCGCTCCCAAGGTTTGGCGATGGGCGTGCGCTTGCGGAATCCTGTCGGGTGTGCAATCCATTCACATCCCCATGCCCAAGAAAATGGCCATCCCCGAAATCAAGGCCGCGTTGAAAACCCTCCCGGAGTGGAAGCGTCGGGCGGCCGAATTGCAGCGCGAATTCGAGTTTGCGGAATTCGTTGAGGCCATGAAATTCGTCAACGCGGTCGCCCGCGCCGCGGAGGCTGCCTGTCATCATCCGGACATCGACATCCGTTGGAACCGGGTCCGCCTGGCATTGACGACCCATGATGCGGGCGGATTGACCGAGCGGGATTTCGTCCTGGCCGCCCGGTGCGATGCCCTGGCCAACAAACGTGGGCGCTCAGCCGGGTGTTGATGTCGACGTTGATGTTCTTTTACCCGCCGGCGGCACGGACCGCGGCGAGCTGCCGGTAGAACCCGAGGCCACGTCGGGCAACGGCGTCCCAGGTGAAGTGGGCGGCCGCATGCTCCCGCGCCGCGGCACCCATCCGTGCGGCCAGGCCCGGTTCCCCGAGCAGACGCTCCAAGGCCGTCTGCAGCGCCGCCCGATCGCGGGGCGGGACGATGAAGCCGGTGGTCCCGTCGATCACCAATTCCGGCAAGCTGGTCGTCTGCGTCACGATCACCGGTTTGCCAGCGGCCTGGGCTTCGATGGCGACGAGCCCGAGCAGCTCGGACCGGTCTTCGGGTCCGTCGAGGTTCGGCAGGGACGGCTGGAGGACGACGTTCGCCCCGGCGTATTGGCGGGCCACCTCGTCGTCGTCGGCATCGGTGATGAAACGGACTCGCCGGCCCAAGGCGGCGGCCTGCAGCGACGCAAAGTAGGCGGCATCGTACGGGCGACCGACGACGTGAAGTTCACGTCCCTCGGGCAGGGCCATGATGATTTCGCGGACGCCCTTGTGCGGAAGCAGTCGGCCGACGAAGAGGGCGTAACCGTCAAATCGACCGGAGCCGGCCGGGGCGAGTTCACGGGCGCCGCCATGGAGGACGGCGTGGCCGCCCGGCCACGACGTGAAGAGGCGGCTGGCGTACGCGGACAGATGGGCGTGGCCGTGGGCGAGGCGGTACGGGTTGAGCCGTGGGGAGAAACGGGTGAGATAAGTGCTGGTGCAACGCCCGCCGCCGCCGACATCGGTGAGGACGATGAGTTGACCCCGGAGACAGCCGCTGAGCAGCAGACCGTCGGCAATCGCGGTGGGAAAGCACATGATATGAAGCACGTCATATCCGGCGAGCGCGCGCCAACTGTCCCGTGGGAAAGGCGGCAACAGCGGTGAAAGAATCCGGCGGGTCGCAAGGACCCGGGTGGGCGGGAGTCCCTCGGGCGGCGGGACCACGGCGGGTGCGATGAGCAGTTGTTCGGCGGGTGTCAGGCGGGCCAATGCGCGGGTGTATTCGGAGGCATAACGTTCCCCGCCGCCGATGGTGCGGTGTTCGAGTTCGCAGGAGGCCGGAAGGACCAGGACGCGCGGCCGCCATTCACCGTCCGGGGCGCCGGGGTTGGGGCCGTCCGGATTCACGCGGGCTTCAGGAAAAAGCCGCGTTGCTTGGGGGTGATCGGTTGGCCGAGACGTTCCAAGACCAGGAGCATGTCTTCCCACACCAGCCGTTTGATCGACAGGGACTGGTTCCGCAGCAGGTAGGCCGGGTGGTAGGTGGGCATGAGCGGGATGCCGCGATAATCCAGCCATGAACCTCGGAGGCGGGTCACGCCGGTCTCGGTCTTGCCGATCAGGCCCTCGATCGCGGTGGCGCCCAGCGCGACCATGACCCGGGGTTGGATGAGGTCGATCTGCTCCTCGAGATACGGGATGCAGGTCGCCATCTCTTGCGGTGTGGGCTTGCGGTTGCCGGACGTCTGCCCCGGGGTGTCCGGTCGGCATTTGAGGATGTTCGCAATGTAGATCTGATCCCGGGTGAATCCCATTGCGAGGATGATCTTGGTGAGCAATTGGCCGGCAGCGCCGACGAACGGTTCGCCCTGCAGGTCTTCATCCGCACCCGGGGCTTCGCCGATGAACAGCAGTTCGGCCTCGGGATTGCCGACCCCGAACACGACTTGGGTCCGGCTCGCCGCCAGGTTCGGGCACCGTGTGCAAACCAAGGCGCGTTGCCGCAATTCCTCGAAAGCAGCGCGCCGTGCCTTCGGATCCAGGACCGATCGTGCGGGCATGACATTCCGCACCGGTGACGCAGCGGGGGCGACGGAGGCCGGTGATTTCACGCACACGGGGGCGGCGGCCCGTGGGGCGGATGTTGACGGCCGATCGGCGGGGGGGGTGGGAGTGCGGGGCATGGCCGGGGAGGAGGTTCGCACCGGGGCGATCAGGGCGGCGAGAGAGTCCCGTTTCAAGGGCACGAAACCGACCCCCTGCGCTTGGAGGGATTCCAAATGCCGGATGGTGGCATCGAGCAACTGACGGTAAGCGGCGCTGGCCATGCGACGCGAAGCTTGTGCGGAAGCAGGTGGTCGGGGGAAGCGGGAAAGAAAAAGGGCCGGGAGCGAAACGCCCCCGGCCCTCGGTGTTACGGATGTTCAGCGACTATCAGTAGCTGATGATGATCCGTCCGTTGACCAGTTGGGTGCTCTTGATCACCACCGCCGGCCGGATCGTGAGATACCCGGAATCCCCCGAGGCCGGGAGTTGTGCCGAGATGGTCTTCGTGGTCGTGTTGATCTGGACGTCCGTGAAGGCGCCGCCCGGCAGACCCGGGATCTTCGGATCGGGATTGACGACCGGGCCCGAGATGACCGCCGGGATGGTGGTCACGGCCTTGCCCGCCAGGCCCGCGGCATAGATGGCGGCGACTTCGTCGGCCCCGATCGTACGGGTCCAGACCGCGACGTCGTCAATCAGACCGGTCCAGAGGCCGGGGTTGGTGTCGAGGACGTGGTCGCAGGCCAGGTCCACGGGGTCGGCGTTGGGATCGATCGTGTTGTCGATGATGCCGCCGATGCCGATGCATTGCGCCGTGGCGGTGGTGATCAGGCCGGAGTAATCCAGGCTGTTCACCCGCTGACCGTCACGGTAGAGGGTCAGACGGCCACCGTCGGCGGTCATGGCGAGGTGATGCCAGGCGCTCAGGCCGAGCGGGGTGGCGGCGCCTTCGCGGGTCGAATACGGATTCGGTCCGGCGGCGATGTACGCGCGGGGATCCCCATCGGTGCCGGCCAGGCCGAGTTCGAACTGGCTGAGGCGGATTCCCTGCTGGGTGTTGGCACCCGCGTTGGCAATGACCATGGCATCCTGGTTGGCGCCGCTGGCGTTGACCCAGACGCTGACTGCCACCGCCGTGCTGGCCTTGGCATAGTCCGGGACGAGGACGAACTGGGAGCCGCCGTCGAAGGCCAAGGCCCCGCCGATCTTGCCGGCTGCCCAAGTGCCGCTTCCGGTGTAGCCCTTGAGAGCGCCGTCCTGGCCGCCCACGGCCGTGTTCTTGGCCGAGAGGCCGGACGTCTCGTCGAACGGCCAGTGGCCGACCATGCGGTCGGTGATGGTGCCGTCATAGGTCGAGAGCACCGCGGCGGCGCTGTTGACGTTGCCGGCGTTGTTCCCCACGCCGACCGTGTAGTTACCCGCATCAGCGCTCTGGGCGTTGCCCACCGTCAGGGTGGCGGTCGACGCACCGCTGATGCTGCCACCATCGGTGAGTTTCACGTTGTTCCGGCGCCACTCGTAGGTGAGCGGGGCGGTCCCGGTCGCGGTGACGCTGAAGCTGGCGGAGGCGCCGGCGACCACGTTCTTGCTGGCCGGTTGGCTGGTGATCTGCGGCGGCGTACCGACGGCCGGCGGGTTGATCACGAGCTGGATCCCGTTGACCGGGGCGGAACCGTTGGCCGACGTGGCCGTCAACACGATGGTTCCGTTCGCCGGGGACGTCACGTTGTCGAACCGCACGAAATTCGCCACGGTGCGCTGCGCCGGGCTGGTGGAGGTTCCGCGGATGAACGACGGCGCCGCGTTGTATTCGTCCGCGTTCTGGTCACGGATATAGATCGCCGGGAGAACGACGCCGTTGCCGTCGGTGATCGTGTAGTCGGCATCGCTGAAGGCCAGCGGACGGTTGACAGTATAGACGATGATCGAGTGCTTGCCGGCCGGCACGCCCGAGAAGGTGATCGTGGTCGATCCGGAATCGAGGAAGCCGTTCAGCATCTTGCCGTCGCGCGTGTCCGTTCCGGTGCCGGTGCCCCAACGGGCGCTGGATTCGAAATGCACCGTGACCGGCGTGGCGTCGGAATTGTTGCTGTCCGTGAACGTGACCGGATTGCCATCCACATCGGTCGTCGGGAAATCACCGGTGAACGTGTTGTCGCCGATGGTGTTGTTCCAATAGGCCTGTTGCTGGACGCCGGCGATGTCCACGGCGTCCAGGGACGTCGGGGCGCCATTCGCGCCGCCGCCGATGAAGTTGATGGCGATGCTCTTGGTGGAGGGCGGCGTGAAGAGCCGCACGTGGGCGGTGTCGCTGGTGTTGAGCAACGCGCCGTTCTTGGCGACGGCATAATAGCTGTCACCGTCGTTGGCCCCGGTGATCGGGTCGGTCACATAGAACAGCTTGGTGGCACCCGGGACGATGGCCCCGTTCTTATACCACTGGATCTGCCACGGACCGTTGACGACCACGAAGAACCGGGCGCTGGCGCCGGACAGCGTCGGGGTGTCCTTCGGCTGGGTCTTGAACTGCGGCAACGCGCTGCTGCCAGCCGCAAAGCCGAGCAGTTCGACCTCGGCCACCTGCATGCAGCAACCATTGTCCTGCGCCGTGGTCGGGAAGGTCAGCCGATAGCTCGTGTAGGCCGTCGAGTTGTCGAAATCCACCTCGACCGTGACGAAGCGGCCGCTGAACGCGGGAACGTCGCCGGCCGAGATCGGGGTGAAGGTGGTGCCGTCATTGGAACCCTCGAGCTTATAGGTCGCGGGGTCGCGCTCCGGGCCGTCATTGGCCGATTCCAAGGTCAGGCCCGTGACAATCGTCTTGCCGACCGACGGGGTGACGGTGAAGCCGGTGGCCACCGCGTTGTGGGCGCCGTCGAAGTTGAGATACTTCGTGGTCTTGTTGTCGATGGCGTTGGCCACGCCCTCGGAACCGGGGCTGTTGCTCGACGTCGCCACAATCGGGTCACCCGGTTGCGTCACGTCCTGGGGGGCGACCGTGCCGAGCAGTTCGACCTCGGCGACCTGCATGCAGCAGCCGTTGTCCTGCGCCGTGGTCGGGAACGTCAGCTTATAGCTCGTATAATGTTTGGTGTTGGTGAAGAAGATCTGCACCGTGACAAAACGGTCGCTGAAGGCGGGGACGTCGCCGGCGGAGATGAGCGTGAAAGTGGTTCCGTCATTGGAACCTTCGAGCTTGTAGGTGGCGGGATCGCGCTCCGGTCCGTCATTGGCCGACTGGAGGGTGATGCCCGTCACGGTGGTGGCACCGACGGACGGGGTGACGGTGAAGCCGGTGGCCACCGCGTTGTGGGCACCGTCGAAGTTGAGATACTTCGTGGTCTTGTTGTCGATGGCGTTGGCCACGCCCTCGGAACCGGGGCTGTTGCTCGACGTCGCCACAATCGGGTCGCCCGGTTGGGTGACGTCCGGCGGGACGACCGTGCCGAGCAATTCCACCTCGGCGACCTGCATGCAGCAGCCGTTGTCCTGCGCCGTGGTCGGGAAGGTCAGCTTATAGGCCTTGTAGGCCAGGTTGTTCACGAAATCCACGCGCACCGTGACGAACCGGTCGCTGAAGGCGGGGACGTCGCCGGAGGAGATGAGGGTGAAGGTGGTTCCGTCGTTGGAACCTTCGAGCCGATAGGTGGCGGGGTCGCGCTCCGGGGCGTCATTGGCCGATTGGAGGGTGATGCCCGTGACGATGGTCGCGCCGACGGACGGAGTGACGGTGAAGCCGGTGGCCACCGCGTTGTGGGCACCATCGAAGTTGAGATACTTCGTGGTCTTGTTGTCGATGGCGTTGGCCACGCCTTCGGAACCGGGGCTGTTGCTCGACGTCGCCACAATCGGGTCTCCCGGTTGCGTGATGTCGCTCTGGGCAAACATCGCACCTGCTGCGCCCAGCGCGAGCAGCAGAGTGAGCCAGCGACCGCTGGATTGGATGGGATTACGCATGATTTGGTATCGTTGTGTTTTGACCTGAACGAACGGGTATTGGAGTGGGCGAGCCTCCATTGGATGTTGATCCGAAGTCAATCCTATCGTGGGGTGAATCGAGGCCGGCACCCCCTGCCTTCCTTTGCGGGAAGTCCGCGCCCCCCTCACCGGCCCGCGCCTGGCGTCGGCATCGGCACCGTCCATTCGCCGGATCCGGTCGGGAGCGTTATCGAGTTCGTCAGCCCCCCCGGCCAACGGATTTCGACCCGTCCGGCCCCACCGCCGGCTCCCGGACCGGCGAGCACCGTCACGGAACCGTCTTGTGAGCCCCGTCCGCCTCCCCCATGGAGTTCCCGGGCCGGTCCCAGCGTTTCCCCGATCCGGAGCCGCAGCACCGCCCCGATGCCGTCCGGATTTCCGGGCGGGCCGACCAGCCGGATTCGAACCCCCGGTTTGGCCCCCACGTTCCGGAAGAGCCGGGTGGCCGCCCCGTTTTGGGACACCACCAGGTCGGGACGTCCATCGTGGTCGAAATCAGCCGTGGCGGCGCCGCGTTGTTCGCCATACACCCACACCCCCGATTCCGGACCGGGCACTTCGGCAAAGCCTCCCCGCCCGTCGCCGCGCAGCAACAGTCCGCGCCCGGCGTCCATCCGCGACACCCCGGGTCGGGTGGCGAAAAAATTCTGGCTCAGGAACACATCCTCCTGGCCGTCGCCATCAAAGTCGGCCACGACCGGCGAGAACGCCGGCGCCAATTGCGCTGCCGTCGGCAACGGACGCGCCTCGAAACGGTCGCCTCGGTTGAGCAGCACCCACGAGCGCAATTCGATCGCCCGGAACTCATGCGCCTCCGCCCGTTGCGGTCCCAGAACCTGGTCGAGGGTCGCCTCGCTGAACGCGCGGTGCGTCGGAAAACGGCCGCTCAGGAACGGCAGTCCCCGCGACAGTTCCGGCAGCGGGCGCGACGGCGTCAGGGCACCGCGTTCCGGGTCGGCCACGGCCTCGACCACGCTCAGCGAACCGTCGCCGGCCCAGTCGCCGGCGAGCAGCACCAAGGGTCGTCCCGCCGACGCACCATATTCCGAATTCTGGCCCCAATTCACCGCAATCAGGTCCAACCGTCCATCCCCATCGAAGTCCCCCGCGGCCACCCCGGTCCACCATCCGGTCAGGTCGCTCAACCGGGTCGTTTTGGCGCCGGGATTTTCGCTGAACACCACCTCCGGGTCCCATGCCGAAAGTTTGCCGTGATCGTTGCGGAACACCTTCAATGGACCCCATTCGGTGGCGAGGACCAACTCGGGGAAACCGTCCCCGGTCAGGTCGCTCCAGATCGCCGAGGTGATGAGGCCCAGGCCTTCGAAGGTCTGGGCCGTCACCCAGGTTCCACCGTCATTGCGCAGCAAAACCGAGGTTGCCGGTTCCGGCCAGCGTCCCGCCACCACCCGCCCCCCGACGAACAGGTCGAGGTCGCCGTCCCCATCGAAATCCGCCAAGGCGAGGGTGCCCAGCGAGTTGGTGGTGGCGGAGAACACGCCCCTGGGGTCCCTCCCCATTTCCACCACGCTCACCGCCACCCCCTGCGCCTGACCGTCCTCATAGTTCGATTCCCCGATGAACAACCGTCGGCCGACCGCGGCCAAGGCGACCTGATCACGCCCGGCCGGCAGATTCGTCGCGAGCGTGAAGCTGCCGCGGTGGTCATTGCGGAACACCGCCAGTTGGCCGCCCGCGCCACTGCCGATCGCCAGGTCCTCCCAGCCGTCGCCATCCCAATCGAGCCACGCCACGCCCGGGCCTTCCTGGCTGAGGCGTCGCGGCAGCAAGGCTTGACGGGCAAAATCGTCGAACAAGGTCTCGTGGTGCAGGTGGCCGAGTTCCCCGCTGGCATCGACGAACAAGGGTTTCGGCGCAATGGCTGTTTTCGCCGGGGCAGGCCGGTCGAGTGCGGGGTCTTCGGTCAGTTCATAAAGGCGGTTGGCCTGCACCCCGCCGAACTCGCGCGACGTGCCGTTGCGCCATTGGATTTCGAGCGTCATCGGCTGGCCGGTCGCTCCCGCTGCGAACATCAATTGGGGATCGCTTCCCGAGAGATAGCGGCCCCCGACGATGACCTCCTGCCTTTGGATCGGCACCGCACCACCGCGAAGGGTCACCACCGCGCCGATCGCCTGGGTGTTGGGTGCACGACCGGCCAGCCGGACGGCCACCCGGGGCGCGGCGGTGTCGTTGCGATAAAGTGCGGCGGGCGCATTGAGGTTGTTCACGACCAGATCCAGATCGCCGTCGCCATCGAAGTCCGCCGTCGCGATGCCATGGTGGGTTCCCAATTGGTCCGTGCCCCAATCGCCGGTGACCTCGGTGAACCGCAATCCGCCTTGGTTTCGGAAGGCCACGATCGGGGTCGCCAGCCGCGGATAGAGCCGCATGTTCGCCAGCAGATCGCGGGTGAAGGCCTGGCGCCGTTCAGTCGCGTTGGTGAAAACCCCCGGGGTGCGCTGGCGGGAATCCACGGATATCTGGGCATCGCGGTCCTGGACGTCGTGCGCGTGCCCGGTGGTGATGAGCAGGTCCGGCCATCCGTCGAGATCCACATCCAGGAAAAGCGGTTGCCACGCCCATTCGGCCGCCGCCAGGCCCGCGAACCCGGCGACTTCGGCGAACGTGCCGTCGCCCCGGCCGATTTGGAGCGTGTTGCGCAGGCTTTGCGGTCGATCGGCAATCAGACCGGGAAGATTGACCTCGTCGGGTTGCGCCGGCATCTGGCGTTTTTGCCAGGAGGGGAGACGGCTGAGCATGTCCACCACGAAAAGATCGGGGTGTCCGTCGAGGTTCACGTCCGCCACGTCCACCCCCATGGAACTGCCGCTGGTGTGGCGCAGGGCCAATGCCGGCGCGGCCCGGAAATGACCGGCGCCATCATTCAGCCACAGGCGGTCGGGGGTCCAAAAGTCGTTGCAAACATAGAGGTCGGGGGCCCCGTCGCCGTTGAGATCCCGGAAGGTCGCCGTCAGTCCCCAGTCGAGGGGCGCGGCCGTGAGCGGGCGTCCCGCCTCGTCCAGAAAGGTGCCGTCCGTCCAACTCGCCGCATGGAAATGGCCGGCCCCGTCGTTGAGCAGCAATCGGTCGGGTTCACCATATTCCAACAACTGGCCGTCCCGCACCACGAGCCGGTTGGTCAGGGCCGCCGGGACCATGACCAGCCCTTTCACCGATTGTAACTGCACCTGGCCGCGGTCCCGGATGTCATCGGTGCGGTTGTTGGTGACATAAAGATCGGGCGTTCCGTTCCCGTCCACGTCGGCCACGGCCACCGTCATGCTCCCCAGACGGCTGGCGGTGCCCGCCTGCGCCGTGACCTCGGTGAAATGGCCGTGACCGTCATTGTGCCAGCAATGGACGCCCGCCCCATTCGCGCTCAGCAGCAGGTCCAGCGCACCGTCCCCGTCGATGTCCGCCAGGACGACCCCGCGCGCCATGAAGTTGGTCGCCACCACGCCCGATTCCGCCGTCACCTCCGCAAAACGCCAGCTACCCAGATTGCGAAACAGCGAGAGCCGGCCTTCCAGTCCGGCGAGCACGATGTCCGGGCGACCATCGCCATCGAAATCGCCCGCCGCCACGCCGGAACCGTTGAAAAGCGTGCGGTTTTGGGCTCCGTCCGCATCCCGGAGGATGTTGGTGAACGCGACACCGGTCTCGGCCGGGGACAGCAGTTGGAAGCCGGTCCGGCCCGGGGCGGGAACGGACAGCGCGCTCCAGCGTCCGCCCGGGAAGTCATGCCCATCGGCCCCGTGGGCTCCGTACCAGAGCGGCAGCAGGACGGGCAGGAGCCGGAGGAGGGACGTGGGATGCATGCGGAACCCGGGCATCATGATCGGTCGGCCGGCACCGGCGCAACGGCCGAGGCGTGGGGACGGCCGCCGGGAGAGTGGAACAACAAAGGGCGCGAAGGGTCCAAAAACAATGGACCTCATGACGGCTGAAAGAGGGATGCCAGAAGGCGGTCCTCACTTCCAAAGGACGCCTTTTTAGCACCCTTTGCACCCTTGGCTGTTCAAAAACGCCGGTCATTCCCGGTTTCATCGGCCGGGGCGATTTGACAACCGAAAATTGCGGGATTTGGCAACATTTTGGCGACAATTGCATTGACGTTTGCCAAGGCCTTCAACAGCGTCCCGGGGTCTCCCACGATTGATTGGTCCAGCGGTGTACAGCTGTTTGGGTAACTGCGTCTTCACGGGTGTGTCGGCGTCCGCCGTTCAGCGCTGGGCCGGTCTCAAAAGAGAATCTATGCGACACAAACACTCCAAATTGTGGTCGCGGATGCTACTGCTGGCTCTTGCCAGCAGCGCCATCCCGGCCATGCAGTCAGCGGTTACCACCCTCAACTTCAACACCGATCCCGGCCCGACAGGACTGTATCGGGAGTTCGGAAACGGCGCCTCCAAATGGCGTCCCGACGGCGGATCCTCCGGCGCGGTGGGTGATGGTTACCTGGCACTCACGGATGCCAAGGGCGGACAGCAAACGTGCTTGGTGTTCAAAGACCTCGAAAACGGTCTCGTCGTGAAGGCGTTCACCTTCGAGGCGGACATCCGCGTTGGCGGCGGCACCTCCCGTCCGGCGGACGGCATCTCCATCAACTACGTCCGCCTCGGCGACCAGTTGTTGGCGGACGCCGATGCCGGCAATGACCCCACGTACCTCGACTTCGCAGGTACCGATGGCGAGCCCCACCTTCCCGAGGAAGGTTCCCAGACCGGTCTCGGCATCGGGTTCGACACCTGGGCGTCCGGCGCCGAGCAGGGCGTGCAGGATTATCCCGGCATCTCGATCCGCGTGGACGGCAAGCTGATCGCCCAGCTCCCGGTCCCCCTGACCCCGGGCGTCATCTATAACCTCGACAACGCCGGCACGACGTTCGACGACACTCCCTACCGGAACCTGCCGACGACCGACGCCAACTACCTGAAATCCCAGCAAACGGGCGCCCTCGGTGGCACCACGGAGGATCTCAACGGCGACGGCGTGGTGGACGCGAACGATCTGGGTCTCGCGCAACCGACCGACGACGATCCGACCTTCGCCCTGTGGTACAAACACTTGGTGTGGGAGAAGCTGCGCGCAGAGTTGACCTCAGACGCCCACGTCAAGGTCACCTACAAGGGCGTTGAACTGACCCCGGCCGGTGGTTTGCCCGTGGATTACAGCCCGAGCGGTGGCCGCATCGTGCTCGCCGGCCGTACCGGTGGTGCCTGGGAAATGCATCACTTCGACAACATCGTGTTGACCACGGTGCCGTCCGACAAGGCGGTCTTGGGTTCGGCTCTTGGCAATGCCATCAGCTTCAACTTCACGATCAGCGACTCAGGCCCCAGCACGGTCGTTGACGGCAGCATCAAGGTGAAGCTGGACGGCACGACAGTCGCAGTCACGACGAGCAAAGATCAGGGGATCACGACCGCCACCTATGCGAACACCGGCGCGTTCTTCGCGTCCGGCAGCGTCCATTCGGTGGATGTGGAGTTCAAGGAGGCGCAGGGGACCACGATCACCGGCACCCGGACTTTCACGACCAGCCCGTATGCGACGGTGCCCGCGGCGGACGCCACCACGGCGGCCACCTCCGGTTCCGGTTTCCGGGTGTTTGTCCATCAATTGGACCAGGGCCGGGGACCGGGTGACCGGGGCGTGGGCTCGGATTCGAACCTGATCCTGAACGCGGAGACCGCGCACGGCGGCGGCGCGACGGACGACAACGGCGTCGTCCTTCCCGACGTGGCCAGCCCGGGTGACCAACCCGATGGCTCGTTCCTGATCGACGTGGTCAACGTCGAACAGAACGCCACGGCGATCGGCAACTTCAAGTCCAGCGGCACCGGCGACAACCTGGACGTGGCTGATGAGAACATCCCGGGCATCCCGGGCACCTCCGGCAGCCTCGATAACATCACCGGTGAATATCAGGCGTACATCAGCCTGAAGCGCGGCATGTACCGGCTCGGCGTGAATTCCGACGACGGCTTCAAGGTGTCCGTCGCCCCGGGCTTCGACGCCTTCGGCACCGTCCTCGGCAAGTTTGACGGCGGTCGTGGTTCCAGCGACACGCTCTTCGACATCGTGGCGGAAGCCGACGGTGTGTATCCGATCCGCCTGCTCTGGTGGGAAGGCGGCGGCGGCGCGAACACCGAGTTCTTCACGGTCGACCTCGTGACCGGCAAAAAATTCCTGATCAACCAACCGGGTGGATTGCTCACGGCGAAGCCCACCGGTCACGCCGGCGCTTACGTCAAGAGTTTCGTTCCCTGGCCCGGCTACACCGCCCAGGATCCGCATGCCCCCATCAAGGCCGTCTTGGTGGATGATCTGACCTCGGTCGACCAGGCCTCCATCGTCCTCACGTATGATGGCGCGACGGTCACGCCCACCGTCGTTCATTCCGGCAAGAACACCACGGTGACCTACCAGCCCGCGGGTGGGGCTTACGCGACGGCGCACTCCGGCACCTTCAGCTACAAGCTGCAAGGCTCGGCCGATGTCCGCACGATCAACTACAACTACACCACGCGCAAACCCCACATGAGCGATCTCGCGGCGAGCTCGTTCTGGATTGAGGGTGAGGACTATAACTTCGGCTCCGGCAAGACGCTGCCGGAAGCGAGCGTGATGCCGTACGCCGGTGGCGCCTATGGCGATGCGACGACTCCCGCCGACGGCAAGGTCGCCGTCCTCGACACCGACTATCATGACACCGACGGCAATGACTCGGATGTCTATCGTCCGGACACCGCGCCGAACAACGTCAACATCACCACGCAGTTGGGCAACCAGAACGGGACCACCCGCCCTGGTGCATTCGACCTGACGGGCAACTACCGCCTCGGTTGGGTGGGCAACACCGACTGGTATAATTATACCCGTACGGTTCCGGCCGGCCTGTACAATGCATACGCCCTGTTGTCCTACGGTGATGCCAGCGCCGACTCGATGCGCGCCGTCCTCAGCCGTGTGACCACCGATCCCACCAAGCCGAACCAGGCGATTGAGACCCTCGGTGTCTTCCATACGACGGGTTCCGGCGCCTGGGGTGCCAGCGACCTCGTCAAGGCCAAGAGCCCGACGGGTGATGGCAGCGATGCGGTCGTCAAGATCAAGACGGCGGCTCCGACCACGTTCCGCTTCGCGGGCGACAGCGGCGACTATGACGGCTTCATCCTGGTGCCTGTGGCCGGGGTTTTGCCCAAGCTCACGTCGGCCTCCCCGGCCAACGGCGGCTACCTGCCGCGCAACACGAAGCTCACGTTCAAGATCACGGACGAGAGCACGGCCCTCAATGCCGCCTCGGTGGCGTTGACGTTTGACGGCGCTGCGGTGACGCCCACGGTCACCAAGGCCGACGACGTGACGACGGTCGCGTATGACCCGGGTCAGGCTTCCATCGGTTCGCACGCGTTCCAACTGAGCTGGGCTGACACCGCGGGTGCCGCGCAGACCTATGCGGGCAACTACACGGCGAATGTGTTCGGCACCACCGGTCAGTTCCTGATCGAGTCCGAGGACTTCAACTACGGCGGCGGCCTGACCAAGGACGCGGCGAGCGCGATGCCCTACACCGGCAATGCGTACAACGGGTTGAGCGCGGTGAACCTCGTCGACTACACCTCGAACGATGGCAATGACTCGGACGTCTATCGCTTGGGCGAAAATCCGAACATGGACATCAACGACAACGGCGGGGACAACAACCGCGGTTTGTGGACCAACACCGCCAACTACAAGATCGGCTGGACCGACAACGGCGATTGGGCCAACTACACCCGCAACGTCCCGGCCGGCAACTACGAGGTCTGGATCGGTCTGTCCCATGGCAACACGGGGGCCACGGATTGCCGCGCCACCCTGCAGAAGGTCACCAATCCGACGTCTGCGGCGCAGACGGTGGAACAACTCGGCTCGTTTGTCGGAGTGGGCACCGGCGGTTGGGGAACCAACCGTCTGCTCCCGATGCAAGATGCGGGCGGCAACAAGGCGGTCCTCAGCCTCAATGGCTCCACCACCCTGCGGGTGACGTTGGACAGCGGCGACTTCGACTACTTCGTGCTCATCCCGGGCACGGCGTCGGTGCCGCTCGCGTTCACCAGCACCGTGCTGAATGCGGATGGCACCATCACGATCACGTGGACCGGCGGCGGGACGCTCGGTGCCTCCCCGACCATCGATGGCACGTACACCGACGTTGTGGGTGCGGCCAGTCCGTTCACGTTCGCCCCGACGGCGGCGCAACTGTTCGGCAAGCTGCACCGCTAAGGCGGACGGCTGATTCAATCATCACGGGGCCGGGCGTCATGCCCGGCCCCTTTTTTTGTCGAATCTGAGATCCCGCAATCTTTCTGTCTGGCGCCGTGTGGCCGGTGCCGGATGCTCCGGGGGTGAATTTTCCGGGGTCACGATGGTGGGATTGCGTGCGCGCGTGGGTCGGCGCGGCACTGGCCTGCACCACGATCGGCGCCGCAGCTGTCGACCGGGCCGGCTTCACCGTCATTCCCGGCCCGGCCGCCGGACTCTCGTTCACCAATCTCATCCCACCCGAACGCTACCTTACCAACCAGATCCCCCTGAACGGTTCCGGGGTCGCCCTCGGGGATGTCGACGGGGATGGCCGACCCGACATCCTCCTCGGGGGGTTGGCCGGCCGGACCTCGCTGTTCCGAAATCTCGGCGGATGGAATTTCACCAACGTCACCGTCGCGTCCGGACTTTCGTTCGGGTCGACCGATGTCACCGGCGTCCTGCTCGTTGATCTCGATGGGGACGGGGCACTGGACCTGGTGGTGAACACGCTGAATGAAGGCACCTGGCTCTGGGCCAATGACGGGCACGGGAATTTCACCCGGCGGGCCGTGCTGAACCCGCATCGCGCCGGCATGAGCCTCGCCG
>JANYCC010000332.1 GCA_025360495.1 Verrucomicrobiota bacterium | reverse complement strand
GGTCCAGCGGACCGATGACCACGAGGTAGACCACCAGCAACAACAGGAGGACACCCACGGGCAGTTTGCGCACCTGCCGGGTCTCGATCATCGCGCCAAAGACCGCATCGGTGCTGCGTCCGCCCCAGACATTGGCGTCCCCTTTCTGCAACAGTTCGCGTGGGACACCGGCCAGATGGGCCCAGAGCCAGGGCCGGTGTTTCCAACCTTTCACCGGGTCGCGCTCGGGATTGAAGGCCAGCACCGTCACCAAGCCCCGACCCCGGGCCCCGCACACGATCAACGGTGCCGGGCCGGCACTGACCAGGGACTTGCCGCCGCGCGGGGTCAGTTCCACCAACGGCAGGGAAACCTGGTCAAATGCCGGTTGCGGTTCGAGATCCAGATAGGGATCGCGCGACACATTGTTGGGCCCGTGCTGGAGGGCTGACAGCGGGGGCGGTTGGTAGGCATACTGGAATTCCGCCCGTCCGGCTTCCGTGCTTTGCAGCAACCATTTCTGCAGCTCGCCGTTCAGGGTACGGTTGGCCAATCCACCGACCGTGGCGGGCAGCACGTCTTTCAACCACGCCGTCGCCCCCACGTCACCGGGTTGATCGATCGCCACGATCAGGTGTCCGCCCGCATAAACCCACGACAGGAGGGCATCGACCTGGGGATCCTTCAATTCCAGTGCTTTGGCCGAGTTGAGGTAGATCCCGTTGAGCCCTTCCAAAGTGATGGGGTTGTCCGGGAAGCTCTCCAATCGCTGGCCGACATCCAATCGGACGGCCCGGGGCTGGAGTTCATTTTGGCGGCCGGAGCCCTCGGGAAAGGCGGGCATTCCCGCGAACGACGCCGGCGCCCCGGCCAGCAGGAATCCCTCCCACGCCACCTGCTGCAACCGGAGCCCGGAACTTTCGGCCAACACCTTGCCGCCCCGGTCCGTGAGTTTGGCGTCGATCGACAGGAACCCCTGCGACCCGGAAAAGCACGCCATCACGATCCGTTTCCGGGTGTTGGTGGGCAATTCCAGCGCGTAAGTCTGGGGGATGCCCCCCATCTGGCCGACGCCCACCGAGATGATGCCGTCGAATCCCGGGCCGTCATTGAACAGTTCGAAGGTGACGGGGAACCAACCGCCGGCGCGCACCACGTTGTCGTAGCCGGGGAAGACATCGAATTGGATCTTGGCCCAGCCGGCAGGGGCCGCGGCGAGGACGGCGACCAGCGCCAACAGCCGCAACCAGAGGGGGAGTCGGTGGGGGCGGAGGGCGGGGGTCATGGGGGATGGCAGGGCGGTCTTGTAGTCGGGCCGGAAGAGGGCGGCAACGGCGAACTGTCCGGTGAACACGAACTTCGACCGGTGCGCGGTGGGAACGTCACTCTTTGAAGCCCCTTGTAACCATAGCGCTTGCATCAGGTCACCCATTGTTGGAAGCGTTCCTCCGGAACGATTCATGGATGAGCCACTGCTGGATGTCGGCGCTTGCCTTGCGCGGGTGCGCGAAGGCGACGAAGACTCGGCGCGGCGGTTGCTCGTCCACCTGAGCCCGTTGGTGTTGAAAATTGTACGTGCGCACCTGCCGCGGCGCACCAGTGAGGAAGACCTAGTGCAAGCTGTGTTCGTCAAGGTGTTTACCCGGCTCGACCAGTTCCGCGGCCAGGTGCCGCTGGAGCACTGGGTGTCGCGGATCGCCGTGAACACGTGCTTCAATGAGCTCAACCGCGAACGCGTCCGCCCCGAGCTCCGCCATGCCGACCTCTCGGAAACCGAGGTCGAGGTGATCCAGAACCTGGCCCAGGACACCGGGGAACTGCCCCTCGAACAGGCTCTCGGCGCCCGGGAAATTGTCGACAAACTCCTCGCCCAACTCAATCCCGCCGATCGCCTCGTCATTTCGCTGCTCCACCTGGAAGGCCGCAGCATCGATGAAATCCACCAGCGCACCGGTTGGTCCGCCACCCTCGTCAAGGTCCGCGCTTTCCGGGCCCGCCTGAAGATGAAAAAACACCTCCAGCAGCTGCTGAAGGAACGCACCCCATGAAGACCCATCCCGATTCCCTCGACCGCCTGCTGCGCGCCGCCGCCCAGGCACCGGTCCGCCCGCTGGACACCCTTTCCTTCGCCACCGAGAGCCGGACCCTTCACGCATGGCGCTCCGCCCGTGCCGGTGCCGATCTTCGACCGGTCCTGCGACTCTGGCACGCCGGACTGGCGACCGCTTTCGGGGTGGCCGCCCTCACGATCAGTGTCAGCTACTTTGCCGGGCGCCAGGCGGATCTCGATTCCGCGGATCCTTATACGGCAACCGCCCAGCAACTCACCGTGGCCATCAACTCCAATTGGCAGCCATGACCGGCCTTTCCCGCCAAAAAATCACCGGATTCCTCGCCGCCGTTTTCGTCGCCGGAGCCGCCGCCGGTCTGGCCGGGGGTTACCAATGGGGCCGCCGCACCGCCTTCCGTCCCCCGCCGCCGAGGAAGGAAATGGCCGACTCGATGATGCAACGGCTCACTTCCGACTATCAGTTGAGCCCGGAGCAGGTCACCAAGATCGAACCGATCGTCGCCGACGTCTCCCAGCGGATGCGCCAGTTGCATCGCGAACAGTTCAAGCAGTTCGGGGCGCTGATGAAGGAGTGCAACGAACGCATCTCGGTGCACCTCGACGACACTCAGAAGCAAAAGCTCGCCGAACGCGAGGCCCGGCATCTGCAGCGTCTCAAGGATCACGAACGCGGACCCGAGGGCCGGGACGGACGGGGCGGCCCACCCCCGGGCTTCCCCCCACCCGGACCGCCGCCCGACGGTGATCGGGGTCAGCGTCCGTGACGGTTCGAGCTTCTTCGGCCTGTGGGTGCAACAGGCCCGGTGTTTTGAACAGCAAAGGGTGCAAAGTCCGCGATGTCCGTGAAAGATTGAAGGCGTGGCAATGCACGGCCTGCACACCGCCGCCGTGGAGGGTACTTATTCTTTGAAGCAGGCGTTTTTGCGCCCTTTGCGCCCTTTGCGCCCTTTGTTGTTCAAAACATCCGCACTCTTCCCGCCCCACCCGAATCTGCGCCCGGCGCGCAACATCCCCCAAATCCCGAATTGCCCGTGTACGTATCATCTGGCAACTTCGCCGTGTGGCTCGTTCCCTGAGCGTCGCCCGCCGCCCATCCGTTCCGGAAATTCCGACCGGATCCGGTGGCCCGCGTCCTCCCGTCGGCAGGCCTGCTGGCGCACCGGGCGGTTTCCACCCCCTTTTTCCGCCCCCCACCCGCCCATGAGCACGATCACCATCGCTCCACCCCCGCCGCCGTCCGGTCCCCCCCTGCAAAAAGAGACCGTCGCCGGGAATTATTTCGTCGCCAATTACCCCCCGTTCGCGGCGTGGAAAAGCGACCGGATTCCGGAGTTCCTGGAGGGTCTCGGCCGACCTCCCCGCCCCGGCGTGCCACTGGGGCTGTACACCCATATCCCATTTTGCCGGAAGCGCTGCCATTTCTGCTATTTCCGGGTGTACACCGACAAGGATGCCCAGGAGATCCGCGGTTACCTCGACGCCCTGCTCCGCGAACTCACCACTTACGCCGCCCGACCCGTCATCGGCGGCCGCAAACCCCGTTTCATCTATTTCGGGGGCGGCACGCCGAGTTACCTCTCGCCGGAACAACTCCGGTTCCTGACTGATGGCATGAAAAGGCTCCTGCCGTGGGACGAAGCCGAGGAGGTCACCTTCGAGGCCGAACCCGGCACCCTGACCGATGCCAAGCTCCAGGCCATCCGCGATGTTGGCGTCACCCGGCTCAGCCTCGGCATCGAGCACTTCGACGACCACATCCTCGAGATCAACGGACGCGCGCACCGTTCCAAGGAGATCCTTCGCGCCTACCAGTACGCCCGCGAGATCGGGTTCCCACAGATCAACATCGACCTCATCGCCGGCATGGTGGAGGAGACCGAGGAAAAGTGGTGCGAGACCGTCGCGAAGGCCGTCGCGCTGCGGCCCGATTCGGTAACTATCTACCAGATGGAGGTGCCTTATAACACGACCATCTATCAACGCATGAAGGACGACGGGAAACTCGTCGCCCCGGTGGCGGATTGGGAGACCAAGCGGCGCTGGGTCAACTATGCCTACGGCGAATTCGAGAAGATCGGTTACACCGTCACCAGCACCACCACCGTGGTCCGGGATCCCGCCCAGGTGCGTTTTCTTTATCGCGAAGGGCTCTTTTCCGGAGCCGACATCCTCTCGATCGGTGTCGCCAGCTTCGGTCATCTCAATGGCGTCCACTATCAGAACCACCACGACTTCCAACCTTATGTCGATGCCGTCAAATCCGATCAGCTCCCCGTCTATCGGGCCCTGACGCCGTCGGCCGACGAATGCCTGATCCGCGAATTCATGCTCGGCCTGAAGATGGGGAGCGTGAGCGCCGGACATTATACCCGTAAGTTCGGGGTGGATCCCCGGGTGCGCTTCGCCGAGCCGCTGGCCCGGCTTCACGACTGGGGTTTCCTCACGGTTGCCGGCGACCGGATCAGCGTGAACCGCGAGGGCCTGTTGCAGATCGACAAATTGCTCCAGGAATTCTTCCTGCCGGAGCACCGGACCGGTCGTTATGCCTGATCGTACACCCGCATTGACCGCATCATGAACCGGCCTGCCACCTCCGCCCCTGCCCGGCCCGCCTTGGAGCCGCTGGACACCTTCTATCGGGAGGCGGGGCGTCCCCTGTCGCAGGTCCGCGCCATTCCCGCCGCCGAGGTTCCCGAACCGTATCGCCGCCTGCTCGTCCACAACACCGACATGACGAGCACGCTGGAGGGTTTCCACGGCGACTCGATCCATCTGGAGGTGCAAAGCCGGCGTCGGGTGGGGAACGAGTTGTGGCGGGAGGTCGTGCTCCGGCTCGACGCCTCCGGCGCTCCCGTTGAATTCGGTGCGATCCGGATCCGCATCGACCTCTTTCCCGAGAACTCCCGCGAGGAAATCCTGGGTTGTCATCGGCCGCTCGGGGCGATCCTCAACGCCAGCGGGATCGCGTACACCAGCAGGCCGACATCGTTTTTCGCATTCGAACCGGACCCGTTCATCCGCGAGGCATTGCACCTGGATTCCGAAGCGACACTTTATGGACGGTGCAACGCCCTGCGCAACGAGGCGGGTGAGGTGCTGGCCGAGATCGTCGAGATACTGCCGCCCACGTGAACACGCCGGGCGAGGCCACCACCCCCGGGTGCGAACACTGCCTCGTGGACGCTTGGGAAGTGCCCGTGGTGGAAATTGTCCGGCGATAGGAACCTCACCGGCCACACGACACCTGTCGCGGGCCGGCTCCGCGCGAATACAAGACGCCGTCAGTCGTTGTCGCCCTCGTGGTCATCTGAATCGCCCTCGGAACGCTTGATCACCAATTCCCCGCAGTGATCAAATGACGCGGTAAAGGTGGCGTTGGACGGAGGGAGGATGATGAGTCGGTTGAATCCGCCGCAGCAGAGGTCACTGGGGCCGCAACTGGCGTCGAGGAAGGTTTCGCCGGGGTTGCCCAATATGATTTGAGCGTTCTGTCGTCCGCTCCCACCGCGTCTTGGACCCGAATCCCGGGCTGGCCGGGCACCCTTGCCGGTGCCACATTCCAGTGCCATGAAAGCCGGATCTCTCACCTGTCTGGCCGCCGCCCTGGGGTTGGTCTCCATCCGTTCCGCGGCCCTCGCCCAATCTCCGCTGCCCGACACCCAACCCCCCGGCTGGACTTATACCGTCGTGTCCGGCGCCACTTTTGTGGATGAATGCCCGCCCTGCGGACGCCCCGACATCCTGGAACCGGTCAACGGCACGTTCCGCCTCCGCCTCCTCCGGGTGACCCCACTTTCCAGCAATTTCGCCGTGGAGAACATCGCGCTCACCTCCACCCGCCCGGGCAGTCCGGACCGGGTCATCACCGGCAGCGGCAACCTCGAATACGGGGGCGAGTTGGCCCTCCGCCAAACCTGGGTCCTGAATCTCGATGTCGATGACGGGTTCACCCATCACCAAGCCGTTTTCACCAATCAGACCGCGTCGCCCGACCGCCTCTGGCCGATGTTGTCGGTCAACCTGACCCAGACCAACGGGACCTTCACCCAAGTGTTCCACCTCCAACTTCCCGCGGCGCCGTTCCAGGAAATCTGGTTTTCCACCCGGTCCGATCTCACGGCCGGCACCCTCCCCAAGCCGGATGCCGCCGTCAGCGACGGGGATTTGCTCGCTCATACCGGACGGGTCGTCCGACGCCAATCCGCCCTGATCGGGGCATTTGGTTTCGTCCCTCCCAACACCGGACTAGGTCTCGATGCCGTCGATATCCTCCCCGGTGGCGAAATCGCATTTTCCCTCAAAAACGGGGCTTCCAGTGAACAGGCAGGCCAGGTCCAATCCGGCGACCTGTTGTCCGACCGCGGGCAAGTACTCCGTCGCAACCAGGATCTCACCGAGGGTTTCGGCGTGAAGCCCGACGCGCCGGATGCGGGCCTTGACGGGTTCCAATCGATCCCCGGTGGCGAAGAATATTTCTCCACCCGCGACGCCTTCCATGCGCCGTCCCTGAATGCCGACATCGGGCGGGGTGATTTGTTGTCCAACCATGGCCGCGTCGTGAAATCCAACGCGGAATTGCTGGCGATGTTCCAACCGATGGATCCGGGCACCGACTTCGGATTGGCCGCGTTTCACGTGTGGCCGAGCGGCGAGGTGTGGTTCGCGGTGGAACAGGGTTTCACGACGACGGACGGCCAGTCTTATGCGGCGGGGGATCTTTTGAGCGACCAGGGTTATGTCGTCTTCCGAAACCTCGAACTCCTGCGATCGTTCAGCCCGCTCGAAAAGCTCGCGGACTTCGGTCTCGACGCCCTGTTCATCGTGTCGGACGTGGAAGCCGTGCCGGGCCCGTTGAGCTTCACGAAGTTCGCGGCGACACCGACCGGGCTCCGGTTGGATTGGTCGGGGCCGGGCCGGGTTTATCGCCTGTGGGGAATGGACGATCCGACCTCGCCGGGCGCTCCCGTGGGCGACATCACCCCGGATCCGGGGGTCGTGATCCCTTGGGACGGTTCGGCCCGTCGGTTCTTCCGGCTGCAACAGTGGTGAGGGACGTGCCAGCCTTTGCACAGCTTGGCCAGATTTCACCAGCGCCATCAGGGGCGGGCCGTTGGTGACCGGGTGATAAAATATCACATCCGACGCAGGGGTTGTTCCCGACACTTGCCAGTCGGGATTTCCTGTGAGGGTCCGTTTCCACTCACGGTTCCATCGTCGTTGCGGCAGACAACATGCTGCGCCGTCTTCCGTTGGCCCGGATTCATCTCAGTTCACCTTCACGCCCCCCCTTCGCCTGGATCGGCTGGGTCCTGGGGATGGGGACCTCGTTGTCGTTCGTGTTGTTCTTCACGCTGCGCGGCTGGGAGCGTCGGGCAGGCAGGCAGGAGGCGTCCGACCTGACCCTGGAAGCGGTGGAAAAACTCGAGGTGAGGCTCCTGCGTTCCCTGGAAGTGTTGAACTCCATCGCCTCACTTCATGCGGCCCAAGGGCGGATCGGACGGGACGAATTCCGGGAATTTGTCCGGCCGGCCCTGGCGCGCCAACCGGAACTCCACGCGCTGTCGTGGAATCCCTGGGTGCCCGCAGCGCATCGGTCCGAACTGGAATCGGCCGCCGTCGCCGAAGGTTTGTCAGGATTCCAATTCCGGGAGCGCGGTGGGCAGGAGTCCTTCGTGCCGGCGCGGGAACGGGCGGAGTATGTCCCCGTTTATTATATCGAACCCCTGGTGCGGAATGCGCTGGCCCTCGGTTATGACCTCAATTCCGATCCGCACCGGCGCGGCTCACTGGAACGGGCGCGTGACACCGGACAACCGGCGGCCACCGCGCCGCTTCGCCTGGCCCAGGAACCGGGTGACCAGGCCGGCCTGCTGGTGCTCCAACCCATCTACCGCGGCCCCGCGCCCCAGGATGCCGCCGCGCGACGCGAACAGTTGGAAGGATTCGCCGTCGCGGTTTTCCGGGTGGCGGACCTCGTCGGAGGTGCGTTCCGGGAATTGCGGGCCAGGGGCATTGAGGCCCGGCTCCATGACGGCTCGTCCATCGGCGAACTGATGTATGACGGTGGGATTCCGGCGCGCACTCCGGAACCGGCCGCCGCGGAGGTGACCCTGGATTTTGCCGGTTGCACGTGGACGGTGGTCTTCGCACCGACGGCGGAGTTCATCGCCGGGCAATCCCATCTCCAATCGTGGCTCGCCTTGTCCGGCGGCCTGGCGTTCACGCTGTTGACCGCCGCCCATCTGTACGCCGGTTGGCGACGGACCCTGGAGGTCGCGGTGGCCAACACGGCCCTGAGGGAGGAAGTCCGGATCCGACAACAGGCCGAGGCAACGGCAGCGGCGGCCAATGCGGCGAAGTCCGACTTTCTCGCCCGGATGAGCCACGAAATCCGCACGCCGCTCAATGCCATCCTGGGTTATGCCCAATTCCTGCAGCGCGCCCCCCGACCGCCCGTGGACCAGCACGATGCCATCGAGGGCATCGGTGCCAGCGGACGCCATTTGCTGGGCTTGCTGAACGAAATCCTGGACCTCTCCAAGATCGAGGCGGGCCGCATGGAACTGAACCCGGTCGACTTCCAACTGGTTGCCCTCGCCCATAATCTGACCGTGACCTTCCAACCCCTGTGCGCGCAGAAACAAATCGGGTTCCGCGTCGAACTGGACCGCACGCGACCCGGGCACGTTCATGGCGATGAGGGCAAACTGCGACAGATCCTGATCAACCTCTTGGGGAACGCGGTGAAGTTCACCCGGACGGGCGAAGTGTGCCTGTCGATCCGACCGCAGCCCGAAGGAGCCTGGCTGTTCGAGGTGACCGACACCGGCAGGGGCATCCCCCCGGAGGAACAGACCAAGGTGTTTGAACCCTTCCATCAGGGCCGCGGCGCGCTGGATCTGGGTGGGACCGGATTGGGGCTCGCCATCGCCCAACGGCAGGTCGCGCTGCTGGGAGGAGCGTTACAGTTGCAGTCTGCCTGCGGAATCGGATCGCGGTTCCACTTCATCATCCCTTTGAAAACGGCCACTGAAATCATCGCGGAATCCCCCCCCTTGGCCCCCGCCGAGTCCTTGGGAATCGGGGAGACCGGTCCGCGTGGGATGCCCTGCGGGACGCTATCGGATGGATTGAGGGCCCGCCTGACCTTGGCGGCGGACCTTCATAGCACGACGGCGCTCAAGGCCGGTCTGGAGGAACTCCGACAACTGGGGCCGGACGCCCAGGAACTTGCCGAGCACATCCGGCAGCGGATGCGGAACTATGACATGGAAGGCATCCTCCGCATTCTGGCGAGCGCAGCCCCCACCGGCGCCACGGTTCCGACCCAACCGGAAACCCGGTGACCATGCCTTCCACACCCCCCGCCGCACCGCCCGCCCGGATCCTCCTGGTGGATGATGTGGCCGCCAATCTTCAGGTGCTGACCGCAGCCTTGGAACCGGAAGGGTATGAGATCATGGCCGCATCGGGGGGCACGGCCGCGCTCCGGGTCGCCGCCCGCGCCCAACCCGACCTGATCCTGCTCGATGTCCTGATGCCCCAGCCCGATGGATTGGAAACCTGCCGCCGACTCAAGTCCGACCCAGCCACCCGCGATATCCCGGTCATCTTCATTTCGGCCCGCAACGAGTTGTCGAGCCTGGTCGAGGGCTTCCGGGTCGGGGCCGTGGATTATGTGGCCAAGCCCTTCCAGACGGAGGAGGTCCTCAGTCGCGTCGCCACCCATTTGCGGATGAACCGGCTCCACTTGGAACTCCGCGAGAAGAACCGGACCCTGGAGGCCCGCACCGTCGAACTGATGGCGGAGATCGAACGGCGGCGACACGCGGAGAACGCCTTGCAACAGGCCGACGAAAAACTGGCGGTCCTGTCCGGATTGGAGGCCGAACGCTGGAACCTGGCGGGGTTGGTCGGGGGCAGCCGTCACATCCGGAAGATCACCGACGACATCCGGCGCCTCCACCAGTTCGCGCAGACCAGCGTGCTCATCCTGGGTGAAAGCGGCACCGGCAAGGAGTTGGTGGCGCGCGCCATCCATTTCGACAGCCTGCGCGCCAAGGGACCTTTCATACCGGTGAATTGCGTCGCGATTCCGGCCGAGTTGGCGGAGTCCCTTTTGTTCGGGCACGTCAAGGGTGCGTTCACCGGCGCGCTGGCCGATCGCAAGGGATACTTTGAGCTGGCCCATGGTGGCACACTGTTCCTCGATGAGATCGGCGACATGCCCGCCTCGCTCCAAGTGAAATTGCTGCGGGTGTTGGAGGACGGCTGTGTCACCCCGGTGGGCGCCCCCCTGCCCCGCAAGGTCGATGTCCGGATCATCGCCGCCACCAACGCGGACCTGGATGCGCGGATCGCCGCGGGGACGTTCCGGCAGGACTTATATTTCCGTCTGGCCCGCTATGTCGTCACCACGCCTCCCCTGCGCGAACGGCGGGAGGACGTCCCGTTGCTGGCGACCCATTTTCCCCGGCTGTTCGCGGCGGAGATGGGGATGAAGACACCGGCCTTCAGCCCCGAGGCCCTGGACCGACTGCGGGTTCACGATTACCCGGGAAACGTCCGTGAATTGAAGAATTTCATCGAACGGGCACTCATCGAAAGTGGGGGCGACGTCATCCAACCGTCCCATCTGGGTTTGCCTTCCCCGACGGTTGCAACACCGGTGCCGGTGCGGGTGCCGCGTGCGGAACGCAAGGCCACCGCCGCCGGACTGCCCCTCAACCTGGCCGAGGCGGAGGAACTTCTCATCCAGCGGGCCTTGCAGGAAACCGGTGGCAACATCGCCGATGCGGCCCGATTGCTCGGCGTCCACCGCACCCGCATCTATCGGAAGCTGGCCCAGGACGGTTCGGATGCCGAGTGAGTGTTCCAAGTGTTTCACCCGCGACAGGTGAAACACCCTTCCGGCCCCGTCACACCCCGCCCGAAACGCAGGAAACCCCTGCAAACACAGGCTGATCGTGGACTTGGTCAGACTGGCACGCCGCCCGCTTGGGGTGATGACAGGCCGAACCAACGGCCCACGCCGAGGAAATCAAGCGAACCCGATGAACTCCATGACCCGTCCCAACTGCATCCTCCCGATCCCCCGCCCCGAGTCGCTGCTTCCGGTCCTCTTGGCCGCCACCGCCCTGACGGTGGGCTGGACCCCGACGGTGGTCCAGGCTGAGGACGCCCCGCCCTCCCGGGTCAACGCCCTGCTCAACTTTGAGTTCTCGGACCAGTACCTGACACCGCGTGGGATGATCGTCCATAATGACGGGCTGACCTTCCAACCCCTCGTGCTGGGACTCTTCAATGTTTATAAGGGCGATTCGTTCCTCACCGACGTGACCTTGGTGGGCGGTTTTTGGAACGATTTCTCATCGTCAGGGGTTTCCGAACACGCACCGTTCAACAGCAATCCCAAGACCCACTGGGTGGAGATCGACCCCATCGCCGGCATCTCGCTGGGCTTGGGCAAGCAAGTCAAACTGGGGATCACTTATACCGCCTTCAACATGGAGATCCTCGACATCCCCCTGTCGCAGCATCTGGAGGTGAAACTCAGCCTGGACGACAGCCCGTGGCTCAAGGCGTTCGCGCTGAATCCCTATGCCCTGTTCTGGCAGGAGCTGGACGGGAAAGCCACCGCCGCCCGCGTTCCTTTCATCGTTTACAAAGGCGAGCCCGGACCCCCTTCCAGCTATTATTTCGAACTCGGCATCGCCCCGTCGTACACCCTTGCCAGCTGCGGATTGAAACTGGAGACCCCCTGCCGCGTGCTGCTTCCCAACAAGGATTTCTATGGGGAGTACTATGCGCAAAGTTCCACGGTCGGACTGTATGAGGTCGGGCTCAAGGGAACCCTTCCGCTCAAGTTCATGCCCCCCGGATACGGCCATTGGGGTTTTCACGCCGGCTTCAGATATATGAATCTCAATGACGACAACGTCGCCGGCATGCAGGAATTCAACGCCCCTGGAAAGGCCACCCGGGATGTCATCCAGTTCTATTGCGGTCTCTCGGCATTCTTCTGAGCGCCGGCCGCCCGACACCGAAACCCTCCCGTCGTCACGCCCTGCCATGAACCCGGACCCGACAACGACCATTGAGGCGGAGCCTTATCCCTTCGCGTTTCAACCGGCGGCATGCGCTCTCCTGATCATCGACATGCAGCGGGATTTCCTCGAACCGGGCGGCTTTGGCGAAATGCTGGGCAACGACGTCTCACAACTCCGGCGCACCATCGGACCGAACCGCAGGCTGCTCGCCGCCTGGCGTGCGGCGGGACTGCAGGTCTTGCACACCCGGGAGGGGCACCGGCCCGATCTCACCGATTTGCCGCCGGCCAAGCGGGTCCGTGGCCGCGCCAAATCCTGCATCGGCGATCCCGGACCGATGGGTCGCATCCTGGTCCGGGGTGAGGCCGGTCATGACATCATACCGGAATTATATCCCCTTCCCACCGAACCCGTGATTGATAAGCCGGGCAAGGGCGCGTTTTTCGCGACGGACCTGCACGCCATCCTTCAGAACCGGGGCATCACCCAACTGATCGTCACCGGCGTCACGACCGAAGTGTGCGTCAACACCACCGTCCGCGAAGCCAACGACCGGGGTTATGACTGCCTCGTGCCGGCGGATTGCGTCGGATCCTATTTCCCGGAATTCCAGGAGATGGGCCTGAAGATGATCAAGGCCCAGGGAGGGATTTTCGGCTGGGTGTGCGACTCGGCGAACGTCCTGGCCGTCCTGAACTGATTGATTCCCCCGCCCGTTTTTCACCACCACCCATCCATCACCATCCTGAACCATGACCTCGAACACCCTTGAAAAGCCCCGACTCTGGGTGCCCGGAGACTGGAATGCCTTCTTCGGCTTCGGCACCAACATCCTCGTCAACCTCCTCACCCTGACCGCCCTCCTGCGTTTCGTGCTGAAGATGCCGGACGCCCTGGTCTTCGGGAGGATCCTCCCGGCCACCGGCCTGATGCTATGCCTCTCGACGTTATATTATGCGTGGCTGGCCTACCGGTTGGCCAGGAAGACCGGCCGCACGGACATCTGCGCGCTGCCGTCGGGCATCAGCGTCCCGCACATGTTCATCGTCACGTTCGTGATCATGCTGCCGATCACGCTGAAAACCGGGGACCCGATCAAGGGCTGGGAGGCGGGACTCACCTGGGTGTTCATCCAGAGCTTTGTATTGATGATCGGCGGGTTCATCGGGCCGGTCATCCGCAAGATCACGCCCCGGGCAGCCCTGTTGGGAACATTGGCCGGGGTCTCCATCACCTTCATTTCCATGCGTCCGGCATTGGAGATGTTCCTGACCCCGGTCATCGGCGTCACCTGCTTTGCCATCATCCTGCTGAGTTGGTTCGGGGGTGTGAAATACCGGGGCATTCCCGCCGGATTGGTGGCCATCGGCGTGGGAACCGTCATCGCGTGGGGTTCGACCGCGTTCGGGGTCAATTACGGTGGTCTGAGCCTCAAGGGATTGACCGATTCGGTGTCCAACTTCGGCTTCCACGTGCCCTTGCCGGCATTCGGCCATGTGTTCTCCGGCTTTGAATACCTCGGCATCCTCCTGGTCACGGCGATCCCGTTTGGCATCTATGATCTCGTCGAGGCGATCGACAACGTGGAGAGCGCGGCGGTGGCCGGCGACAGCTTCCCCACCACCCGCGTCCTCACCGCCGACGGCATCGTGAGCCTGATCGGCTGCATGATGGGCAATCCCTTCATCAA
>JANYCC010000312.1 GCA_025360495.1 Verrucomicrobiota bacterium | reverse complement strand
GGGGAGGCGGGTTTTCCTACCCGCCTCGCTCCTCCAATGTCATGGCTTCCCACGATGCCGAGATGCGCCCCCCTTTGTTGTTCAGTTCCCAAATCGGTTGGCCGGTCCGGTCGTTCTCTGGCAGCCTCGACGGGCTGTGATGGAATACGAAGCGGTCATCGGACTGGAAACCCACGTCCAGCTCAAAACCCGTTCGAAGATGTGGTGCGGATGCGCGAACGATTATGGCGCGCCGCCGAACACCCATGTCTGCCCGGTGTGTCTCGGGTTGCCCGGGGTGCTCCCGGTCCCCAATGAACAGGCCCTCCGTCTCACCGCCCTGACCGGCCTTCTGTTGAACTGCGAGATCCCCGCCTTCGCAAAGTTCGACCGCAAAAATTATTTTTACCCGGATTCCCCCAAGAACTACCAGATCACCCAATACGATCGCCCATCGACCCAGGGCGGATTCCTCGAGTTTGAATTCGGGGATGGACTGCGGCGGGTCCGGATCACCCGGGCGCATCTGGAGGAGGATGTCGGCAAGAACCAGCATTTCGAACGGCACAGCGGGGTCGATTTCAACCGGGCGGGCGTGCCGTTGCTGGAGATCGTCAGCGAACCCGATCTCACGGGTCCCGACGAGGCCCAGGCCTATCTGAACGCCTTGATCGAGGTGTTGGTCCGCGGGGGGATCAGCGATTGCGACCTGGAAAAAGGGATGGTGCGGTGTGACGTCAATGTCAGCGTGCGACCGAAGGGAACGACGGGCCTCGGGGCGAAGATCGAGATCAAGAACATGAACACGTTTTCGGGGGTGCGCCGTGCCCTGGAATACGAGATCCCGCGACAGATCGCGGCCGTCGGCCGGGGTGAAGTCCTCCGGCAGCAGACGCGCCGTTGGGACGAGGTGGCGGGGATCACCGAGGAGATGCGGAGCAAGGAGGATGCGCAGGACTACCGGTATTTGCCGGATCCGGATCTGCTCCCCTTGATGCCCGAGCCCGGGTGGTTGGCCGTCGTGCGGACGCTGGTGCCGGAGTTGCCGTTGGCCCGCAAACAAAGGCTGATCCGCGATTACGGTCTGCCCGCCGGCGCGGCCGAAGTGCTCAAGTCCAATGTCGCCCTCGGGGACTTCTTCGAGGCGTCCGCCAAAGGCTTTGGCAATCCGAAAGGGATCGCCAATTACGTGATCAACAACCTCTCCGGATCCCTGGCGCAGTCCGGACTGGAATTGTCCCAGGTGCGATTCCGGCCGGCCGCGCTCCAGGAACTGGTGGGAATGGTCGATGCCGGTCGTATCCACAGCAGCGCGGCGCAGGAAGTCTTCGCCGAGATGTTCGCGACCGGTGAGGCGCCGGAGGCAATCGTGGAAAGGAAGGGCCTGGCGCAGGTGAACGACACCGGGGCCATCGAGTTGATTTGCGACGAGGTGATCGCCGCGAATCCGGGTCCGGCGGCCGATTTCCGCGGGGGAAAACCGGCGGCCTTGAATTTCCTGAAGGGTCAGGTCATGAAGCGTTCGCAGGGAAAGGCCAATCCGGCATTGGCGGGCGCGCTCCTCGAACGCAAGCTGCGGGGATGACGGGACTGCGCGCGGAAAGGGTGGCCGGTGTTTTGGGGTGCCCGGCCTGACGGCGGTTGGACGTGACTGAAGCAAGCAATCCATGACGACTCCCCACGAGAAACTGCATTGGCTGGCGGCCGAAATCGGCAAGGATCACCGCCGATTGGTGGTGATGAATGAAGGCTGCGTATCGGCACGCACCGTGCCCGGACGGCTGTTGACCAAGGCCGGCGGTGCGGTCTTGGGAATGTTGCAGGCGGGAGACCTGACCGAATGTGATTCGGGCCGGTTGCAAAGCATGTTCGACCTCCCGTTGTTTGAGGCCAACGACCGATTCCTCCACGAGGCCCAGATCGATCCCGCCGGCCGTCCGCCGGGCACCGAGGCGGTGCTGCACTCCTGGCTGCTCCAGCAGGAAGGCGTGAATTTCGTGGCCCAAGTCCATCCCGAAGGATGCCTTCAAGTGCTCTGCTCACCGGCCGCGGAACGGTTCGCGGATCACCGGATGTTCCCGGGCGAGGTCGTCGCCTTCGGGGCGCAGGCGGTCTATGTGCCGTATTCGGACCCGGGAATTCCCCTGGCCCGCGAGATCCGCTCCAAGGTGATCCTCAGCATGCGACGCAACCAGGGCCGCACGCCGGGACTGGTGATGGTGCAGAATTGTGGGATTTATGCCCTGGGATCCACGGCGGAATCCGTGTTGCGCATCGTGTTGACCGCCGAGAAAGCGGCCCATGTGTTCGTCGGGGCCTCCCGTTTGGGCGGTCCGGTGTTCCTGCCACTCCAACAGGTCGGCCGGTTGGAACAGCGCACCGACGAGACTCCGCGCCCGAGCCTGATCAAACTCTGAATTCGGGAGACCGACCGGGCGCATCTGGGCATCGTGGGAAGGCGGGCAGGAAAACCCGCCCCCCCGGAGCTGTCGCGACCGCCCTGGGAGGGCGGGTTTTCCTACCCGCC
>JANYCC010000309.1 GCA_025360495.1 Verrucomicrobiota bacterium | reverse complement strand
ACGATGCCCAGATGCGCCCCATCCCCGTCAGGTGACGAGGCCACCGTTGAAGCCCGGGGCATTTGATGTCACTTTCTCCGGAACATGCGCCTTCCCCCGCTGGTTGCAGTCACGGGCCGCCGCCTGGCCGTCTGGGCGGTTTGGGTTGGCATGGCGTTGGTACCGTCCTCCGCCCGGGCCGCCGCCAATCCCCCGGTCGATTTCAACCGCGATATCCGCCCGATTTTCTCCGAGCATTGCTACGCCTGTCACGGGCCCGACGAACACAAACGGAAAGCCGACCTGCGCCTGGACGTCCAGGCGGAGGCTTTCCGCAAGTTGAAGTCGGGGAACCACGCGCTGGTGGCCGGTCGGGTCGCCGAAAGCACGATGGTTGAACGCATCCTGTCCACCGACCCCGAGGAGGTCATGCCCCCGGCCAAGGGCGGGAAACCGCTCTCACCGGCACAGATCGGCCTGCTCCGACGATGGGTGGAAGAAGGCGCCAAATGGCAGCGGCACTGGAGCTTTGTCCCGCCCGAACGCCCCGTCCTGCCGGGGGTTCGCGATGCCCGCTGGCCCCGCAATGAACTCGACCGTTTCGTGCTCGCCCGACTCGAAAAAGACGGGATCCGACCCGCCCCGGAGGCTGATCGTGCGACGCTCATCCGCCGGGCCACGTTCGATCTGACGGGGTTGCCGCCGACGATTGAGGAGGTCGACGCCTTTCTCGGGGACAAGACTTCCGGTGCGTATGAGCGGTTGGTGGACCGGTTGTTGGAGTCACCGCATTATGGGGAGCGGATGGCGGCGAACTGGCTGGACCTGGCGCGGTATGCGGACACCAGCGGTTATCATTTCGACGGGGTGCGGTTCATGTGGTTGTGGCGGGACTGGGTGATTGAATCGTTCAACCGCAACCAGCCTTATGATGCGTTCACGGTGGAGCAGTTGGCGGGGGACCTGTTGCCCGGGGCGACGCCGGAACAGCGGATTGCCACCGGGTTTTGCCGGAACAACATGACCAACGACGAGGGCGGCGCGGACCCCGACGAATACCTGAACAAGTATGTGGTCGACCGGGTGAACACCCTGGGTTCGGTGTGGCTCGGGATGACGGTGGGATGCACCGAATGCCACGATCACAAGTATGATCCGATGGCCTCGCGCGAGTTTTATAAACTCTACGCCTTCTTTCATAATGTGCCCGAAAAGGGGCTCGACCGGATCCGGACGGACAATCCCCCGCCGCGATTGCCGGTGCCGACAGCCGCACAGGCCCAGAAACTGGTGGAGGCCGATTTTCGCCTGAAAGACGCGGAGAAGACGCTGGCGGACCGGCAGAACGAATTGGGCGAGACCCAGGAGAAATGGGAACGGGAATCCAATGGCCGGATCCTCCGTCCGGTGGCGACCAACGACCTGTCATGGGTGGTGACTCCCGAAAGTCCGGGCGCGGCGACGTGGTCGGGCGGAGGCGCGGCCGAATGGGTGGAGGCCACGCCGGGGCGCATGCTCAAATTGGCGGGAACGAACTGGCTGGATCTCGGTCCGGCGGTCGCGCTCGAACGGACCAACGCATTCTCGTTTGCCGCCTGGGTGCGGATCCAGGGGGACGGTGCGGTGCTGAGCCGGATGGAGAAAGGGCCGGGTTACCGTGGGTTCGACCTGTTGGTGACGGACAACCGCCTTCAGGTGCATCTGATCGACACCTGGCCGGACCGGGCCTTGAAGGTGAAGACCAAGGATCCGTTGCCGCGGGACCGCTGGCTGCGGGTGATCGTGACCCACGACGGATCCGGCAAGGCCGCGGGGATGCGCATCCTGGTCAATGGCCGCGCCCGCGAACTGGAGACCGAGCGCGACGGGTTGACCGGGACCCTCGTGACTTCGGAACCGCTGCGGATCGGGGCCCGGTCCGGGGAGACGGTGTTCACGGGGATGGTCGCGGACGTGCGATTCTGGCGGCGGGCATTGACCGAAACGGAAGCACGGGACGACCTGCACCACGGTCTGGCACCGGTGATCGCCAAGACCGGCGGCAAACGCACGCCGGAGGAACAGGAAGGCCTGGACCGGGTTTATAAAGAGGTCTTCGCGGTGGATTATCTGCGGTCGACGGCGGCCTTGGAAAAGGCACGGCGCAGTCGCGACGACGCCTTCTCCGCAATTCCGACCACGCTGGTCATGGAGGAGATGGATCCCCCGCGGGAGACCCACGTGCTGGTGCGCGGTGATTTTCGGAATCCCGGCGAACGGGTGACCGCCGGCGTACCGGCGTTCCTGCCGCCTTTGCCCGGGGACATGCCGGCCAACCGGTTGGCGCTGGCGCGCTGGCTCGTGGCGACCAATCACCCGTTGATGGCGCGCGTCACCGTCAACCGCCAGATCGCGATGTTCTTTGGCAACGGGTTGGTGAAGACGCTGAATGATTTCGGTTCCCAAGGCGAATGGCCCAGTCATCCCGAACTTCTGGACTGGCTCGCGGTGCAGTTCCGGGACGGCGGACCGATCGGGGTCGGACCCGGCGTGCGACGGGAAGTGACACCTTGGAACATGAAAGAATTGGTCCGGCTCATCGTGACTTCGGCCACTTACCGGCAGTCGGCCGCGGTCACCGCCGAGAAACTGGAACGGGACCGTTATAACCGGCTGCTCTCACGCGGGCCGCGGCTCCGGTTGGATGCCGAGTTTTTGCGGGACAATGCGCTGGCCGTCTCCGGCTTGCTGGATCCGCAGATCGGCGGTCCCAGCGTGAAACCGTACCAACCGTCCGGGATCTGGGACGGCACCGATTCCAAGTACACCCAGGATCACGGCGACTCTTTATATCGCCGCGGCCTTTATGTCTTCTGGCGGCGTTCGGCGCATTACCCGTCGTTTGCCACCTTCGACGCACCGAACCGCGAGGTCTGCACCTTCCTGCGGCAGCGGACCCAGACGCCCCTGCAATCGCTGGTCCTGATGAACGACCCGGTCTATGTGGAGGCGGCGCGGGCGCTGGCCCAGCGGGTGTGGCGGGAGGAACCGCACGACCTGGACCGGCGGTTGGTCCGGGCCTTCCGCCATACGGTCGGGCGCCGTCCTCAACCCGAGGAATTGGCCACCCTACGCCGCACTTATGACGGGCAACTGGCTGCGTTCCGTGCCGATCCCGCCGCTGCCGCCGCGCTGCTCAAGGTGGGCGAATCCCCGGTTCCCACCGAGGTCCCGCCACCGGATCTCGCCGCCATGACGGCCGTGGCGAACGTCCTGCTGAACCTCAACGAGACCATCACCCGCTGACCCCATGTTTGGCACCGATGACATTCAACGCACGCTGACGCGGCGGGCTTTCCTGACGCGCAGCACCACCGGGATCGGGGCGATCGCCCTCGCGACGCTGCTCAATCCGGAACCGGCGGCCGCCGAAACGGTGAAGGGTCATGGGGCCTTGGAAATGTTGCACCACACCCCGAAGGCCAAACGGGTCATCTACCTCTTCCAATCCGGTGCGCCCTCGCATCTCGATCTGTTCGACCCGAAACCGCGCCTGAAGGAACTGACCGGGACCGAATTGCCGCCGAGCGTGCGGTTGGGACAGCGCATCACCGGCATGACCGCGGGACAGAAGCAGTTGCTGTGTGTGGGTTCGCCCTTCGAGTTCAAGCGCTACGGGAAGCACGGGGTGGAGATGAGCGAAATGGTGCCGCACATCGGGGGCGTGGCGGACGAGATCGCGTTGGTGCGTTCAATGTTCACCGAGCCGATCAACCATGATCCGGCGGTGACGTTTTTCGGGACGGGGCACCAGCAACCGGGACGCCCCACGATGGGGGCCTGGGTGGCTTATGGGTTGGGATCGGAGAACGAGAACCTGCCGGCGTACGTGGTGCTGACCAGTGGCGGCGGCGGCCAACCGTTGCAGGCGCGGTATTGGGGCAATGGTTTCCTGCCGGGTAATTATCAGGGTGTGCAATTCCGCAGCCAGGGCGACCCCGTGCTTTATGTGTCCGATCCCCCGGGCCTGAACCCGCAGGGGCGGCGCGCGCTGATCGACGCGATGCAGGACCTGAACCGCCGTCAGCTCGGGATCCTCGGCGACCCGGACATCGCGACGCACATCGACAATTACGAATTGGCGTTCCGGATGCAGACCTCCGTGCCGGAACTGATGGACATCGCGAAGGAACCCAAGGAGGTGTTGGAGATGTACGGGGCCGAGCCGGGGAAAGCCTCGTTCGCGAACAACTGCCTGCTCGCCCGGCGCCTGGCGGAACGCGGGGTGCGGTTCATCCAATTATGCCACCGCGACTGGGACCACCATGGCGGGTTGCCCGACGGCATCAGGAACCAGACGAAACAGACCGACCGGCCGAGTGCGGCCCTGATCCGGGATCTCCGGCAACGCGGGTTGCTCGATGACACGCTGGTGATCTGGGGCGGGGAATTCGGGCGGACGGCCTACAGCCAGGGTGAGATCACCAAGGCCAGTTTCGGGCGCGACCACCACCCCCGGTGTTACTCGATGTGGTTCGCGGGGGGTGGGATCAAGCCGGGCCTCGTGCTCGGGGCGACCGATGATTTCGGGTATAATATAGTTTCCGACCCGGTCGACGTGCACGACCTGCATGCGACGCTGCTGCACCTGCTGGGGATCGAGCACAAGCGGTTGACGTACCGGTTCGAGGGACGCGATTACCGGCTCACGGATATCCACGGTGAATTGGTGAAGCCGCTTCTGGCGTGACGCGGGTGTCCGGACCGGTGGATGGCCGGGGAAGGATGGCCGCAAAAGAATGAGCTGGATGGAGAAGAGGGGGAAGCGTCCTGCTCCCTTATCCGCGGAATCGGTGACATCCGCGGTTATAATTCTGGTGCCTGTCAGCCGGCCGGCGGATGGGGAGAACCACGGATTACGCGGATGACACGGATAAGAAGCGAGGCCGAAGCCTGCTGCTCGTTTATCCGCGGAATCCGTGAACTCCGTGGTTTCAATTTGCGGGTGCAGCGGGCGCGGGTGCGGGGCGTTCACGGTAGAGGACGACGCAGTGGCCGATGAGCCAGATCAGGTGGCTGTGGCTTTGGTCGGCGAGTTGGCGGGCGAGCACCTTTTTCTGGTCCTTATGATCAGTGAGCCGGACCTTCACCAGTTCGTGGAGGGTGAGCGCTTCGTCGAGACTCTTCACCAGGGCGGGAGTCACGCCGGCGTGGCCGACCTTGATCACCGGATTGAGTTTCTGGGCGCGCGTCTTCAACTGCCGCACCAGGGGATTGGGGAGGCTGGGGGTGCTTTCGGATTCAGGCATGATGTGAAAAGGTGAATCAATCGTGGTGGACGTGGGGACGCGGGCTCAGAGCCGCTGGATTTTCGCCAGAAGACCGCTGGTGGAACGTCCCGGGAGAAAGGGTTGGAAGGCGATCTGGCCGCCGCTTTGCTCGACCGCCCGGCGTTCATCCTGGTTGATCGTCTCCAGGGTGTAATCGCCGCCCTTCACATAAACATCGGGTTGGGCGGCCGACAGGAAACCGGTGGCCCGGAGTTCCGGGAAGATGCAGACGGCATCGACACAGGCCAATGCGGCGAGGATCCGGGCGCGATCCCGTTCGGGCGTGACGGGACGGGACGGGCCCTTGAGTTGACGGACCGATTCGTCACCGTTGAGTCCGATCAGCAGGGCGTCGCCGCGGGCCCGCGCGGCCTCGAGGTATTCGACGTGGCCTGCGTGGAGGAGGTCGAAGCAGCCGTTGGTGACGACGAGGCGGCGGCCGGATTGCCTCAGGGCGGCGCGCCACACGGGGAGTTCCGTGCGGGGGACGATCTTCGACAACGACGACGACATGCGGGGGGCCTCAATACACATAGACGAACTCGTTGGAACAGAGCAGCGCCTGCGCATAACTCTCCCAGGCGTCCAAGGCGCCGCGCTGCACCGTCATCCCGGAGTTCTGCACCGCCGCATATTTGTCCTTCGCGACCTGCGCCTTCTTATAAATCACCGCGCTGCGTCGGGGTCCTTTCGGGCGCTCGGAACCGTATAGCAGTTGGTGCACCCGATCGATGTAATCCCGGGCCCATGACAGTTCCTTTGGCTGGGGATTGCGCTGGTACAGGATCCGGTAAAGCGCCGTGACCCGCCCGTCGTCGTCAGTGGCGTCGTCCACCTCCGACCGGTTCATGAGATGTCGCGCCGCATCCACGGTCATCGGGCTGTTCATGAAAAACAGCGCCTGTTGCGGCACGATCGTCGTGATCCGATGACTGTTGGCCATCTCCGGGTCGCTGAAATCAAATTGTGACATCAGGTCGGACACATGCAGCCGATCGATATAACCATAGACGCTCCGACGGTAACTATAGGGCTCGTCCGTGATGTTCGCCGGCTTGCCGCCCACACTCTCATCCATCTTGCCGGTCAACCAGATCAGGGAATCGCGGATGGACTCGAAATCCAGGCGGCGCAGGTTGGCCCGCCAGACCCACCGGTTGTCGGGATCCTTCGCCTCATAGGAGGGATTGTTGTCGCTGTTCTGCTGGTAGGCGGCCGAGAGGAGGATCTGTTTGTGCAGCCGTTTGACCGACCATCCGTTGTCCACGAACGAGGCCGCAAGATGATCCAGCAATTCCGGATGGCTGGGAGGCTCCGACATGTTCCCCAGGTCATCCGGTGTCGGCACCAAGCCACGGCCGAAGTGGTGCATCCAAATGCGGTTCACCGCGGCGCGGGCGACCAGCGGGTTCCGGGGATCGGTGATGGCCTCGGCCAGGTCGAGGCGGCCGCTGCCCACGCGGAACACCTTGCGATCCGGGCCCGACAACACCTCGAGAAAACGTCGGGGGACGGCCGGTCCGTGCTTGTTGCGGTCGCCCCGGATGCGGACATAACTCTCCGCCGGCTTGGGCTTGTCGGCCACGACCATCGCGCGGCCCGGGGCGCCGGGATGGGTGAGCCGCAGTTGGTTGATCTGGGCGAAACTGAAGGTGTCCGTGGTCCGGGGTTCGAACTGGGGGGCACCGAACCAGGGCTTGCGACCTGGTTGTCCGTTGAGAAAGGCCAACTGTTTCTCGACCGTGGCGATCTCCGGAACTGTGGGCACATAGAACGGGGTCTGCACCAACTCGGTGACGGCGGCACTGTCGAGATTGGTCTTCGCGCCCCCCTTGCTCCGGAGTTGGACCAGCGCCGCGGCGTTGGTCGTGTGATTGAGGGTCATCCGGCCATAGGCGAGGGCCACGTCCTCCAGGGTCCGCGGTTTCAGGCCGGCGAGCGCCTCGGCCACGAGGGGGTTGACCGGGGCCTTGCGGTCATGCAGGGCCTGGGCCAGGACGTCGGGGGCTTTTGCCGCGAATTCATTGGTCGGGATCTTGCTCAGTCGCGCGAACGGTCCGAACACCGGGTGATCGGCGGCCAGCCTTACGCCCCGCATCATCTCCACGTCTTCCGGAAACAGATGGTATTCCTTGGCGACGGCCTGCCGCTCGGGCGACCGCGGTTTCTGTGCGGCCACCATCAGGTAACCGGCCGCGTGCCGGAGGAATTCCGGATTCCGCTTTTGGTAGAAGGCATAGAAGGTCGCGCGGTTCCTGGCTTCGAGGGCCGCCAGTTGCCGCTCGTAAATGCCCCGCTGCTCCGGGTCCACGCCCGCCGGGATCTCGGGCGGTTCGGCCGGTTCGGTGATGTTCGCGAAGATGCCGTACCACGAATAGTAATCGGCCGTGGGGATGGGGTCGAACTTGTGGTCGTGGCAACGCGCGCAGGCGACGGTCAGCCCCAGCATCGACTTGCCGGTGGTGTCGATCCGTTCATCGATGAGGTCGTCGGGATTGTCGAACCGCTTGCCCACGGTGAGGAAACCCAGGGCCGCAAGACGGGGGTCCTGCGGCTCGATGTCCGGCATCAGATCGGCCGCCAGTTGTTCCTTGAGGAACCTGTCCCAGGGCTTGTCGTCATTGAACGCCCGGATGACATAATCGCGATAGGTCCAAGCGTATTCATACCGGTAATCCGCGAAGCGTTTGCCTCCATCGCCACCCCGGCCGCTGGTGTCGCTGTATCGGGCGGTATCGAGCCAGTGCCGGCCCCAGCGCTCGCCGTAATGGGGCGAGGCCAGCAACCGATCCACGACCTTTTCATAGGCATTCGTGGAGCCGTCCCCCACAAAGGCTTTCACTTCCTCGACGGTCGGCGGCAGCCCGAGCAGGTCATACGTGACCCGCCGGATCAACACCTCCCGTGCGGCCTGCGGATTGGGATGCATGCCCTCTTTCTCCAACCGGGCGAGCACGAATGCGTCGATGTCATTCTTCGCCCACGCGGCATCCTGGACCGCCGGCGGCGCGGTCTTTCGGAGCGGCTGGAAAGCCCAATGGGCGCGGGCTTCGGGTGACATGCCGGTCAGTCGCCTCGGACCGCCGCTGCGGGGGTCGAAGGCGCCTTCGGCGATCCACTTTCGAAGGACGGCGATCTCCTCGTCCTTCAGTTTGCCGCCTTCTTTCTTGGGCGGCATCTGGACGTCGTCGTCGGTATAAAGGACGGCCTTGAGCAGGAAACTTTGCTCCGGATTTCCCGGGACGATGGCGGGTCCGTGTTCGCCTCCTTTTTCCCAACCGGCGCGCGTGTCGAGGGTGAGGTCGCCCTTGGATTTGCCCGCCTTGGCGCCGTGACATTTCTCGCACCGTTCGGCGAGCAGGGGACGGACCTGCTTCTCGAAGAACTCCACCCTGGCCTGATCCGGCGGCGGTGCGGCGGCCATGGCGACGGTGGCGACGGTGGCGGGAACGATCGCTCCGGCCAGCACGACAGCGACGCCTCCGGAAAATGAATCACGGATCTCGCGGATTCCACGGATTGCCACGCAGCGGAGTCGGAAAACGCGGTTCATGGTCTTAGGCGAGGATCGATTCGATGACCTTGCCGAAGTTGTCGGTCAGGCGGAAATCGCGCCCGTTATAGCGATAGGTCAACTTCGTGTGGTCGAACCCGAGCAACCGGAGGATCGTGGCATGGAAATCATGGATGTGGACGGGATCCTGAACCACTTCGCGGCCCAATTCGTCGGTGGCGCCATACGCGGTGCCCCCCTTGACGCCGCCGCCCGCCATCCAGAGGGAGAAACACTTGGCGTGATGATCACGTCCCGAATCGGCCCCGACTTTGCCGGCGGTCGTGGCGGTCCGGCCGAATTCGCCGCCCCAGATGACGAGGGTGGAGTCCAGCAGGCCGCGCGCCTTGAGATCGCTGATCAACGCCGCGGCGGCCTGGTCAACGGATTGGGCGGAACGGGTGATGGAGGCGGCGAGGTTTGCGTGATGATCCCAGCCCCCGGCATCCACCTGCACGAAACGGACGCCCCGTTCCACCAGGCGTCGGGCGCACAGGAGTTTCGCCGCGAGATCCCCCTTGCCATAGGCGTCCCGCGTCTCCTTGGTTTCCTTGGACAGATCGAAGGCCTCCGGCGCCTCGGTTTGCATCCGGAAGGCCAGTTCGAAGGATTCAATGCGGGCTTCGAGTTGCTCGTCGTGCGGGGCCCGTTCCATGTGGGCTTGGTCGAGTTGATGCAACAGGTCCAATTGCAGGCGTTGCTGTTCCCTCGAGGCAAAGTCACTGCGCAGGTTGAGCAACACCTTGTCGGGAGCGCGGCCGGCGGCGAAATCGGCCTTGGAACCGTGGAAAAGGCTGGGAAGAAAACCGGCCTCACGCCATTCCGAACTGCCGCCGAACGTGATGAAACCCGGCAGGCTCGCGTTCTGGGTGCCCAACCCGTACAGGACCCAGGAGCCGAGGCTGGGCCGGACCAAGGTCAACGCACCGGTGTGGAGCAACTTCGCCGCCGGACCATGGGCCGGGACATCGGTGACCATCGAGCGGATGACGCACATTTCGTCGGCCACCGTCCCGAGACGGGGAAAGATCTCGCTCAATTCCAACCCGCTCCGACCGCACTTGGGGAACGCAAACGGCGACGGGAAGGCGACACCGGAATCCCCGGGAAGCGTCTGGTCGCGGAACTTGGCCAATTCCGGCTTGGGATCGAGCGTGTCCAGGTGACTGGGGGCACCTCCGGCGAAGATGTGGATGACATTCCTTGCCTTGCCGGCGAGCGGGGGTTTCCGGGGGGCCAGGGAGGGAAGGTCGGCGGCCCGTGCGTCCTCCTTCAGCAGGCAGGCCAGGGCGAGACTTCCAAGGCCGAGGCCGCTGCGCTGGAGGAACTTGCGACGGTTGCCCAAGGCCATTGTCTGGCCACAGGAGGCGAAGGGAGAGTTCATATCCGGGAGAGCGCCGCTGCTATTCAACGGGATCCTTCAATGGTGACCGGGATCCGAGGGGATGGATAGCCGATTGGATGCCAAGTTGCGAACCTGTTGTTTTCCAGAAGCCCGGTCTAAACTCCACCGTGGTACGGGAAACCGGTGGGTCGATGACACCGGGCCCCGGCCTTTGGATCCCCACGCGCCCATGAACGCTGAACAATCCCGAAGAGACTGGCTCAAGGCCTCCGCCGCGCTGACCCTGTCGGCGGGTTTGGCGTCCGACCGGGGGTCTGCGGGATCGCCGACCGAGGCAACGGTCCCGCGGATCCGGGAACTGGGCTCGAGACGTGAGTTGTTGGTGGATTCCTGGCTGATCGATCGGTTGACGGGCACGCACCTTCGCTTGCACGAGCCCCAGCCTGCCCCGGCGCTGACCGGCGAGGCGGATCACTTGGAGTACGGCACGGTGATCCGGGAGGGCGATCGGTTCCGGCTTTACACGCGGGAGGGTCGCGGAGCGCAGCACGACGGGGATGAACCGGAGGTGACGCGCTATTGCGAGAGTCCGGACGGCCTTCACTGGACCAAGCCCAAGCTGGGATTGTGCGAGATCGATGGCAGCCGCCAGAACAATGTCATCCTGCATGAGCCGCCCTTCTGCCATAACTTCTCCCCGTTCCTCGATGCGCGGCCAGGGGTGCCGCCGGACGAGCGATTCAAGGCCCTGGCCGGCACGGTGAAATCCTCGCTCGTTGCCTTCGTGTCTGGCGATGGCATCCATTGGCGCAAGTTGCAGCCGGAGCCGGTGATCACCTACACGAAGGAATATGCCTTCGATTCCCAGAACGTCTCGTTCTGGTCCGTCAGCGAGCAGTGCTATGTCTGCTACTTCCGGCATTTCCTGGAGAACCGTCTGCGGTCGGTCTGCCGGACGACTTCGTCGGATTTTGTGAAATGGAGCGAGCCGATCGCCCTTCGGCCGAACCTTCCGGGGGAACATCTCTACACGACGGGGACGCATCCATACTTCCGGGCGCCGCACCTTTATGTCGCCTTGCCGACCCGATTCTATCCGGACCGCGGGGAAAGCACGGACATCCTGTTCATGACGGCCCGCGGGAATGCGCCCTTCGATCGGACGTTCCGGGAAGCCTTCATCCGTCCGGGTCTTGATCCGGCGCGCTGGGGCAACCGCTCAAATTATGCCGCCGTGAACGTGGTTCCGACCGGCCCGGCGGAAATGTCGATCTATGCCACGCCCTTCCGCCGTTTCGTGCTGCGCACCGACGGGTTCTCCTCCGTCCGTGCCGGTGCTGATATGGGCGAGATGGTCACCCAGCCGCTGCGGTTTTCGGGACAGGAATTGGTCCTCAACTATGCGACGAGTGCGGGTGGAAGTGTGCGGGTGGAGATTCAGGAGGACGGGGGGCGACCGCTCCCGGGATTCGCGCTGGCGGACTGCCGGGGCTTGGTCGGTGATGCGATCGACCAAGTCGTGTTCTGGGCGGGCGGGGCCGATGTGAGTTCCCTCGCCAACCGGGTGGTTCGGCTGCGCTTCGTGATGAGCGAGGCCGACCTTTATGCCCTTCGCTTCGTATAGTTTGACGATGCGAACGACTCTTTCCGAGGCCTTCATCATCGGCCCGGGACTCGCAAAATCCGGGGTGCCGGTTGATGTCTGAAGATTTTACAACTTCGGATTATGTGCATAATATTCGGGATCAAAGTATTCTGGAACTTCTAAGACGCCGTTCCGTGAACAATGGTAAAGCTTCTTACACCCGATCGGCTTCGCTTCAAGAAGGTCGGATTCCATTTGGGTGAACCCATCCCGGCATAAGTGTTTTGTCATGAGATAGATCCCGTTTTGATTCCGTGGGGGGTGCCCGTCGGGTGTGGACTTGGAACGGAAATCGCTCGTCCTTCCCTGACTCAAAGGGTGATGGATCCTCGACTTGGTCTGCCCGAAACGAATATGAAAAACCTGGCGTTGGGAGCGTTGATTCTGGCTGCAGTTTCGTCGGTGGTGCCGGCGGGTGCCACCACGATCAACATCACCGAGTCTTTGCCATTGGGGTCCGCGAGCGTCTTGGTGAATGATGTCTCTGCGCAAGGGATTCCTGGAAGTGGGTTGGGGGATGCGACCGTATTGGCCTGGTTGAAATTGGATATCGCCACCTACAACAGCAATGTGCCGGGGACTTTGCCTGCGCCCAGTCTGGCCTTGACTGCTTACGATAATCTTACGAGTGGCCCCTCGATCCCGGTTTCCGCGGGCGATTATCTGGTGCTGCATTATGGGAAGGGTCCCGGTGGGTTGGGAAAGGGTGGAGGCTTGGTGGCGCTGTACTTCGATGCCAATGGCACCTATGTGGTTCCGGACAACGGCAGCGGACCGAATGGCAAGGGGGGCATTTCCTTCGCACGGTTGTGGGACCATGTCGACCCGGTCCCCATCAACCCGGTTCCCGATGGGGGCGCGACCTTGGTCTTGCTGGGGATGGCCCTATCGGGCTTGGGCTTGGTGGCTCATCGGATTCGGAACTGAGGAGAAGCGAGCCGGCGTCAACGGTTTGGCTCGCCTTGAATTGGCGGGCTTGGTTACCGGGGGCCGGTTTTGAGGTGTTTGGCGAAAAAGGCCAGCATCGCTTGGTCTGCCTTGACTGCATCCGGGCCTTTGAAACCGTGTCCGGCTCCCTCGAGTGTGAGGAGT
>JANYCC010000259.1 GCA_025360495.1 Verrucomicrobiota bacterium | reverse complement strand
GTTGTTCCGGCTTCCCGGGCCCGTTTCACCCACATTTCGGAGATTCACTCCTCGCCCACTCCCGCCCACGGGCGCATCTGGGCATCGTGGGAAGGCGGGTAGAAAAACCCGTCCTCCCAGGCCGGTCGCGACAGCCCCGGGGGGGCGGGTTTTCCTACCCGCCTTCCCACGATGCCCAGATGCGCCCGTGGGCGGGAGTGGGCGAGGAGTGAATCTCCGAAATGTGGGTGAAACGGGCCCGGGAAGCCGGAACAACCAAGGGAGCCAAGGGCGCAAAACCACGCCGGCCGTGAAAGATCGAAAGCGTGGAAATGCCCCGTCTGCATGCCGCCGGCGCGGAGGGTGTTCCGGTCTCCAGCAGGCTTTTCCGGACCCTTCGCGCCCTTTGTGGTTCAAAACCCTGGAGTCGGCTCATTCAGCCAAGCACGGATTCCAAGGGCAGATCGGTTTTCAATCCCTTCGCGGCCAGCCATTCAGGATGGAACATCTTGGACTGATACTTGGCGCCGGAATCGCAGAGGATGGTGACGATGGTCTGGCCGGCACCGTGTTGCCTGGCGAATCGGACGGCCCCGGCGATGTTGATGCCACTGGAGAGACCGAGGAACAGGCCCTCGTCCCGCAATAGATGATGGACGACGGTCAACGCCTCCTGGTCGGGGATGCGGAAGGCGTGATCCATCGCAACGCCCTCGAGGTTCTTGGTCACACGACACTGGCCGATGCCCTCGGCGAAGGACTCGCCATCCTTGGTGTCGGTGTTGCCCTGCGTGAACCAGGACCACATGGCCGCACCCAAAGGGTCCGCGCAGACAGCGGCGATCTTCGGATTGCGTTCCTTGAGAAACTGGGTCGTGCCGGCCAGGGTGCCACCGGTGCCGACCGAGGCCACGAACGCCGTGACCTCACCGCGTGTCTGCCCCCAGATTTCCGGGCCGGTCGTGCGGTAATGCGCGAGGCGGTTGGCGGTGTTGTCGAATTGGTTGGCCCAGAACCAACCTTTCTCCTCCGCAAGTCGTCGCGCGATATGGTTATAATTCCCCGGGTCGCCGTAGGGTTTCTCAGGAACGGTGATGACCTCGGCGCCCAGCGTGCGCAACAGGAGGATCTTCTCGGGCGACTGCGTCTCGGGAATGACGATGACGGACCGGTATCCCTTGGCATGGCCGAGCAGGGTGAGTCCGATCCCCGTGTTGCCGGCGGTGCCTTCGACGAGGGTGGCGCCGGGCCGGAGCAATCCTTTCTCGGAGGCATCGGTGAGGATGCCGAGCGCGGCGCGATCCTTCACCGACCCGCCGGGGTTCATCCATTCCGCCTTGCCGAGGATTTCGCAGCCGGTGAGTTCGGACAGGCGGCGCAGGCGGACGAGCGGCGTGTTGCCGACGTGATGCTCGATTCCGTGATAGCGGGGCGGAGTCATCGCCAAGGGGTTCATCGGGACCACCACACCCAAAGGCCCGGATCAATCGCGGAAATTCACGAAACTCAGCGCCACCGGGAACTCGTGGGCGCGCACCGCCGCGATGACGGTCTGGAGATCATCCCGATTCTTGCCGGTCACCCGGAGTTCGTCCCCTTGGATCGCGGCGGTGACCTTCACGCCCAACCCCCGGATGAACTGCGAAATCTCCTTGGCGTTGGCGCCATCGATCCCCTGCTTGATCTTGATGGTCTGGCGGGCGTGGCCCAGCGGGGACAGTTCGGCCTCGCCTTGGTCGACACTCTTGAGGCTGATGCCGCGCTTGGACAGTTTGCCGATCACGATTTCGACGAGGGCGCGGATCTTATAGGCGTCGGGGCCGCGCAGTTTGATCTCGTTTTTCTCGAGTACCATCTCGGCGCCGCTGCCCTTGAAGTCGAACCGGGTGAGCAATTCCTTCTGCGCCTGGTTGACCGCGTTCTCGAGTTCCATTGAGTTGACGGTGGACACAATGTCGAAGCTCGGCATGACGGGAGCCTATCGGATCGGTGGCCCGCCGCAAGGCTCGGCGCCGATCAGCGCGGCGGCTGTCCCGGAGATGTCTCCGCTGCGCATCAGGGTCTCCCCAACGAGGATCGCCCGCGCCCCGCAATCCCGGAGGCGGACTACGTCAGACCGCGTCCGGATGCCGCTCTCGGCGACCAGCAGGCGGTCGGCGGGGCGGTCGGCGCGCGCGAGGATCCGGGCCAGGTGTTCGGTGGTGGCAAGATCGACGGTGAAGGTCTTCAGATTGCGGTTGTTCACACCGATCAGCCGCGCCCCGCAGGCCAGGGCCCGCGTCAATTCCGCCTCGTCATGGACCTCGACCAGGGCCGCGAGCCCGGCGGCGTCCGCCAAGGCATGGAAGTGGGATAAACGCACATCATCGAGGATGGCGACGATCAGCAGGATGGCATCGGCCCCGGCTTCGGCGGCTTCGAGTATCTGCCGTTCATCAATGATGAAATCCTTGCGCAACAGCGGCAACGACACCGCGGAACGGACGGCGCGGAGGAATTCCAGGGATCCTTGGAAAAACTTCTCGTCCGTGAGGACCGACAGGCAACTGGCACCGGCAGCCTCATAGGCGCGGGCGATGCGGACGGGATCGAAATCCGGGCAGATGACACCGGCGCTGGGGGAGGCCTTTTTCACCTCGGCGATGAGCCCGATGTCGCCCTGGCGCGGGGTGGCGAGGGCGGCGGAGAAATCACGGACCCCGGTGCCTCGTCGGGAGAGGGCGGCGCGCAGATCGTGGGCGCCGATCGGGCCGGAGGGGAGTCGGGCGACTTCGACGCGTTTTTGCGCCACGATGGTGTCGAGGATGTTCACGGGTGGGGCGGTAATCAGTGATCAGTAATCGGGGGTCAGTAATCAGTGAGCAGTGATCGGGGATCAAGGATCAGGGGTGGTCTGCAGGGAGCGGCACTTTTGGTTGATTAATCGGTGATCCGCAAAACCACGGAGTGAGCGAGTTCTGAAAGCTGATTACTGATCACTGATCACCGATTCCGGACCACCGGCCACCAGGCCCGG
>JANYCC010000257.1 GCA_025360495.1 Verrucomicrobiota bacterium | reverse complement strand
GTGAGAACCGATCCGGGGCCACTCTTTGACGACCACACCCATCCGGACACCTGGACCTTGGGATGGGGACACGTGACCGCGGACATCGATCCGCTCCGGCATGGACCGGGAGCCAACTATCTTTTTGCCGATTGGCATGTGCTGACAATCCCGGCCCGAACGCTCCGGGCCCGCATCGAGGCCGCGGACAATTTCGCACGGATCCCCCGATGAATCATCCCCTGTCCATGAATGCCCCGCTCCGATGCAGAACGCGTCAAACAAACAGTCAACCCAACCGATTTGATCCCATGAAATCTCCCCAGAATCTGAATCCCCGCCGAAGTTCCCCAAAGGCCGCCTGGCTGACCATTGGATGGTGTGCACTGGCCTGCTTTGCCGGTGGCATCGCTGCGGGGGACGACCATCCCACGCTGACCCTCACCGCACCGCACGACAACGAGGTGTTCCGCCCCGCTGAGACCATCGGGGTTCAGGCCGTCGGACTGGGCCGTTTCGGCGGCATCACCGACACGGAATTGCTCCTGGATGACGTGATCGCGGGTGAATCCCATATCGATTTCTTCCGCGCTCCCACTCCGGATGAACCGGTCTACCACGAATTCAGCCTCCTCGGTCTGAAGGCCGGTTCGCACACGCTCGTCGTCCGCGAGATTGGGAATCCAGATCTGGCTTCGGGTGCGGTGACCATCCGGGTGGAGGACATCCCCCCTGCCGATCCGGTTCCCAGTTTGCGGATCCTTTCTCCGATGGCGGGCGCAACCTTCGAACTCGGCAGGCCGATCACCGTGGACGCAGTGGGGATCGGACGATTCGGTGGGATCACCCATGTTGAATTGTTCCTGGACGACGCGAAGGCCGGCGAATCGCAGATCACCTTCATCCGCGCCCCGTCGGCAGATGAGCCGGTGTACCATCATTTCAATCTGGATCCGGCCCCGGCCCTCGGTCCGCATCGGCTGGTGGTGCGTGAATTTGGAAATCCGAAACTCGCATCCGCCGAAGTTCCCTTCGATGTGGTGGTCACGGCCCCCTTGGCAGCTTCGCCGATCCTGCGAATGACCCCCCTGAACGACGGCACACTCATGCTCGTGCTGTCCCTCATCGCCCCGGCAGCCCGGGTGCAGATCGAGGCCAGTTCCGATCTTCTCCAATGGGAACCCCTGAGCCCGGAATGGCCGGCACGGGTCGCGCCGGTTTCGAAATCGATGACCGTCACCCCGACCGGATCGACCCGCTTCTATCGGGTGCTCCTGACTTCAGAAACAGCACGTTGACATCCAGGAGGTATCTCATGGGAAGTCCGCCATGATTTCCTTCACGGTCTCGGTGGTCAGTGGAGGTTGGCTGACAAGCGGGGCAAAAATCATGGCGCCGGTGAACCTGCACCTGACCCGTCCGGGTTTGATCGGCTCACCCGATTGCCCGCTGGCCCGGCGCCGCAGGTACTCGGAGAGGGTCAGTCCGGCCTGCCGTGCCAGACCGCGGATGCGGCGTGCCTCGACCGGGGTGACTTTAAAGGTGAGCGTGGTCACGGGTAATACGGTTTTATCCGCAACCGTCCGCGTCAATCCCGGCCGCCTGCCCCCGAAGCGCCGGGTTGACGGGGCGGACCCGGGAGGTTGCCGGGATCACCTCCAAGAACTCCGCCCCACCGCTCCGCGCCAGTGGTGGACCGGTCGGCGACGGGCCTTCACGGCTTCCAGGCCTTGCTCCACAACACATAGGTCTCGTGGATCGCACGTTGCTCGATCGGCGTCCATTCGCCAGTTCGCTCGGCGAGGGTCTTATATTCCCCGAATCGCGGATCTCGTTCCACCGCGAGTTGGTAATTCTCCAATGCCCGCTTCGTGTCACCGATGCCCCAATATCCGAGCACCAGCGAGTAATAGTCATAGGTCGCCCGTGAACCGCTCAGTTTCGCAGCGGTCTCGAATTCGCGCGCCGCCTCGGCGAAATCCCCCAGGTTGAAATAGGCCCAACCCAGGCGGTTGTGCATCGGCCCGGTGTCCTTGAGGGAGACCGCCTTGTGCAGGTCCGCGCGCGCCTCCGCCTTCCGCCCCAGCAATGCCAGCGTGTAGCCCCGGTTCAACCAGGCTTGGGAATTCTCAGCATCGGCCCTGATCTGCGCATTCAGGATCTCGAGCTTCGGACTCGTCGGGACGGTGGCGATCGTCGGGATTTCCCGGTGCGCGCACGCGGAAACCATCGTTGCCAGGAACAGGCATAGCCAAGCCAGGCGTGGATTCATAAGAGCGGGGTAACCTGCCCGTCACACCATCTCCAGCCCGCGCATCGGGCCCGTCGAGGACGCGAACTTATCCGTCTCAAGCCCCATTCTCCGGAGCATCGAGACGAACAGGTTCGGCAACGGATAATTGCGTTCGCGATCGAATGCGAGGTGCTGGCCGTGTTTGAATCCGCCGCCGGCAAACAGGGTCGGCAGGTTGGTGGTGACGTGGGTGTTGGCGTTCCCCAGGTTCGAACCATAAAGGATCATGGTCCTGTCCAGCAACGTCTCGCCCTGCTCCCGCACCGCTCGCAATCCGGTGAACAGCCCTGCCAACAACCTCATGTGCCATTCGTCGATGGCTTTCAATTGCGCGAGCTTGGCCTCGGATTTCCCGTGGTGGGACAGATTATGATAGGCATCGGACAACTTGGTCTCACCCAGTTCGATCACCGGTGAGTTCACGCTGTCCAGCAACAGGGCGATGGACCGGGTGGAATCAGTCTCGAAAGCCAACCGCGCGAGGTCATACATCAACCGGACCTTCTCCATGTATTCGCGCGGGCTGGCGGGATCGAGGGGGATGCCGGCGGAGACGACCGGCTTGGGTTTGCGCTCCCATTCCCGTGACATCTGCATCCGTTGCTCGAGTTCGCGGACACTGGTGAAATACTGGTCCAGACGATCGCGATCGTGCGACCCGACGGTGCGTTTCAGGTCATTCACCTGGCCCGCCACCGCGTCGAGAATGCTCCGGCCCAGTTCCAACTTCCGCACCTGGTTCTCCGTCTCGGCCGGCGTGCCCTGCAGGAAGAGACGGCGGAAAACGTCGGACGCCTTTTCCTCGCAGGGGATCAGCACGCCGGAAGCCGTCCAGGACAGGCTGCGCTGGCCGCGATCCACGTTGACCCCAAGGTTGAGCGACGGGAACCGGGTGAGATGCCCGATGCGTTCGGCGATGTACTGATCCAGCGAGAGGGTGTTCCGGAACCCGCCGCTTCCGGGATGGGGCGCGGCCGTGAGGAAACAGTTGTCGGCCGGATGCCCGCCGTCCACGTCCGGATGCGACACACCGCTGAAGACGGTGAAGTCATCGCGCGATTCCTTGAGCGTTTCCAGGTAGGGTGACAGGGCATAATCCCTCCCCTCCTTCTTGGGAAAGAACTGCTCGGGCAGCAGGCCGAGGTTGTTGCAGATCGCAAACATCCGGCGCGGTTTCCCGCCGGGCGTCCCGATGGCCGCGGCCGCGGCCGGAGTCGCGGCGGCGAACGCGGGAGTCATCGCCTCGAGCAACGGGAGCGACAGGGCGATGCCAGTGCCCATCAGGAAGCGGCGTCGCGAGAGTGAGCGTTGCGTGGCGAAATAGGGTATGCGCATGGGAAGGAGGGGCATCAGTAATCAGTGATCAGTGATCAGGTATCAGTTATCAGTATAATCAGGAAAGACATCAGGGTTGGGCAATTCATCGGCCAGATAGGGAGGAGGGTCTTCGTGCAAAGGAAGGCCATTCGATGTGAACGCTTCAGCTTTGGCGATCATGGACCCCAGCATGCGTCCGATCTCTTCGCAGAAACCGAGAAGTCGTCTGACGTCCGGCTCCATGAGGTAACCGCAATCGGCAGCCTCCATCAGCCAATGCTGGGTTTCCATCTGTTCGCCATCAGCATCGGTGAGCTTGCTGATGAAATGTCGCGGGTATAACCTCTTCGACCAAGACTCGGCAATCTGTGCGCCAATGGAACGGGATGGCCGTCGCACCTGATCCGTCAGCGAATACTGCTCCTCCCGCGGGAATTTTTTTGTCAGCAGGAACACATCCTTGGAGAGCTCCCGCTGCCGACGGTACACTTCCAAATCCTTGAAATGCTTTACGTATCCAAGCTTTGTTGGCATATCGAACAAATCGTTGCCGCATTTCCGACCACTGACCACTGACCACTGACCACTGACCACCGAATACTGATCACCGAATACTGATCACCGATCACTCACTTCTCCCGGAACAATTCACTTTGCACCAATTCCCGGACCAGGCTGGCCACACCATACCCGCTCGCAGCGGCGCGCTCAAGCACCCGCTCGATGTCCACACGGTCGCTGAAACGGATGGGCGCACCGGTGCCATAGACCGCAAGTTGCCGGGCCAGGTTGCGTGCGATCTGTTTCTCGTCGTCCAGCAGGAGCCGCTTGAAATCGCGGATGTCCTTGAACTTGCGTCCGTCGGCCAGTTCACCGGTCGCATCCACGGGCAGCGCGGAGTGGAAGGTGAACTTCTGTCCGCCCTTGCCAATCCCAGGGTCCGGCACCCCGTCCCCCTCCGCCCGGTAGCGCTCGCGCCAGCCACCCATGACATCGAAGTTCTCCAAGGCGAAACCCGCCGGGTCCATCTTGGCATGGCAGGCGTTGCAGGATTCCTGGGTGCGATGTTTTTCGAGCTGCTGCCGGAGGGTGACGGCCCCACGGATGTCTGGCTCGACGGCCGGCACGCTCGCGGGCGGCGGGGGCGGGGGCCGGCCCAGGAGACGCTCCATGATCCACGCACCCCGCAGGACTGGCGAGGTCGTGGTGCCATTGGCGGTCACCTTGAGCACACTGGCCTGGGTCATCAGACCGCCCCGCGGACTGCCCCCGGGCAACGCCACCCGCCGCAGGGCCGCGCCCTCGAACGGCGGCAGCCCGTAATGACGCGCGAGCCGTTCATTGAGCATCGCGAAATCGGAGGCCACCAGGTTGCGCGCGGGCAGATCAGCCCGCAGCAGTTCGGCGAAGAAAAGCTGCGTCTCCTCCTGGGCCGATTCCGTCAGCAGGTCATCGAGATAATAATCCGGGTATAAGGTCGCGTCCGGCGCGGTGCCCTCGATCTTGCGGAGGTCGATCCAGTAATCGAGAAAGGCGTCCACAAACTGGCGCGACCTCGGATCCTTCAGCAGCCGGTCGGTCTGCGCACGCAACACGTCCGGACGATGCAATTCCCCGCGGCGCGCCACGGCCCGGAGTTCCGCGTCGGGCGGGGCATTCCACAGGAAAAACGCGAGCCGGACCGCCAATGCCGGATCGTCGAGCCGCCCGGGATTCTCCTCCAAACGGACAAAACCCGGCGAGCACAGCACCGCCGTGTAGCCGGCGATCATGGCATCGGCAAAACCGCTGCCGGATTTCAACGCCCCTTCCACGACCGGCAGGAACCGGCGGTATTCCTTCTCGGCGCCCGGGCGTCGATAGGCCTCCCGGACGAAGTTCCGAAGAAGGCGTTCGGCATCAACCATTGGTTGCTTCGAGATCACCTCCACGCCGGGAGCGGGCGTGAACCGGCGATCGGCCCGGGCCCGGTTGGTGTCCATAGGCACCGCTGGCGTCGGACGGTTCACCAACTCCAGATCGCCGAAGAGCAACCGGTGTCCGGCCGTCGGCCACTCGTCATAAAGCGGTCCCTCGACCTCGAGCCAACGGAACACCACGCCGGGTTGACCCTCCTTTTCGGCGAGCGGATTCTGCCAGCGGCCCGGACCCGGCCGGGAGCGGAACAGCCTTGCCGGATCGGGCCGGATGGTCTCGCCCGCCAGCAACCACACCTCCAATTCCTTCACGGTCGGATCAGGCGTCACGTCAAAGCATCCGAGCTTGCGCAGCAGGTGGGGCGGGGTCTCGGAATAGACCGTGATCGGCTCCGAACGCCGGCCGACCGAGATGTTGTCCAGGTCCGGGATGAACCATTTGTTGGTCGGGCCGGGACCGACCCAGACGGACTGGCCTTTGAAACGGAGCCGGTAATGGCCGGCGACCGGGGCCTTGAACTTGTTGAACTTGGGCTCGATCGGTTCATAGCTGCCCGCGACGACCCCGACGCCCTCGAGTCCGCGCAATTCCGCGTTGGTTGCGCCGACCGATATCGGGGCTTTGCCGGAACGGACATCGGGCTGACCCGCCGAACCCATCACCGGGAACGTGGCCCGCTCGGGTGCATTGTTGAACACCGTATAAGTCATCGGCCCGGTATAGCTGCGCTGATCACGGGTATAATAACGGACCGTGGGCGACGCGGGCCGCTCCGCGTGGGTCGCCATCACCTCGCGCAAGGCGTGGTCTGCCGCGGACAGGTAACGCGCCATCTGCACATAAGACATGTCGAGTGCGTCGCCGAGCTTGTTGAAGCGATGGGACAGGCCGTCTTCCGGCAACGAGTCCCGCACCTGCAACCAGGGTGCGTGCAGCAGGTCCCGCAGGGCGTTTTCGTATTCGTACCGGTTCAACCGCCGTTGCGGGGCGCGGCCTTCCTTCGCCACCGCCTTGAGGTCGGCCTCCGTCAGGGCGCCGGACAGGGTCGCAGTGAATCCCTTGAGGTCGACCGCGCCGGGCCGGGCCTTCTTCCTGGGCGGCATCTCCCCTTCCTCCACCCGGTCATGGACCTTCACCCACGTCGCGAACTCCGTCGGGGATTGCAGGTCGAATCTCAGTGCCGAGAGATCCAATCCGCCCTTCTTCATTTCGGAATCGTGGCACTCGATGCAGTGCTGCTCCACGAAGGCCTGAACCTTGGCGGGAGTAGCCGCGCCCGCCGACGGGCCCGCCAGGGCGGCGAGCAGGACGGCGAACAGCGGCATGGCGGTGCTTTTCAACATGGGGGCAGTGTCCGATCCAAACGCCTTCCACTGAACTGTCCCTCCGAATTGTCCGTCCGGACGATCACTTCTTGCTCTTGGCGTAAACGTCGAGACTGGGCTTCTGGTCGCGTTCCTTGTCCAGGTTGGAAGCCACGGTCCACGTGTCCTCACCCAACATATAAACCGAGGCCCGGTCGTCACTGACCGACTGGAGGTCGGACTCGGTGCCACCGGCCCGGATATCGGTGAATTTGATCACATTGAACGGGCCCGAGGTCTCCGTCTTCACGGTGCCCTCTGCATAAAGCGTGAGGTCGTCAGTCCCCTTGAGGATCCGGAATTTGAACTTGTCCTTCTTGATCTCGATCACCTGGGTGTAGGACGTGCCGTCAGGTCCCGTTTTTTTCACGGTCCATTTGCCTTCCAATCTGGCCAGGTCATCGGCCAGACCGTTGAGGGCGCAAACGGAGAGCAAGGCGGCGAGGGCAAGGAAGCGTTTCATCTTTATGGTGGTTGCGTGTCAACTTATGCGGCGGAATGGACGTTCCTCAAGCGCAAAGGCCGGCACGGGGCGCATCTTCGGGGCGTGGGTGGGAAGACCGTCGGGATTTTGAACAACCAAGGGTGCCAAGGGAGCGAAAACGACTCGACCCTTCCCAACACCGGTTGTTTTCCGTACCAAGCATGCGTGTTGCCTCGCCACCACTTCATGCCCCGCTTCGTCCGCCTTCTCAAGGCCTGCCTCTGCACCGCCGCCCTTGCCTTGGTCCCGACGGCCGATGCCCAGACGAACTGGCCGCAGTTTCGCGGGCCCTCGAGCCAGGGCATCGGCGACTCGGACCACCTGCCGTTGGTCTGGGGCACGGGCACCAATGTGGCCTGGCGCGCGGAGATCCCGGGCCGGGGCTGGTCGTCGCCGATCGTTTGGGGCGACCGGATCTTCCTGACGACTGCGGTGAGCGACGTGGAGATGGAGGCCCCGAAGAAGGGTCTCTATTTCGGAGGGGACCGTCCCCAACCGCCGGGGGGCCGCCAACGATGGCTCGCGCTTTGCCTGGACCGGGATTCCGGGAAGGTGGAATGGACCCGCGAATTGCACGCGGCCCCGCCCCTGACCCCGATCCACCTCAAGAACAGCTATGCCTCGGAAACGCCGGTCACCGATGGCGAGCGGGTCTATGTCTGCTTCGGTTCGCTGGGTTTGTATTGTCTCGATTTCAAGGGGACCGTCCTCTGGTCCCGGGCCTTCGAACCGCACAAGATGCGCTACGGTTGGGGCACCTCGTCCTCACCGGTCCTCCATGGTGAACGTCTCTATGTCGTGAATGACAATGAAGAGTCGTCCTCGGTGACCGCGTATGACAAACGCACAGGCAGGGAGGTCTGGCGCACGCCCCGCGACGAACCCAGCAACTTTGCCACCCCATTCGTCTGGACCCATCCATTGCGCACGGAACTCGTCGTCCCCGGACGCAACCAGGTCCGCAGTTATGACCTGGAGGGCCGCGTGCTCTGGCAATTCCAAGGCATGTCCACGATCACCATCCCCACGCCCTTCGCCGCCGACGGGTTGTTATACCTTTGCGCGGGTTATGTGGGTGACAATCTGAAGGTGAACAAACCGGTCTATGCCGTCCGGCCCGGCGGGACCGGCGACCTGACCTTGCCGGACGGTGCACGGGATGGCCCCTTCATCGCCTGGAGGGAGCCGAACGCCGCACCTTATAACCCATCGCCGCTCGCCTATGAGGGCCGTTTTTATGTGCTCTGGGATTTCGGGTTCCTGAATTGCCGTTCCGCCCGGGATGGCCATCAGATCTATGACAAGCAACGGCTGAAAAATGGCGGAACGGTCGGATTCACCGCCTCGCCCTGGGCTTATCGGGGCCGGGTGTTCTGCCTGAGCGAGGACGGTGACACCTACGTGGTGCCCGCGGGCGACTCCTTCCAGATCGAACGAGTAAACTCGCTGGACGAGATGTGCATGGCCACGCCGGCCATTGCCGGGGACCGGCTTTTCATACGGACGCTGTCCCACCTGTATTGCCTCACCAATGGTCCAACCGATAGAACGATCCCCCCGTCGGGACGCCCCGATCGATGAACTTCCGGTCGGTGAGCACCGGGCTGACCGGTGACCACGGGCCGGACACGCTTGGGGCCCGAAACACCTGGGACACGCGCCCCGCAGCGTCCCACTCCAGGGTCAACTCGCCCGCGCCACCCGGCCGCACGATGGGCCGCAGGCGGGGCGAGGCAACTGGCGGGGACGCATCCGTGATGACGAACAGGGCGTCCAACCCGAAATCCGCGAGATCCTCCAGAGGCGCGAAAGGGGCCACCAACTCGAGGTTTCGCTGCACCACGTAGCCCTGGTCGCTCAACAGGTCCCCGGCGCGATACACCTCGGAATTCGGGCCGTTGAATCCCGTTTCCACCGAGAACCACACCTCGCCACTGGGCCATACGTGGATCGCGTCCAAGCCGTGGTCCACCTTCGGATCGACCGGATTGAAACGGGCCAGCAACTGCGCGTTGTCCTTCACGATCACGCCCTTGTTCGAGAGGAGATCGCCGTGCCCCAGCATCCGTCCCAGTTTCACCGAAGGCCGATCCTTTTGGATCGAGAAATACACCTCGCCGTCCCCCATCATCTGGACGGCGTCCAACCCCGCATCGGGAACGGGCGGCGTCAGGAATCCGAAGGCGGCCGTGAGTTCCTGGTTCCGAAAGACGATGCGGCCGCGCTCCGACAGCAGGTCCCCATGTTGCAGCGGGCCGAGGGTTTCGCTGAAGGCATCCTGCGCCAGTGAAAACACCACCTCGCCGCCCGGCAACACATCCGCCGCATCCAGTCCGAGATCCGGGACCAAGGGCATGATGCCGAGTCGTCCGGTGAGTTCTGCATTGGCCCGGACCGGGGTGCCGGAGGAGGAGAGGAGATCGCCGCCGCTAAAATGGTTGCCGGGTGGCGGGCGGTTCCCGGAAGTCATCCCGGCCGCGGTGGAGAACCACAGCTCACGCACGGGCGCGGCGAAGAGTTGCAACTGATAGACTTGGGCCAGGGTGCCGTTGGTCTGGACAACCGTGGCATCGATCATCGGCCACAACCGGTCCAGTTGGGGCGCCGCATTGGTGAAGTGACACAGTTTTTGCGCGAAACCGTCGTCAATGGTGACTTCGAGCGCCAGGTCCTGGAGGAGCGCCACCTCGCCCCCGACCTGATAGCTGCCCCGGCCGGTGACCTGATAGACCCGTTCTCCGGGGAAGCCGGCAGTGAAGGAGACATTCTCCAGGACATAATGCGCGAAGAGCGGATTCTCCCCCACCCATTCAAGGTCGAATGAACCGCGCATCGGCACCGGCCGACTCAGGCGATCACACACCGGGCAGTCATCGAGCAGTGTGCTCCCCGGGAGGAGTGTATAAGACCACCGGTTTGTGGCCGCCATCCCGCCGATCGTCCAACCGCCCAACGCCAACCAAAACAAGAGCAGGACTGTCAGCCGGTTGGATCCGGTTCGCAGGGCCTTGCCCGTCGCCGCGAGGACGACGTGGCCGGACGTCACCTGTGGCTGGGCGATTTCTTCGGACAGGTTGGTGCGCATGGTGCCTCCGATATGAAAGTGGCTTCTTATATATACTATGTGCGGTTGGCGCGCCCATTGCAACCCGTTGGTTGCCGGAAACAGCGCGTGGATTGGGCCGTGGCGGAGGGCATCCTGCCCGCCAGTGACGGGGCTTCCAGCACCAAAGAATGAAGGCGGAGTCGCGAAGACAGAGCGTGGGCGGCTGGAAGCCGCCGGCATCGTCAGGCAAGGATGCCGGACGCCACCCATGCCGGACGCCACAACGGCACGCCACGCCACCCGCCTACCAAACCTCCACCGGACCGCGCGGCACCGGAATGGCCTCCCGACGCGTGCTCTCCGGGCTGTCGTCGGCCTGGAGGAACGACGCGATCATCGGGGCCAGCCGGTAGCGCGGCAGCAAGGCGCCCGCGTCATCGCAAAACGGTGCGCGCCATTGGATATAAAGGGCGAGGATTTCCTCGAATTCGGCCCGTCTCTCGAGGCGCACGATGCGCTTGTTGAAGACACTGGCCGGGCCGAACCGTTTGGCATACCACGGCGCCACCTTCCGGAATTGGATGCAGCCGAATTTTTCACCGAACACCTCGACCATCAGGTCCAGGTGCCTCCGCAGTATCCGGATCCGCTCGGCGAACGGCGGCTCGGGCAGCAGTTCGCCCGTGTCGAGGAAGCAGCGCGTCCGCCGGAACAGCCAGGGGTCATAGAACGCCCCGCGCCCCGCACTCACCCCGGCACATCCCGTCTCACCAATCATCGCCTGCGCCGCCTCCGGTGTGGTCACATCGCCATTCCCAATCACCGGAATGGAGCGCACCGCCGCCACAACGCGCCGGATGCCGTCCAGCTTCACCCGTCCCGTGAAGCCCTGTTCGCGGGTCCGACCGTGAACGAAGATCGCCGCCACACCCACGTCCTCCAACGCCCGGGCGAGATCCGGTGCCGTCAGGTTGTCGTCGTCCCAACCCAACCGCATTTTCGCCGTCACCGGGATCTTCACCGCATTGACCATCATGCCGACGAGCTGCTGCGTGCGGCCCAGCTCGGTCATCATCGCCGAGCCGCCTCCGACCCGGCAGACCTTGCGGACCGGACAACCCATGTTGATGTCGACCGACTGGACGCAGGCAGCCTCCAGAACCTGGGCGGCGTCGCGCATCTCCTCGGGGACCGAGCCGAAGAGTTGCACCGCCAGCGGACGGTCCCGGTCGTTGGACTCGATGAGTTTCAGGGCCTTGGGATTCCGTTCCAGGAGCGAGCGGGCATTGACGAGGTCGGTGGTGCACAGGTCCAGCCCGCCGATCTCGCGCACGACGAGTCGGAAAGGCAGGTTCGTGTAACCGGCGAGCGGCGACAGGAAGAGGTTGGATTTCAGCTCCAACGAGCCGAATCGAATCATGCGGGGACCGTAGCGGGCGAAGGGGCCGGCAGGGAGGGCGGATTTTCCCGGCGTCCGGTTTCCTCCCATGGCCTGGCTTCCCACGCTGCCCGGATGCACCCGATCCGGGTTTCCGGCGCGAACAGGGCTTGCCTCGGGGGCGCCGACACGGCATTCAGGCGCGCATGCATCTCTCCCTTGTGTTGGCCGCCCTTGCGACGGGCCTGTTCTCCCTCCATGCCGCCGGTGCGGGCGATCCGCTGGCCCCGGGCGCCAAGCTCGAGAAGCTCGGCGGGGGTTATGAGTTCACCGAAGGACCCGCCGCCGACAAGGCCGGCAACATTTTCTTCACCGACCAGCCCAACGACCGGATCGTGAAGTGGAATGCCGCCGACGGGACCTTTTCCGATTGGTTGAAACCGGCCGGCCGCGCCAACGGCACCTTCTTCGACCACCATGGCAACCTCATCGCCTGCGCCGACGAGCATAATCAGTTGTGGTCGATCTCCCCCGCCAGGAAGGTGACGGTGTTGGTCAGGGATTTCGACGGGAAGCTCCTCAACGGCCCGAATGACACCTGGGTGCATCCCGACGGCAGCCTCTATTTCACCGATCCCTTCTATAAACGCTCCTATTGGAACCGCGGCCCCAAGGAGCAGGATGGGGAACACGTCTATCATCTCGACCGCGACCTGAAGACCGTCCGCCGCGTGGTCTCCGATCTCAAGCAGCCGAACGGCATCACCGGCACACCCGACGGCCACACCCTCTATGTCGCGGACATTGGCGCGGGTAAGACCTATCGTTACACCATCGAAAAGGACCGTTCGCTCTCGGGGAAACAGTTGTTTTGTGAACTCGGTTCCGACGGCATGACGCTCGATTCGGAGGGCAATGTCTATCTCACCGGAAAGGGCGTCACGATGTTCAACCGTGAGGGCCAGAAAGTCGGGCACATCGATGTCCCGGAGGATTGGACCGCGAACGTGCGCATCGGAGGCACCCGGCACGACCTCCTGTTCATCACCGCCAGCAAATCGGTCTACGGAATCCGCCTTCGCACCCATGCCGCGAAATAACCGGCCCACCCCCATCCCGTGGCCCGCGCGGTCATCGAACCAGCCGGCATGAGCCAGGGGTTGGCACCGTCATGCCCACCATGGATGAATTGGGTCGCCGCCGTGTTCGGACTGATGATGGGCGTGATTTCCCTGGCCGCCGAACCCGGGGGCCGAGCGTTGTTCAACGGCCGCAATCTCGCGGGGTGGGAGACCTGGCTGGGCCCGGAGGCGGAGGGACGTCCGGCCATCGGATGGAACCGCGACCCGCGCCGGGTCTTCACGGTGGTGACCAACGACGGCCGGCCCGCGATCCGGTGTTCGGGCGAGGTCTGCGGCGCCTTGGTCAGCACCGGTTCGTACCGCAATTTCCGCCTCCTCGTGGAGTATAAGTGGGGGCAACTCCGCTGGCCTCCCCGCGCCACGGACCAACGGGATAGCGGCGTGTTCTATCATTCGTCCGGTTCGGCGCCACCGAAGGGAAGCCTTTGGTTGACCGGTTCCCAATGCAGTCTGGCGGAGGTGGACAGCGGCGATTTCTGGCCCGTGGGCGGCGTGCAGGCCGACGCCGAAGTCCGCCGACTCGACTCCGACCCGCTCCTGCTGCCGCTCCTTCAAGCGTGGCGGCAGCGCAACGGCGTCGGGGGAATGCCCTGGCAGGCATGGCCCGGTGGGGAACGCCGCACTTTCGCTGACGGCCTGATGAGTTCTGGCAGTGCCGACCTTCCCTTGGGCCGTTGGAACACCGCCGAGGTGATCTGCTCGGGCGACCGCGCCGTGCACGTGATCAATGGACGGACGAACCTCATCCTGTTGAACCTGCGCGGTCCGGGAACCGGGGGCTTGGAGCCGCTGACGCAAGGTCGGATCCAACTCCAGTCCGAGTCCGCCGAGATCTTTTTCCGGGGAATTGAAGTGCGGCCATTGGAACCGATGAAATGACCGGTCTTCCGTCGTCCCTCAGGAAGGGAGGGAGAAGGGGCGCAGCCAAAGCGCATTCCCATGCGCTGCTACACCGGCCTTTCCGGTCTCCCTCGCCCCGCGAGGAACGAGCGGGGAGAGGGCCGGGGAGAGGGGTCAGCCAACCATGCGGTCCTCCTCCTCGTGTCTCGTCCTCGTGCCTCCGGAAGAGAGGGAGATTGAAACGAATACTTGACCGATCGGTCCACATTGGAGATGTTCCGACCGGAAGGATTGAAATGGGACGGACGAGTGACGCGAAAGAACGCCTGTTGGACGCCGCTTTCGACCTGATTTGGACGAACAGCTACGGGGCCGTCGGTGTGGACCAGATCTGCGAACAGGCGGGCGTGAACAAGGGCAGTTTTTACCATTTCTTCCCGTCGAAATCCGACCTGGCCCTGGCGACGTTCGAAGACCAATGGAACCGACGTCGCCCGGAATTCGACGCGATGTTTTCGCCGCTGGTCCCGCCTTTGGAACGATTGGATCGATGGTGCGCGTTCATCCTGGGGATCCAGCGGACGATGGCCCGGCGTTTTGGGCAGGTTTGCGGTTGTCCGTTCGTGAATGTGGGCACCGAATTGGGCACCCAGGACGTCCGCCTGCGGGACAAGGTCGCCGAATTGTTTTCGCGGTCGCAACAATACTTGGAAAGCGCCCTGCGGGATGCCATGGCCGTCGCCCTGATTCCCGAGGGGGACGCCGCGGGATTGGCGCGGATGATCCATGCCCTGTCCCTTGGTCTCCAGGTGCAGGCCAAGGTCGCCAATGACCCGGAGCTTCTCGGGGTGCTTGCCCCGGCCATCCGCCGACTCTTGGGAATCCCGTCCGACACCTGAACGTGATTTGACTTTCGAGTCTTCAACCCCACTTTTTCGCCATTTCTTGAGACGATCGGTCAACAATATCATCCCAATGAAAACCCCTTGGAACCGAAACCCGCCGTGGCAGGCAATTGCCCTCGTCCACGCCCCGCCCGACGTTTCGATCAACGCCCTCATGGCGGGACTGCGGGCCCAGATTCGGGAGCGCCTGCTTTCCCGTCATGGACGCGAGCTTTCGGCACGTTGGGTGGACCACGCCCTTCTCGAGGCGGAGGCGTTGGCCTTCCAGAACCCGTTCCCGATCCTGGTTTTCCCCGAGCTTGCCGAAGAAAAGACGGCGGCGATTGTCCGCTGGCTCCATCACCAACAATCGGTGCGCGAACGCAGCGTGATCTCTTTCGCCGCCTGAGCCTGGGCCACCGTTTGGTTTATTCCGTCGACCCGCGCCACCCTCGACCCCTCATCGCTTGAAACGCACCCCTTCCCTCGGCGCGCTGATCGCCGCCGCCCTGCTCCTATCGAGCCCGGGCTGTCATCATGCCGATCCGGCCAGCGCCGCCATGCCGCCGCCCCCGGTCACGGTCGCGCCACCCGAACAGCGGGAACTCGTCGAACAGGACGAGCTCAGCACCCGGCTCGACGCCGTGGATTCGGTCGAACTCCGGCCGCGCGTCTCCGGCTACCTGACCGAGATCCGGTTCCAAGCCGGGCAGCGGGTGCACCACGGGGATGTGTTGATGGTGATTGATCCGCGCCCGTTCCAAGCGGTGTTGCAACGTGCGGAGGCGGAACTTGCCCAGGCCCGGACCCGCCGGGAATGGAGCCTGCGAGACGAACGTCGTTCCGCCGACCTGCTTGCCCAGAAGGCAATCTCCTCCGAAGAGGCCGACCAACGCCGGACCCATCTCCAGGAGGCGGAAGGCGCCCTCGCCGCGACCGAGGCCGCCGTGGCCACCGCGAGGCTCAACGTCGAATACACCCAGGTTCGTTCGCCCATCAATGGCCAGGTTTCCCGCGCACTGGTCACGGTGGGCAACAACGTCTCCGGCGTCGACGGCTTCACCACGCTGCTGGCCACCGTCATGTCGGTCGATCCCATCTACGGTTATTCGAACGTCAACGAAGCCTCCCTGCTCCGCCTGCAGTCATTGCGCGGGAAACCCGGGTTGCCCACCAACGGGGCCGGACAGATCCGGGTGACACTCACCATCCCGGGTGCCGCCAGCCTTGGCCGCGAAGGGGTCGTCGAGTCGTTCGACAACCACATCGATCCGGCCACCGGAAGCATCCTTTTGCGAACCGTGTTCCCCAACCCGGAGGGCGATCTGGTCCCGGGTCTTTTTGCCCACGTATCCCTGCCGGTGTCGGCGCGCCATCCCGTGCTCCTGGTCCCCGAGTCCGCCTTGGGCACCGATCAGGGACAACGGTTCCTGCTCACCCTCAGCCCTTCCAACACGGTCCAATATCGGGCGGTGAAACCCGGGCTCGCCGTGGACGGAAAACGGGCGATCAACGAGGGTTTGGCGGCGGCCGACCTGGTGGTGGTCAATGGCGCCGGATTGCCGCGGGTCCGTCCGGGCATGCCGGTCTCACCCCAACGGGAAGGGGCCACCAACCCCCCGCCCCTCGCCGCGGCCACGCACTGATCCGACGCCCGCATGAATTTCAGCCAATTCTTCATCCGCCGCCCGATCTTCGCCGGCGTGCTCAGCGTCGTGATCTTCCTGGTGGGGTTGATCGCGCTCTTCCGACTTCCGGTCAGCGAATACCCGGAGGTCACCCCACCCCAGATCGTGGTGCGGGCCGTCTATCCCGGTGCCAATCCCAAGACCATCTCCGAGACCGTCGCCATCCCGCTGGAACAACAGATCAACGGCATCGAGGATTCCCTCTATGTCTCGTCCCAGGCCACCAGCGACGGCGTGATGATGCTGACGGTCACCTTCAAGCTGGGCACCGACATCGACCAGGCCCAGGTCAAGGTCCAGAACCGCGTCGCCCAAGCCCTTCCCAAACTCCCGGAGGAGGTCCGTCGCCTCGGCGTCCTCACGATCAAATCCTCCCCGGACCTCACCATGGTCGTGCACCTGTTCTCGCCGAACGGGCGCTATGACGATGTCTATGTCCGCAATTATGGATCGCTTCAGGTCAAGGACGTGCTGGCCCGGCTTCCGGGGATCGGACAGGTGCAGTTGTTCGGGTCCGGGGATTATGCGATGCGCGTATGGTTGGATCCCGATCGCGTGGCAGCCCGTGGGTTGACGGCGGGCGACGTGGTGGCCGCGATCCGCGAGCAAAACGTCCAGGTGGCGGCGGGTGCCGTGGGCAAACAACCCCTGCCGGGACCGGTCGCACTTGAACTCCAGATCGACGCCAAGGGCCGGCTGGTGAGCGAGGAGGAGTTTGGGAAGATCATCGTGAAGACCGGCGCCCGGGGCGAGACCACCCTCCTGCGCGACGTGGCCCGGATCGAACTCGGGGCCAGCGATTTCGCCCTGCGCTCCCAGCTCAACAACCGTTCCGCCGTCGCGATCCCCATCTTCCAACAGCCCGGCAGCAATGCGATCGAGCTCTCGGACAACGTCCGCTCGACCATGGAGGAACTGAAGAAGAACTTCCCCGACGGACTCGACTATAAGATCGTCTATGATCCCACGGTGTTTGTGCGGAACTCGATCCGCGCGGTGGTGAAAACCCTGTTCGAGGCGATCCTCCTCGTGGTGCTGGTGGTGATCATCTTCCTCCAAACCTGGCGGGCCTCGATCATCCCGTTGGTCGCCGTCCCCGTTTCGCTCATCGGCACCTTTGCCGTGATGGCGGGACTCGGTTTCTCCATCAATGCGCTGTCCCTGTTCGGACTGGTCCTCGCGATCGGGATCGTGGTCGATGACGCGATCGTGGTGGTCGAGAACGTCGAGCGGAACATCCGGCTGGGCCTGACCCCGATCCAGGCACCGAACAGGCGATGCGGGAGGTGACGGGCCCGATCGTGGCGACCGCGCTGGTGTTGTGCGCGGTGTTCATCCCGACGGCCTTCATCAGCGGCCTGACAGGCCAGTTTTATAAACAATTCGCCATCACGATCGCGATCTCCACGGTGATCTCGGCGTTCAATTCGCTGACGCTTTCGCCCGCATTGTGCGCGCTGTTGCTGCAGGGACACGACGCACCCCGGGACGGCTTGGCACGGGTGATGGACGCCGGGCTGGGATGGTTCTTCCGACCGTTCAACCGTTTCTTCGGATGGTCGTCCGCACGCTATGCCGTCGGGGTGTCCCGCGTGATCCGCACCAGTGCGGTCGCCCTGATATTATATGCCGGGTTGGTGGTCCTGACCGGCTGGACCTTCCGCCAGGTGCCCACCGGGTTTGTGCCGGTGCAGGACAAACAATACCTCATTGCCATTGCGCAACTCCCCGATGCGGCGTCGCTGGACCGGACCGACGCGGTGATCCACCGGATCTCGGACGAGGCGATGTCGGTGCCGGGCGTGGAGTCGGCGGTGGCCTTCCCGGGACTGAGCATCAATGGGTTCAGCGCGAGTCCGAACTCGGGCGTGGTGTTCGTCTGTCTGAAGCCGTTTGAGCAACGTCACGACCCCGGGCAATCCGGGTTTGCGATCGCCGGAAAACTGAACGGGATGTTCAGCCGGATCCAGGAGGCGATGGTCTTTGTGGTGCCGCCCCCGCCGGTCAACGGCCTGGGCGTCAGCGGGGGGTTCAAGCTCCAGGTCGAGGACCGCAGCGGGGCCGGGCTGGACGCCTTGTTCCACGCCACGCAAGAGATCTCCGGCCGCGCCTACGCCACCAACGCGCTCTCGACGGTCTATTCCAGTTTCACGGTCAATGTGCCCCAATTGACGGCGGACGTGGACCGTGAAAAGGCCAAGACGATGGGCATCCCACTGGGACCGCTTTTCGAGACGATGCAGGTCTACCTGGGTTCGTTGTATGTGAACGATTTCAACCGGTTCGGCCGGACTTATCAGGTGATCGCGCAGGCCGATGCGAAATACCGGGAGAAGGCGGGGGATCTGAGCCGCCTGAAAGTCCGCAATTCGGCCGGGCAGATGGTGCCGCTCGGGACGCTCATGACAGTTCGTGAATCCGCCGGACCCGACCGGGTGATGCGTTACAACGGTTATCCCTCGGCCGAGATCAACGGCAATCCCGGTCCGGGCTTCAGCTCGGGACAGGCGGAGGCGGCGATCGAGGGACTGGTGCGGCAATCGCTTCCGCCGGGATTATCCTATGAGTGGACCGAACTGACCTTCCAACAGCGGATCGCGGGCAACACCGCGATCTATATCTATCCCTTGTGCATCCTGCTCGTCTTCCTCGTGCTGGCGGCGCAGTATGAAAGCCTGACCCTGCCGCTGGCCATCATCCTGATCGTGCCCATGTGCCTGCTGAGCGCGATGACCGGCGTGATCCTGGAACACGGGGACAACAACATCTTCACGCAGATCGGGCTTATCGTGCTGGTCGGGCTCGCGTGCAAGAATGCGATCCTGATCGTGGAATTCGCCAAGGCGCGCCAGGACGACGGACAGGGCATTGTCGAAGCCGCCTTGGAAGCCTGCCGGTTGCGCCTGCGACCGATCCTCATGACGAGCATCGCTTTCATCGCCGGCGTTTATCCGTTGGTCGAATCGACGGGGGCCGGCTCAGAGATGCGGCGGGCGATGGGTGTGGCGGTGTTTTCGGGGATGATCGGCGTGACGGTGTTCGGACTGTTTCTGACGCCGGTTTTCTATGTGGTGCTGATGCGGATCAGGTCGCGCGTCATGCGCCCCGCCCGCGGCCCGGAACTGGCGGCGGCGCCCGTGACGCCCCACTGACGCCACCCGGTTCCGGACGATGGGCGGACGCAACGGATTGTGGGATCCATGATCGCCAAGCTGTGTCACGGGTCCCCACGAAAGCCCAGAAGGGAATCGCCGGTGGCTGAGTCAGGTTCCGCCCGGTCGGCGGGTCCCAACCGACCCACCGGCATGGCGTCCGGGACCTTCGGCGTTTCCGGCGAAAACGCGTCCTCAAACTCCCTCCAACAGGATCTCCACCAAGCCGGGAAAGCCACCCCGGCGCGGTCCATGACCCGCCGATGGAACATCCACACGACAATGACCGTTCCACCATAGAGGAACCGCTGGAGGCCCATGGTGAGCGCCGTCCCCGGCAACCCCCGCCGGGAACGCAATGAAGCCAGTTGCTGCGCCTGAAATCGGACGTGGTGCAACTCATCGTGGAGAATCTGATCACACAGCCGACGCAATATCACCGACCGGGTCGCTTCCCGCAGGATGGCATAATACACCTTGGCAATGACTTTCTTGCCGCAAAGTGAAACAGGTCAAGATGGATGTTCCCGGGGAAACCGGACCGGCCCACCCGATCCTTGTACCCGATCCCGATTGGAGGCAGGGTGCGGACAGATAGCAAACCGGTGCAGGCCATGAAACGGTTTCCCCCTTCCCGCACGGACCCATCCCCGGATACCTTCGGGGTCCCGACAGGGGGTGCCTTCACCCTCATCGAGTTGTTGGTGGTCATCGCCATCATTGCGATCCTCGCCGGGATGCTGTTGCCCGCCCTGGCCGGCGCCAAGGAGAGGGCCCATCGGTCCACCTGTTTCAGCACCATCCGGCAGTTCACCCTGGCGGCCCACCTTTATGCCGGTGACAACTCCGACCTCCTGCCGAGGCCCGACACCGACAACAAGAATTCGGACGACACCCACACGCCGATTCTATCCAGCGCCACCCAGACGAACATCCTGCGCTACGCCCGTGAATTGAAATCCCTGGATTGTCCGAACCTCGCGCCGTGGATGGCCCAAAAAGCGGGTTGGCGGATCCATTCCGACTATGGAATCGCCATCGGTTACCACTATCTCGGGGGCCGGGCAAAGACCCCTTGGATGCCGGTTCAGGGAACCAACGTATGGATCTCGCCACAGAAGCTCAGCGACGATCCCCAAGCCGTGCTGGTCGCTGATCTCAACCTGTTTTGCTCGAGCTTCGAGCGCATCCTCGCACCGCACAGTGCACGCGGCCCGGTGGTCCGCGCAGAGGCCTATTTCAACACCCATCCCGAGGCACTCACCCAGACCCCTCGCGATGTGGGTGCGCAGGGTGGCAACCTCGGCCGACTCGACGGTTCCGCATCGTGGCGGGATATCAAGCTGATGAAACGGTACCGGTCCTCCTATCTGTGGGACGACCAAGGGGCGTTCGGGTATTGGTGACCGCACCCTCCGGAGGGACGAGCTCTGAGAGTCCCATTTCGAACCGGATCAATCGGGGACTCGTATAACTCGTCCCTCCGATGGGGCATTTCTGAGCCTGAAGAAACGCCTCGACTCCGAAGCCGGCAGAACAATCGCGAACCGCTGACCGGTGACATTGGGAACCTCTGGCACCGGACTCCAGCCATCGGGAGAACCGACGTCATCGCTCCTTTCCAATGCGAACGTGGCATAGGAAACCGGCCAGGAAACCGTCACGGAATCGTTGGCGAAAGACATGGCCAGGTCGGGCAGGGCGATATAATTCAGGGTGATGACATTGGTGACAGAGGCGTGTTGGGCGCCCCCATCCCGGCCCACGACGGTGATGACGTTGGCGCCGTAAACCAACCGAAGCAGCCGGCTCCAGTTGGCGACTCCGGATCCCGGGGCAGTGTCGCCATCGGCCCGGATCCCGTTCACCAGCACGGACGCCATCCCGTTGCCTCCCCGTCCGGCGTCGGTTGCAACCCCGGCCAAGGCGATCGGATTGGTGAGGACATCGGCCCGGTCCGCGTGGCTGGTGATTTGCAAGATGGGTGCGTTGGTGACGAAGCGGATTGATTGGGCGTTGGTGCCGCCGGATCCCGTGAACAGAATGGCGTCATAACCCCGGACCGGGTCGTCATCCGTGAAATCCGACACATACTGATCAGGCACCCAGGGGCCGGGATCGGCGTCGAGGAGTCGGGTCAGCAGGAAATATCGTCCAACGGCGTCAATGGGGTTCAACAGCAGGTTGGCGAAGAGAAACACTACATCGCGGTGGGCGCTCAGGGAATCGTGACCGCTCTCGACCAGGAAGGATTCATCGGCCGTCACCGGCGTGTACTCATCGCCAAAGGAGGAGGCATGAAAAGACCAGGAAAACACGGAATCCCGGGCGAAATCCACCTCATCACCCGACACCGGATCAAAGCCGCCCAAGACATCCGCGGCCGGGTCCAAGGTGACCATCGTATTCACGCCACCGGGAATCCGTTGGGCGATCTCGTCGGCCACATAGCTCCCAAACGAGTGCCCCACGAGATTGAGATCCCTTCCACTGAAGCCGCGGGCGACCAACGCCGCGGCGGCCCATTCCGCCACCGGGACAATGGAGGACTCAGCATCGAACGGCAGGAGCCCGGTGTCGGCCGCGGAACTCCAATCCAAGGTCAGGACCTGGTCCTCCGGCCGATCCTCCAGCAGGCTCGCCGCCAGTTGCGATATGTTATTATTGGTCCGCGAACTGTTCCAGCCGTGGATGACGATCCAAGTCCGCCGCCCGGGGTTGATCGCCTGCGCAGCCGATCCGTAACGCAGGATATCCACCGGATACTCGGTGGTGTCACCCGGCCGTCGGATACTCCCGGCGAGGCCCGGTGAAACGACCAGGGTATAAGAACCCATGCTGCCCAGTGTCTGACCGGTCCCCGTGGCGGCATCATAGTTGGTGTTGGCGTGGCCCGACACCCCCAGATAATACGTGCCCCCATGGGCGAAAACATATTCCAGATAGGAATCCAAGCCCCCGGATTCTCCCGGGCCCGACGCGTCATTGTTGGTGCCCAACGGTGTGCCATCGGAATCAAAGAGCCGGATTTCCGAATCGAACCCGGCCGAAGTCCGATCCAGGTCAAAAGAGAGCCATTGCCCGGCCTCGGTGGTGAATGAAAAAAGGTCCACGTCCATCGGCGACGCGATGTCTCCGGACCTCGTGATCGTTTGTCCCACCGGACCGAGTCTCACCGCGCCGGGGATCACATCATCCGGAAGGGTCAGGTCGACCTGCAGCGTGTAATCCCCGGAGCCGGAATCGAACAGATCGGCACTGCGGCAAACGATGAAATAGGAGGTTCCACCGGTGGCCGACGTCAACGAAATGGACTCGGCCTTGTTATCGAAACCGTCATCGCGATCCACAAGCACGTTGCCGTCGGCGTCCTGAAGCTGGAGCCGGGCATCCAAACCGTGATCGGATGCCGTCGGGGTCATGGTGATGACCAGGGTGGTTTGCCCGGGGAACGCCGGGGTTGAGATCGAGAACACGTCCAGATCCGGGCGCGGGTTGATCCGTCCATCGCTCAGGGCATGGCCGGCACCATCCATGATCAGGGGGTTCGCCTGGGCGCGGTTGTTATTGGGCTCGGATTCGGCGGCGGACGCGGAATGGGCGAAAGGCGCCAGAATGGTCAGCGCCAGCACGAACCAACGGGAGGATCTGCCGGGGTTGGATGGGGTCATGCTAAGATCGGAGGGCAGGCACGGGGTGCGGTGGTTGGGACGCAGACAGGCGAGCAGGTGCGCAGGGTGAGGTCGCAGGCGCAGGTGGTGTCGCACGCCCGGCCGGCTGAAGCCGGGACTCCGAACGGGGACTCCGGATGGGGACTCCGGATGGGGACTCCGGACGGGGATTCACGGGCCGAGGCGCACGGACCCATAATCCCATTGTGGCAGCCAGACCCCTGCGGTGGAGTCACCATCCCCGTGGGTCACGTTGACTCCGAGACAGCCAGGTTCACCGGTGACCGGCAATCGGACCAGGGGATCACCCGCATCAAGGTCGGGGGCAATCCGGAACAGATCGATCTGGCCGCCGTTGCTGGCGATCAATGCGTCATGGAACCGCACCAATTGGCCGGGTGCCGCGGACAACGGGACGGACGCCTTGCGCTCCCATTTGCCGGTGTCAGAAATCCTCCACGCCTCCAGTCGTTGCACCGAGTTTGTGGCCCATCCTCCCCGGGCGACGAAACCGTCCGCCTCCCGGAACAACACCGTCTGGGTCTCGCTGACGCTGGAATCGGCTATCGGCACCGAATCCACCCAATGGAGCGCCACGCCGTCATAGGCGTCGGCTTCCAAGGAAATGGTCTGATTGCCGTTCGTGTCCGTCCGGGTCGGGGTGGAATAGAGGAGTGCTCCGCCGTGGGAAACTCCCTGAAGGGGACCGGCCGCAGGGATGGCAGGCCGGCGGAGGGGCGCGGCGGGATCGGCGGCATAATCGATGACGTCGAGCTCGTGGCGGGACCACCAGCGGAGGATGGGATAGGAATTGGTGACATCACGCCATTCGCCACCCTGGGTCTTCGTGATATCGGTCTTAACAGTGCCATCGATCCCGATGATTATATTGGTGACAAATGCGCGATCCGTCAGAAACCAGATTTTCTCGACGACGACATTGGTGCCGGTGACCTCCGATTCATATCTCTGTCGGGTGTCGAACACCAGCGGGCCCGAGCTGAATGCGTTCCCCACCGATTCGCCATTGTCGGTGCCGATCGTGAGTTCCGAAGCCAATCGGGGCGTGCCGTCGGCGTCGAGGGAGACGGCGAGCAACGTGCGACCCGACCCGCCCCACCACGCCCACCACGGCCACATCGGAAGGGCGCCGCCCACCAGATCCACCGTGGCCCCGCCCTGGATCCCGGGAGCCAGCATCCAGGGCCAATAGGTCTGTGCGTCACTGGTCCAAACCAACAAATCGTCCTTCAGCCACAAGGCCTTCAGGTCGCCAAGCCAAGTGGTGGAAGTCACCGCGGTCGTCGCGTCTCCGATGCGGACCAGCGCCGGCAACGCCGACACATCCCACACCGAGGGGAACAGGGCCCCAGGGTTCGTCTTGGTGATCCACACGTCATTGGTGACATACTCCCATTGGACCGAGGCGGCATAGCCTTGGAGCAGATGCAACCGATCTCCCCGAATCGCCGCACCGAGGATCGGTTGGCCGCCCAGATCGAACGAAGTCGTGACCGCTCCCGCATCCGGGATCGACCGGATCCGCAGACCGCCCGGAACCACTTCAATCAGGTGCCCATCGAACACGAGATCACGATCGACGGAATAGGAAAGTTCGAGCGTGGCGGAGGGTTTTGGTTGGTCGCGATCACTGACGTCCGCGGTCACCAACTGTCGGCCCGAGATCGCCAGCACCCGGTCCTGGTGATAGGTGGCGCGTCGCGGCACCACATCGTCACTTTTCAGAAGGCCGCGTCGGGTCAGATTGTCGTGTCCCAAGTCGATCAACTGGACCCCGTTGGTGAGAGTCGATCCGCCCCAGGTGCTGACCGGGACCAGGAGCAATCCGGCTTCCGGGATGACGCCGAATGCCTTCTCATCATTGTTCGCCTCGCTCCACGACGAATCCTCACCGAGCGGCACCTTGGAAAGCAGCGCCGGCCGGGCCGGGTCGCTCACATCGAACAATTGCACGGCCACCCGCCAACCCTGCGTGCTGTCCACGCCCATCGTCAGCAGGCGGTCGCCCAGCGGACGGATATAAGTCGAGAAACCCGGGATCTCCAAATGACCCGCAACCTTCAGGGCCGTCGCGTCCGAGAGATCGATCACCCAAAGCGGGTCGATCTGATGGAACGTCACGAAATAGCCGCGATCACCGTCGAACCGGGTGGCATATAATCTCTCGCCCCGCGCCAATTCCAAGCGGTCCAGCCGCACATAGGAGCCCGGGCCGGCAGACTGTGGATCGGGAATCCGGATCGTCTCGAGGACGGTGACGAACCGTCCGTTGCCGGCGGTCTCCGCCGATTCGACCACCACCCGAAGGACGTCCTGCAGGAGATCCAGTTTGAACTTGTCAGCCACCCGACCGGACAGCGGGATGCGGACATAAGGGGACATCGCCCCGTCGGGAGAGGTGATGTCGACCACCTGCAGATCGGATTTCCACGGCCAATTCTGCGACCAATCGGTGATCGCCACGAAGAGGAACCGATCCGTGGCGGTGACGACATTGCCGGTGCCGGGGAACCAGAGTGGTTTTTGGATCACCGGTGTGGCCGGATCGGACAGATCAAACGACGCCACATAAGTGCCGCCCTGCCAGGCGCCGGAGCCGTCGGGGACCGGTTCCCAAGATTCGGTGGCGACATAGAGCGCCGTGCCCACCAACCGGCTTTCGACAATGCGACCGTGCAAGGGAAGGCTCGCCCGTTGGGTTGGCGGGGTCGTGGAGGTATCGACGACCATGACCGCGGAGGCGGCATCGATGCCCCACATCCGGCACGGGTCATCGGCGAGCAACACCACATTGCGATCGTCCAGGAGGTACATTTGTTCCCCGGCACCCGGCAGCGGGAAGGTGCTCACCAGCTTCGGTGCGTCCGGATGGGTGATGTCGATCGTCTGAAGGCCCCGGTATTGGTTGAAGAAATAGAGGGTGTCGTCCCGTACGACCCAAATGTCCGACTCCACGACCGACCGTGGGGCCGGCGTGCCGCCCGCGCCAGGAGTGGCCAGGTCCACGCCGGGAAAGATCCCCCCGGGATTGGAGGCGGCGGGCGGCGGACCGGCCAGGGCGTCCCCCGGGAAATTGGTCCGACCCGAATAGAACGAGGCGGGGAGCGGATCGGTGGCGTCGGCCCGGACACGGAACAATTCCATCCCTCCATCGGCGGCGATTTCAAAGGTGATGTCGGAAGCGGTGCCGCCGATCCATTTCACGCCCCGGGGCAGCCAGGCTTTGAGGTCGCCCTTCGCGGAACCTTCCAGCACGACCCGGGCGATGCCGGCGGGAACTGAGGCCCGGACGAGCAGTCCGGTTCCGTGACGTTCCACGGCAACGATGCGGGGTTTGGAGGCGGGGGTGTCGTCGGCTCGGACCCGGGCCGGACGTCCGATGCCCAGAAGGAATGGCCGGAGCAGCGCGAGAATGTGGGAGCGGGAAAGAAACTGTGTGCCGCGTTTCATACGAAGAGCCCAGGGGGTCCCAACCCCCATAAGCAAAGCACAGGGGTGGGCTCGTGCCAAGCCGATCTTGGGCCGGCTGGTCACTCGTAGCGAAGGGCCTGGATCGGGCTGAGCCGGGCGGCCTTGATGGCGGGGAGCAGGCCGGCCAGAATCCCCACCCCGGCGGAAAAGGCGACCGCGATGGCCCGCGCCTGCCACGTGATGACCGGGTTGTTGGCAGTGGGGGAGATCAGGGCGAGAACATCCACCAATCCGGCGGAGGCAATCAGGCCGAAGAGCGCGCCGAGGACGGAGAGAACGACGCTCTCCACGACGATCTGGATGAAGATGGCCGGGCCGGTGGCGCCGAGGGCCTTGCACGTGCCGATCTCCCGGATGCGCTCGTTGATGCTGGCGAGCATGATGTTCATGATGCCGATTCCGCCGACGAGCAGGCTGATCCCGGCAATGATGCCGCCGCTGAGCCGGGCATTCTTGATCTGCTTGTTGATGCTCTCGATCTGGTTTTCCTGAGTCCGGAAGTTGAAGTCCTCGATCCCATTATGGGTGATCAACAGGACGTTCCGTGCCTGTTGGATGGCGATTTCCAACTGGGTGAGGTCGTTCACCTTCAGGTCGATGTTGGAGAGCCGTGGGTCGGGGACTCCGTTGATGTCACCGGCGGCGCGGAACCGGACCCAGGCGGTGTTGAGCGGGATATAAACGGTGTTGTTCTTCCGGTAGAACGCCCAACCGCCCCGACGCCCCCATCCCTTCTGGCGTTTGGGTCCGGACTGGGCCTGCACCTGCGGGGCAGCCGCCGATTCCCGCGCCAACTGCCGCTCCTTGGCCTCTTGTTCCCCCATATAATGGGCGAACATGCCGATGATGGTGAACGTTTGGCCGTTGAGCTGGATGGTCTCGCCAATCGGGACGATCTCACGGCCGATCTCCTCGGGGGAACCGAAGAGCGCGTCGCGGATGCCGGTGCCGATGACGCATACGGCGCTGGCTTTCTCCTCATCAATCGCCGTGAAGAACCGGCCGTGTTCGAGCACGTGGAGGTTCATGTCGATCACCTCGCGCCAGACGCCGACGCATTCGACCGGGTCGCAGGATTTCTGACCGCGGGTGAGGACGACCTCGTCGAGGGCCATTTGCGGGGAGATGACGCGAAGCAGCGGGGCGCTCTGGCGGAGGGCGAGGACATCGCGCATGGTGCGGCCGGGGGCCTGGTCGGCGAGATGATCCTGCCAGACCGGGACGGGTTGCTGTTCGAGCACGACCTTGTCGGCACCGCCCATGGCGATCATGGATTCGCGCATGCCGTTCTCCATGCCCTTGATGATCGCGCTCATGCCGACGAGGGATGCGACCCCGAGGACGATGCCGAACATGGTGAGGACGGAGCGGAACTTATGCGCCCAGATCTCCTTCAGACCGATCAGGATGGTGTTGAGCAGGTGCATGCGGCCGGGCTCAGTCGTAGCGGAGGGACTGGATGACGTTCATGCGGGCGGCCTTGAAAGCGGGGAACAGGCCGGCGAGGACGCCGATGAGGGCGCTGAATGCGAAGGCGAAGAGCATGGCGCCCCAGGTGATGATGGGCGCGTTGTCGGTGGGGGTCATTTCACTGATCAACCACACCACGGCCCGGGAAAAGCCGAGACCGAGGAATCCGCCCACGACGGCGATGGTGACGCTTTCCACGACGATCTGGGTGAAGATGTCGAAGGCGCCCGCGCCGACGGCCTTGCGGATGCCGATCTCGCGGATGCGTTCACTGATGCTGGCGAGCATGATGTTCATGATGCCGATACCGCCCACGAACAGGCTGATGCCGGCGATCAGGCCACCGCTCAGCCGGGCGTTGCGGACGGAGACCTGGATCTGGTCGGCCCAATCCTCCTGGGTTCGAAACGCGAAATCCTCGATTCCCCGATGGTTGACGAGGAGGGTGTTGCGGATCTGGGTGAGTGCGACGTCAATGCGGTCGACATCACGGATGCGGATTTCGAGGCCGGTGAGGCGGGGCATGGGGGGAAGATTGGTCTGGCCCGCCTTGAGCTTCATCCACATCGTGTTCAGCGGCATGTAGAGGGTGTTGTTCTTGACCCAGAAGGCGAAGTTCCCGCGTCTTCCCCCACCCCCGCCCCATCCGCGATTGCGCCGTGGGCCAACCCCGGCCGCACCGAGCGACCGCTGGCGTTCGGCTTCCTCAACCCGCACGAGGCGTTCCTTGTGGTCCTGTTCACTCTCATACTGGTCGAACATGCCGATGATCGTGAACGGCACCCCGTTGACCGTGAGCGACCGACCGACCGGCACGACTTCGGATCCGGTCTCCTCGGGCTTGCCGAACAATTCATCGCGGACTCCGGTGCCGATCACACAGACGTTGCGGGCCTGGTCGTTGTCGAAATCGGAGAACATCCGGCCATGGGCGACGGTGTGTTCCATCATCTCCGCCTGGATCGGCCAGACGCCGGCCGTCATGAACGTGCGGTAGGTCTTGCCATTGGCCGCCAAAGTCGGGGAAGGCTCCATCCGCATCTCTGGCGAAACCCGATCTACTTCGGGCGTCGAGTTCATCAACGCGTACACATCCCCGAGGGTCACCCCGGTGGCGAAATCGCGGAGATGGCGTTGTTCGACGGGGACGGACTGGGCTTCGACGCGGACTTTTTGGACGCCACCGATCGCGACCAAGGCCTCCTTCAACCCCTTTTCCATGCCTTGAACCATCGCACTCATGGCGACGAGCGAGGACACGCCGAGAATGATGCCCAGCATCGTGAGGGCACTGCGGAATTTGTGGGCCCAGATCTCCTTCAGGCCGACGAGAATGGCGTTGATGAAGGTCATCGTTGTGCCCGCCGACCGGCTTATTGACCGGCGGCGGCGGCGGGGACCACGGCGCCCTGGAGTCCGGCCAGGCGCAGATCGACGGTCTCGGCGACCCGCCCGTTGCGGATCTCGATGCGGCGGGGGGTGACGGCGGCGATTTCGGGATTATGGGTGACGAGGATGACGGTGCGACCCTGCCCGGCGAGCCTGCGGAAGAGGTTGAGGATCACCTCGCCCGTATGCGTGTCGAGGTTCCCGGTCGGCTCGTCGGCGAGGATGATCTTGGGGTCGTTGACGAGGGCACGCGCGATGGCGACGCGTTGTTGCTGGCCGCCGGAAAGTTGGTTGGGCCGGCTCTTGAGGCGGTGCCCCAGCTCGACGAGTTCGAGGGCCCGGATGGCGCGTTCGCGTCGTTCGCGTCCGCCGATCCCGGCATAGATCATCGGCAACTCCACGTTTTGAACGACGCTGAGTTTCGGGAGCAGGTTGAAAAACTGGAAAACGAACCCAATGGTGCGGTTGCGGACCTTGGCGAGGCCGCTGGCGGAGGTTTTCGAAATATCGATGCCATTGAGATTCACGGTGCCGTGGGACGGGGAATCAAGGCAGCCGAGGATGTGCATCAGGGTCGACTTGCCGCTGCCGGAAGGGCCGATGATCGAGATGAATTCCCCTTGATCGAGGTCGAGGGAGACATCGTCGAGAGCGCGGATCTCCTCACCGCCGAGGTGGTAGATCTTGCTGACGTTGCGGAGTTCGAGGAGAGCCACGGTGGCGCAGGCGGGTTGGGGGCGGCTTGTACCGACTTGGTTCAGCGGGTGCCCGTCGCAACCGGTCGCGCGGGGGCGGGGGCGGGGATGGACGAGGCGGCCGGGGTGGCTGAGGTGGCGGCCGTGCGGGGGGCCGCGGGTCGCGGCATGGCGGGACCGGTGCCCGGCACCTGTTTGGCGCCCTTGGCCTTGTCCTCCAGCGAGACTTCGTCCCCGGCCGCGAGGCCCCGGGTGATTTCAGCAAAGAAATAGTCGCTCACGCCGAGATCCACCGGGTGGCGTTCCCAATCCTCCCCTTTCTTGACATAGACATAACGCTCGATCTGGCGCGTCTCCGGGTTGGTCTCGGTGAACACGGCGGCCAACGGCGCAGCCACCACGTTTTCCGCGCTGGCCACGGGGATGGTGATGTTGGCGGTCATGCCCGGACGGACGCTCTTTTCAACATCGCGGAGGAGAATGCGCGCGGCGAAACCGCGGATGTTGTTCTTCAGCGTCGACTGCGGGGCAAGACGTTCCACCTTGCCCTTGATCTTCAGGCCGGGGATGGCCTCGATGGTCACCTCGACCTCTTGCTCCACCGAGAGGCGCGTGATGTCCGCCTGGTTGATATGGGCGCTGATGATGAGGTCATGAAGGTCCGCGATGGTGAGGACCTCGGTGCCCGAATTGAATCCGCCGGACCCGGAAACGGCCTGGCCGACGGACACGGGCCGGGTAAGGACGGTGCAGTCGAATGGGGCGCTGACCCGGGTTTTTCGCAGCCGATCCAAAATGATATCGAGGGTCTTCTGCTCGCGTTCGAGGGAATTGCGGGCGAGGGCGGCCTTGGTATGGGCATCCTCGTAGAGTTCTTGGGAGATCAGTTTGCTGGCGTGGAGATCCTCGGCCCGCCGGAAATCACGCTCCGCCTGGCCCAGTTCGAGCCGGGTCCGCTCCACGGATTTTTCCTCGCCCTGACGTTCAGTCTGGAGATCGCTGTCATCGAGCTTGAACAGCAGGTCGCCTTTCTTGACGGAGTCACCCACGTCGACAGGCAGGGCATCGATCCGGCCGTTGACCTCGGGGCGGACGGAGACCTGTTCCGCCGGACCGATGTCCCCGGCGGCCGTGACGGCGAAACGAATGCTGCGGGTCTCGATGATCGCGGAATTGGGCCGGGCGGTCGCGGCGAGGGCGGTGGCCGCGGCGGCGGAGCGCTTCTGCCAATAGAACCCGCCGCCACCGACGAGGGCGACGGCCACGAGGAATGCCAGAAAAATCTTCATGCCGAGGATGACGACAGATTACCCATTAGTACGCATGCGTTGCAATTTGTGTTTTCAACCGCCGGTTGTGACGGGACCGACAACGACGTAGCCTGACCGGACGCCGATGTTGTCCGCCAAATTCATCCCGCTCTTGATCGTGACGCTCGTGGTCCTCCGCTGGGCCGCCGGCGCCGTTCTCGACCACTTGAACCGACGGCATGTCGCAGCCCGGCGCGGGGCGGTGCCCGAGGCGTACCGTGGCACCATCGATCCGACGACCTACGCCCGCTCCATCGAGTACACGCTGGCCAAGTCCCGATTCGGCGGATGGTCCGACCTCTGGGACCACGTGGTGCTGTTGGCGGTGGTCTTTTCGGGGGTTCTCCCGGAATCGTGGGAATGGTTTGGCGAACGATTTGGCGGATCCGCGTGGTCGGCGGCGGGCTGGATGTTCGCCATCGGCGGTTTGCTGGCGTTGCCCGGGCTGCCGTGGGAATGGTGGGGCCAGTTCCGACTGGAAGCCCGATTCGGGTTCAATACGACGACGATGCGCACCTGGATCGCCGACCGGGTGAAGGGGTTCCTGCTCGCCCTCGTGTTGGGATATCCGCTGCTGGTGCTCTTGTTGAAACTGGTCGATTGGATGGGACCGCGATGGTGGCTTTGGGGTTGGGCGGTGCTGATCGGTTTCCAGGTGTTGATGCTCTTTCTGGCACCGGTGGTCATTCTGCCGCTCTTCAACAAGTTCACCCCGCTTGCCGACGGCTCCCTCCGGGACCGACTCCTGCGCCTGGGCGACCGAACCGGTTTCTCCGCACGGACGATCCAAGTGATGGACGGTTCGAAGCGCTCCACCCATTCCAATGCATTTTTCACCGGGTTCGGCCGTTTCCGCAAAATCGTGCTGTTTGACACCCTGGTGGCCCAACTGAGCGGGGAGGAACTGGAGGCCGTCCTCGCGCACGAAATCGGCCATCACCAGCGCCGTCACATCCCGCAACGCCTGGCCTTGGCCGCGGCAATGTCATTCGTCGGATTCGGACTGATCGGCTGGCTGTCCCGACAGGCTTGGTTCCTCGAGGCGTTCGGGTTCGGGGGAGGCGATGGGGTCGCGCCCGCCATGCTCCTTTTCACCCTGCTGGGGGGGACGGTCACCTTCTGGTTCTCCCCCCTGTCCAATCTGTGGTCGCGGCTCCACGAATACCAGGCCGACCACTATGCCAAACAGGCGGTCGGGTCGGCCGAACCGCTCCTCGGAGCCCTGCGCAAACTGTCGGAGAAAAACCTGTCCAACCTGACGCCCCATCCGTGGTACAGCACGTTCCATTACTCGCATCCGACCCTGCTGGAACGGGAGCTGGCCCTTAAAACATGAACGGGATCAACGGGTTGGACCGGACTGGGGGCGACGGCTTAAACCAGGTCAGTCCATCGTGATGGTCCCCCCTTGGGGCACGTCCAGAAGTTTGGCGGGGGTGACGGCGGTCGGGGCGAGATCGACGGCATTGATCTGGTAGGATTCCCCGACGACGGGGGTCGGGAACTTGCTGCCGTTGAAAAACGGGGCGAGGTCGGTTTCCGAGGGCACCTCATTGCCGCCCTTGCGGTTTTCGGCGGCCCACTGGGTCTTGACCGAATCGATGGTGCGGAGGTTGACCTTGATGGCTTGGAGGCGGGCCCGCTCCAAGGCCCGTTTCACGTTCGGGATCGCGATCATGGCCAGCAGGCCGATGATGAGGACCACGATCATGATCTCGACGAGGGTGAAGGCCGACCGGCGCGACGGGACCGGGCGGTCGGTAAGACGCCGGAGGGCGGGGAATCGGGGCGAAAAGGGCGAAATCTTCATGGCGACAAGGTTCGTCTTCTGGCGCAGGAACACACCACCGGACGGCAATGGTTGCGGTGGAATCCTGATGACCCGGCAACGCTAGCAGCGGCTCCGGGCGAGGGAAAGGGTTCCGTTGGGGTGGACGATTCCCCTACCGGACCCAAGACGCGGACGGAACCGGGATCCGGTCCTTTCTCCCCCGACCCAAAGCGGCCCTGGCGGACCCCGCGACGGCCGCCACCACCAACCGCTCCAAGATATGGCTGCAGTCCAGGAGGTTATGTAGTCAAAAACCCACTTAGCGCGTAGCTTAAACCCTTACAACATCGGTTGACAGTTTGCCCCGGCCGGGCGCATTCTGCGGTTGAACTATGATGACCCGACCGAATCCCCCGGTCGGGTGTCTGGTAGGAGGCTTGGTTGTGAGTTTGAGCGTAACGCGCGCCCTCGCGCTGACGTTCAATTTCACGACGAGCAACTTTCCCGACACCCCGACAGCCGATGCTTATCTGGCCGCCGCCCAACAGGCCGGCAACCTCTGGTCCGCCAATTTTTCGGACGCAATCACGGTCAATGTCGTGATCCAGTACACCGCCGGGATGGGCACCTCCGTGGGTGACAACAGCCCCGTCTCCGCCAATTACGCCTATACCGCCGTCAACACGGCCCTATTTGGCGACATTCACAGCGCGGACGACACGACGGCGTACAATCACCTCCAGGTTGGGACAACGCTGACTTTCGGGGTGAACCGGGGGTCCCCCGTCCAACTGCCCTGGCACATCGACCCAGGCAACACCGGGACCACGGCCGATGACAACAATAAAAAGGTCCAGATCACGAACGCCGACGCCAAGGCCCTCGGACTTCTCTCGGCCACAGCCCCAGGAATCGACATCACGGTCAAGGTGAACAGCACCCTGGTCACCGCGCTCACCTACGACCTCGACCGCAGCAATGGCGTCAACCCGGCGCAATACGATCTGGTGGGTGCCCTTGCCCATGAAATCGGTCATGGAATGGGGATGACAAGCCTTGCAGAAATCCTTTCATCGATCGGATCGACCCAAAGCGAAGTCGCCATGGTCCCCCGTCTCGCCGATCTCTTCCGATTTTCCACCCGGAGCGCCACGGACCCGGTGTATCCGGGGTCGTTCGACGCAGCGGCGGACACGGTTTCCAAGTACTTCTCCATCGATGGCGGAACAACGGCGATTGCGCAGTTCGCCCTCGGGAGCAGCAGCACCTTGTCGGGATTTGGCAACGGCCAGCAGGCCAACCACTGGCTCGGCGCCATTCCAAAGACCGGCATCATGGATCCCGTCATTGGCCTCGGGCAGCAGATCAATTTCTCCCCCATTGATTCCGAATTCTTCGACGTGCTGGGATTTGATGCGGTTCCGGAAGCCTCCACGTGGGCCGCGGGGATCGTCCTGATCGCCGGGGGTGGCTGGATTTGCCGACGCCAGCGTGGGGCCTGATCCACGTCCCGGAGGAGATTGACATTGTCCGGAGGGCCGCCGCCGTCTATCCAGCGCGCCCAGAATGCCGTTGATCCCGTCCCCGAACCAGGCCCCCGTCGTGTGGCGGGTCTGGCTCGGGGTCAGTGCGTGGACCTCCATCGCCGGTTGGGGACTCTCGTCCCTCGGAGCCCTCGGGGCATCGGGCTACACGATCGCTGCCGCAATGGGATTGGCGCTCGGAGCCTTCGTTTGGAAAGATCAATGGGGGAAAGTGCGACCCCGGATCCGGCGTCCCTGGCGAAGGACCGCACCTTTCCTGTTCGCGGTCCTCACGGGGATGGCTTTCATCGGCGGTGCCCTTTACGCCCCGTGGAATTACGACACTTTTTGGTATCGTCTGCCCCGGGTCCTGCATTGGCTCGACGCCGGCCGGTGGCATTGGATCGCCACCCCGGTCGGCCAGTACAACTACCTGGCCAATGGGATGGAGTGGTTCCATGCGCCGCTGGTGGCGTGGACCGGCTCCCGCCGGGGGCTGTTTCTCCCCAACATTGCCGCCTTTCTCCTGCTCCCCGGCCTGTGTTTCGCGGTGTTCCGAAGGATGGGTGTTCCTGATCGGACGGCCTGGTGGTGGATGTGGCTGGCCCCCTCCGGTTGGGTGTATGCGAGCCAGGCGGGTAGCGTCGCCAATGACCTCATTTCCGCTGTTTACGCATTGGCCGCCTTGGAATTCGCTTTCCGCGCCCGACGCAGCGGCCGGTTCGCCGACATTGCCTGGTCCGTCGTTGCCGCCGCGCTCCTGACCAACACCAAGCAGACCAATCTTCCGCTGCTGTTACCTTGGACGATCGCCCTGCTGCCCGCCCTGCCCCGGCTGAAGCAGCGTCCTTTGGCAGCGCTCGGCGTCACTGCAATCGCCATCGTCATCAGCGTGGTCCCCATCACCATCGCCAACTTCACGCACACCGGGCATTGGTCGGGTTGGAGTCGGTCCGAACAGAATTTCGTCCCGGCCCATCCGGTCTTTGCGGTTGTGGCCAACCTTGCCCTGCTGGTGCTGCACGATGTGCTGCCTCCTTGGGTGCCCGGGGCTGCTTCGCTAAACCAGGTGATGACCGGGTTCGCCGCCCAACATCCGGGATGGGTCCAAGGATTCGAGTTCTTCGGAGTCGTGCCGACCAGCTTTGACGAGGCGTGGGCGGGCCCGGGAATGTTCCTTTCGCTCTTGCTGATCCCCTATCTGCTGGCCCGTGGCTCCGCAACCCCGTCCTCCCGCCGTCCCCGTCCCCCGATCGGGCTCGCGGCGGCCATCGGCGTGGCGACCATGGTGTTGCTCTCGCAAATGGGCTGTCGTCAACCGGCCCGGTATCTGGCGCCCTATTACCCCTTGGTGCTGGCACTCGTGCTCCGACGACCCGCAGCCGCGCGGATCGTCCGCAGACGAGGTTGGCCCGTTGCTGCCGGGGTGGGATTGCTGGCCGCTATTGCCTATGTCGCGTTGCTGAAAAGCCGTCCCCTCCTGCCGATCCGCCCGTTGGTCGCGGGCTGGGTCGAACTTCATCCCGACCATTGGCTCTCACACCGACTCGAAGGCCGGATGGGGTCCTGGGGTCCGCCCCGGCATCCCTTCGAAACCTTCACCCCACACCTTGGGTCGGTTCACACCGTCGGTTTCGCAGCCGTGGCGGCGGGCGAACCGTATCTGTGGGATTGGTCGACGGGACGCCGCGTTGTCCAACTGCCACGTCCCTTCACCGGTGCAACATTGGATCAGCTCGGGATCGAGTTCCTCGTTTTGAATGATCTGGCAGCGCTCTATGCCGGCCAGAGCGACGGGCTCGCCTGGACGGAATCGCTGGGCGGCGAGGTCGTGGCATCATCCCCCCTCAATTTGGATGCGGTCCGGGTGCGGCGTGCAGTGGGTGGTTTGCCGTCGATCGAGGACCTGGCGTACCAGCGATCCCGGCTGGGGACACCGGCCGTCGATAATTTCTATCTGGTCCGGCGTCCGGTGCGGCGGGTCCCGAATTGAATCTGGAAATCAGGGAAAACGGATCGGTCGTCCGGGCTTTCCGGTGGCTTGGCTTCACTTTGGGCACACCCCCGTCTGGTGACGTCGCTTGCGGTGCGGGGTGGTTCCCGGTAGAACGCCGCGTCTTTCCGAGGAATATGCCTGAGGAACTTGAACTCACGATCCTGATGCCCTGCCTCAACGAGGCCGAGACGCTGGCCGTTTGCATTCGCAAAGCCCAGGCGGGCTTGGCGAAGGCGGGCGTGCGGGGCGAGGTGCTGATTGCCGACAATGGCTCGACCGATGGCTCCATCGAAATCGCCGAAGGCCTCGGGGCCCGGGTGGAACGGGTCCGCGAGAAGGGCTACGGGAATGCCTTGCGCGGCGGCATCCATGCGGCCCGGGGAAAATGGATCCTGATGGGGGACTCGGATGACAGTTACGATTTCTCGGACGTGAGTGGGTTCGTGGTCAAACTGCGGGAAGGCCACGAGCTGGTGATGGGCTGCCGGTTGCCGGTCGGTGGAGGCACCATCGCACCCGGGGCCATGCCTTGGAAAAACCGTTGGATTGGCAACCCTTCCCTCTCGTTTCTGGGCCGTCTCTTCTTCAAGACCCCGATCCACGATTTTCATTGCGGCATGCGGGCCTTTTCCCGCGACGGCTACCGCAAGATGGATCTCCAGACCACGGGAATGGAGTTCGCCTCCGAGATGGTGATGAAGTCCCAGTTGAAAGGGCTTCGAATGGCGGAAGTCCCGGTCACGCTGCACCCGGACGGTCGTTCCCGTCCGCCACATCTGAAGCCGTGGCGGGACGGTTGGCGCCACCTGCGCTTCATGCTGATCTATTCGCCGAAGTGGCTCTTTTTTGTGCCGGGTCTCGTCACGTTCGCGGTCGGTTTGATCGGCATGGCCCTGACCCTTTTCGGACCATTGTCGCTGGGTGGGATCACCTTGGACGTGGGCACGATGGTCATTGCGAGCCTGGCCATGCTGGTGGGCAACCAACTGCTGGCCCAATCGTTTTATGCCAAGGTGTTCGCGGTGGGCGAAGGACTCCTGCCGAATGACCCCCACTTCGCGCGCCTGTTCCGGCGGTGGAATCTCGAAACCGGGTTGGTGATCGGTGCCGTGCTCACCCTGACCGGCTTCGGGATCCTGGCTTGGGCGGTCGGGATCTGGGGCAGTGTCCGGTTCGGCACCTTGGACACCGGCTCCAACCTGCGCCGACTCATCCCCGGTGCCACGCTCACCGGTTTGGGACTCCAGACGATCTTTTCCAGTTTTCACCTGAGCGTCCTGGGACTCAAGACACTGGGGCGTCAACCGCCTTCCACCGACGGCGGTCACAACGGAGCCGGGCGATGACCTCCGTCGACCGGTTGCTCCAAAACTGGCGCATCCGCAAGGCCGGCCCGTTTATCGAAACCGGCGACCGGGTCCTGGATCTGGGCAGCGCCGACGGCGTCCTGTTCGATCGCCTCGGCCGTTGCGGTCCGGGCAGCGTCGGGATTGACCCGACCCTGCCCCAAAACCAGGTGAGCCGGCAGGGCTTCCGATTGATCCGCGGGTACTTTCCCCAGGATCTCCCGACCGACGCCGGGCCCTTCGACGTGATCGTGATGCTGGCGGTGTTGGAACATATCCCGGCCAAGCTGCTCCCCGGGCTTTCGTCGGGGTGCGCCCGTCTGTTGAAACCGGGCGGACGACTGGTGATCACGGTGCCGTCCCCGGCGGTCGATGCGATTCTCTCGGTGTTGACCCGGTTGCGGTTGATCCACGGGATGTCACTGGAGGAACACCATGGATATGACATTCACGAGACCCCGACGGTGTTCGGCCCGCCGGGGTTCCGGATGTCGGTGCATGCGACTTTCCAACTCGGTTTGAACCACCTCTTTGTTTTCGAGCGCACCGGGATGTCCTGAACCGCGCGCCGAACCGCGGCCATGAATGCGCCCGCCGCCCCCCGTTTGGTCCGACTCTGGTTGGCCGTCAACGCCGCCTGCATCGTCTGGGGCTGGGGCCTGTCCGCTGCCGGGTTGCTGGGGCGGCAGGCGCTGACGGTGGGGGTGATTCTCGGACTCGTGGCCGGCGGTCTTTGGTGGCGTGCCCAACCGGTGCATGGTGCCACCCTCCAAGGCTGGCGGCGGCGTTGGAGACGTCCGGCCGCGGCGACATTTGCGGGGCTGTTCCTGGCGGCCTTGATCGGTGGACTGCTCTATGCGCCGAACAACATTGATGCCCTGGCCTACCGCACCCCACGGGTCCTTCACTGGTTGGCAGAACATCAGTGGCACTGGATCCATGCTCCCTATCAACGGCTGAACACCCGGGCGTGCGGGTTCGAATGGGTCACGGCCCCGATCCTTTGCCTTGCCCATTCGGACCGTCCGATTTTTCTGCTGAACCTGGTCAATTTCGCGCTGTTTCCGGGGCTGACCTTCACGGTTCTCCGTCGCAGTGGCATTGGTGGACGGGCCTCCGCCACTTGGATGTGGGTTTTCCCCGGTGCCTATTGTTTTGCCCTTCAGGCCGGCAGCATTGGCAACGATCTCCATGGCGCGTTCCTGGCCCTCGCGGCGCTGGCCTTCGCCCTGCGCGCCCGCACCACCGGATTCGCGTCCGACGCCGGTTGGTCCCTGTTGGCCGCCGGGCTGATGACCGGTGCGAAAAGCTCAAACCTGCCGCTGCTGCTCCCGTGGTTGGTCGTCTGGTGGCCGGGAGCGCGTCCCCTGTGGCGCCGCCCCCTCGTGCTGGCCGCCGTGACGGTGTCGGCGGGCGCGGTTTCCCTGCTCCCGATCTCGGTGCTCAACCAACGTTATGCCGGGGATTGGACCGGATTGAGCGCCGAGGACGCGTGGATCCGTCCGCCCGGACCCTTCGCGTCGGCGCTGCACAACGCCGGACTGTTGACCGTGCAGAACCTGTTGCCGCCCGTGATCCCGGGAGCCCGGATGTTGAACGCGGGTGTGGAGCGACTGCTGCCGGAAGCGTGGAAACAGTCACTGGATGGATTCGCGGAGAACGGCCGCCATGCCTATGCGGTGCGCGAACTCCCAGGCGAGGAACATGCCGGGCTCGGCTTCGGGGTCTCGATTCTCCTGCTCCTGCAGCTTGGCCATGGGCTGCGCCGCGGGGGTCTGCGCCGCATGGGCTCAGCCGGTCTCTGGAAAATCGCCGTGCTGCTCCTGCCGTTTGTCGCCTTGGGCCCCTATTTCGCCCGGTCCGGCATCACCACGGCCGGGCGCATCCTGGCCCCGTATTATGCCTGGTTGCTCCCCGCCCTCCTGCTCATTGGACAGGCCGAATCCGCGGTTCGCACCCGCTGGTTTCGCACCCTGTTGCCGGGGGTGTCCGGACTCGCCCTCCTGCTGGTGATCGTTTTGCCGACCCGCCCGCTCTGGCCCGCCCGCACCCTCTTGGGGCACGGGGCGGCCCCTGACGGCGGGGCTTTGAACCGGGCGTTCACCGTGTACGACACCTATGCCCACCGCTCCGACCCGTTCGCGCCGCTCCGGGTTTGGTTTCCCGACGGACCCGGCCCCATCGGGTTTGTAACCTCGAACGATGCCGAGACGTCGTTGTGGAAGCCGTATGGGACACGACGCGTGCGGCATGTCCTGCCCGGCGACAATCTGTCGGCATTGCGGCAAGAAGGGATGTTCTGCATCGTGGTGAACCGGACTGATTTTGAGACCCGATTTGGCATGACGCTGGACGCTTGGACGGCGCGCGAAGGCGGGACCATTGCGGGTCGGCTCGCGGTGCGGCTGCTGGCAAGCCAACCACCGCAGGAATTCGTGGTGGTCCGTTGGCCGCAGCCCTAGGAATCCCAACCTCCGAATCGACCTTCAACCTTCATCCTCCAGCCTTCATCCCCCGCTAGCCGGACACCGGCCGACCCGCTAAAGTGGCCCGAACGCGCCCACCACAAAAATGGTTTCCCTCCACTCTTCTCCCCTCCGGGGCCTGCGCCGTGCCGTCGCCGTGGTCGCCTTGGCCACCACGCTTTCGTCGTGCGGCAAGCCGCCCTTGACGGAGTTCACACCCTTGCAACCAGGGGTCGACTATGCCAACGACCAGATTGCCCGCGTGCCGTGGTCGATCCACGTCGTGCGCATCGATCGCACCCGGGGTGACCTCACGATCCATTCGGTCCACGCCGGGGGAGGCGCTGTGGGATTGGCCACGCTCAGTGAGCAACTGCACGATGTCGACCCGCGCCTGGGCCGGGCGGTCGCCGGCGTGAATGGCGATTTCTACCAACGCGAACGCACCTTCGCCGGGGATCCACGCGGTCTCCAGATCTCCGAGGGCGAATTGCTGAGCGCTCCGGTGGGTGGCGTCGGTTTTTGGATCGATCACACCAACCAACCCCATCTGGGCCCCGTGACCATGGCTCTCCAAGTCATCTGGCCGGACGGCTCCAAGACCCCCATGGGCCTGAACGGCGAACGTCCCCATGACGGCTTGGAACTTTACACCCCCGCCGTTGGCACCTCCACCCATGTCAGTGGCGGACGCGAATGGTTGCTCGAGCCGCCCGTTGCGGTCGGGAGCCCGGTGTTGGCCGCCGGGGTTCAGACCACGGCGGTGGTGCGCGAAGTCCGGCCGGGAGGCAACACCCCGTTGCGTCCGGGATCGCTCGTCCTGTCCGCCGGGCCGGCCATCGTGTCGCGCCTTCCGAAGGCCGGGGTGGGCGCCACGCTTCAGATCTCAACGGTCAGCACCCCCACGCTGGAAGGCGCCCGCACGGCCCTGAGCGGCGGCCCCATGCTGGTTCATCAGGGCCGGGCGGTGAAGATCGAACGACCCGCCGAGGATTCGTATGAGTTCAGTTCGATGACCCAGCGGCATCCGCGCTCCGCCTTCGGGTGGGACCGCGACCATTTCTATCTGGTGGAAGTCGACGGCCGTCAGCCCGGGCTTTCCGTGGGGATGACCCTTAATGAACTGGGGCAATACTTGGAACGATTGGGCTGCGAAGAGGCAATGAATCTCGACGGCGGCGGTTCAGCGACCCTGTGGTGCGCCGGCAAAATCAGGAACAGCCCCTGCGAAGGGCATGAGCGGCCGATCGCCAATGCCGTGGCGGTCTTGCGCCACAACGTTCCTTGAACACAAATGGATGGGGACCACTCCATGAACCAAACTCCAAACACAATGAGCAGCGACACCAGACCGGACCACCCCGGGAATATCCGGGGATGCGGACGGCTTGGGACCTGCTAGAATCCCCATCACCGTGGCCGCCCGGCATTCCCCATCGCCCCTTGTTTGCGTTCTGTCGGCCCTCTTGATCGGGGCGGCCGCCGGTCCCTCCCGATCGGTTGCTGAAGAACCGACGGCACCGGGCCTGACGGCACCGGATCATCTGGCCCATGGCTATCGCTACCGGCACGAGGAGGTGAAGCAGATCCCGTGGTCGATCCACGTGTTTGAGTTCGACCGTTCGCGTGCCGACCTGAGCATTGCGACGACGCTGGGCGGCGGGACCAATCTGGGATTGGGCACGGTATCCGAGCAAGTGAAGGCGATGTCGGCAGGGTCCGGGACAGCGGTGGCGGCGGTGAACGGGGATTTTTTCAACACCGACCATTCCTACCCCGGGGATCCCCGCGACCTGCAGATCCAGAACGGCGAACTGGTGAGCGGACCCCAAGGCCACGCTTGTTTCTGGCTCGACACCTCCGGACAGCCCCACAGCACCAACATCATTTCTCATTTCGAAGTGCGCTGGCCCGATGGATCGACCACACCGTTCGGATTGAACGAGGTGCGGGACCACGACACCGTGGTCCTTTATACCGCTGCGAACGGCAGCTCAACCCGCACGTCGGACGGTGTCGAACTGGTGTTGGAGGGGGTGCCTGACGGAGATTGGCTCCCGCTCCATGCCGGTCAAAAACTCCGCGCCCGGGTCCGGGAATACCGCAAACAAGGGAACTCGCCCATTGACCGGCTCCATCCCGTGCTTTCGGTGGGGCCGAAGCTGTCCGCCCGGACCGCACACTTGGTGCCCGGGGCCATTTTGGAACTGAGCACGGCAACCTTCCCAGACCTCACCGGGGTGAAGACGGCGGTCGGCGGTGGACCGACGCTGGTGCACGACGGCAGGGCGTTGACCTGGACTTCCGCCACCGCCCGTCATCCCCGCACGGCCATCGGTTGGAACCATGACCGGTTCTTTTTGGTCGAAGTCGATGGACGACAGGACGGGCTTTCGGCGGGCATGTCGTTTCCGGAACTGGCCGGATACATGGCGAAACTGGGATGCGAGGAGGCCGTCAACCTGGACGGAGGCGGCTCGGCCACGATGTGGGTCTGCGGCCAGGTGATGAACAGCCCGTCCGAAGGCCGTGAGCGTCCGGCGGCCAATACGATCGTGGTGGTCCAGCGGCGTGCGGACTCGTCCACCCGTGCTCCGTGAACCGGCCGTCGGCCATCCGGTCTCGGCGGCACCGGACCGGGTTTTCGCGCCGGTTCAACCCTCATCGGTTTCCCGGAGCGACCGGTGCCAACCCGTTCCTGGCCTGCCTTTGTGCCGCGATGGGCTTCCTGCCAGCGGTGCATCCGGCTGACGACTACACGCCGGCATCCATTTCCGCCCGCATTCACCACATCGAAATCGAGCTCCCTTCCACTGCCATCGACGCGCTCCGTCAGCATCCGCGTCGTCCCGTGGCCGGCGTGTTGCGGATCGACGGCGCGCCGCCAATGACTTCGGTGTCACTGCATTTGAAAGGCGCGACCGGCAGTTTTCGGCCGATCGACGACCAACCGTCGCTGACCGTGCAATTTGACCGTTTCCAACCGGGAGGTCGCGGCCTGGGGGTGACCCGATTGCACCTCAACAATTCCGTGGAAGATCCCAGCCATCTCCACGAATGGGTCGGCACTGAACTTTTCCGGCGCGCGGGATTGCCGGCGGTTGCGGTCGGCCATGCCGTCGTGATGCTCAACCGCCGACCGTTGGGCCTGTACGTGGTCTGCGAAGGTTTTGAGCCGGAGTTCATCCAACGTCACTTTCCGGAAGCGGACGGCCGGGTGTTCGAACCCGAATCCGGCGCCGACGTGGATGGCCCAATGAAGGTGCATGGGCCCGGAGACGCGACCGGATTGGCGCCCTTGCGGGCAGTGCTGGCCCGGGAGAAACTGGAATCCCGATGGGCCGCGCTCGACGGATGGCTCGACCGCGAACGATTCATCACCTTTGCCGTGGTGGAGGTGTTCGCCGGGCATCGCGACGGATACGTGTTGGCACGGAACAATTACCGTTTCGCCCCGGAAGACCGGACCGGACGTCTGGTATTCCTACCCCATGGAATGGATCAGTTGTTCGACCAGGCCCAAATCCCGTGGCGACCGCAGGCGGCCGGTGGGATCGCCCAAGCCCTGTTCGCCGATCCCGACGGGTTGAACCGTTATGAAGCCCGGTTCCGGGAACTTCTCCCCATTCTGTCCCAAACCGCGGAACTGGAACCCCTCATCGACGAGGTCAATGTCCGGATCGAAAGCGTGCTGAGCCCGGCGGAACGGGCGGCGCAAAGGCAGGCCACGACCGAATTCAAACAGCGGATTCGCGCCCGCACCACCGAGTTGGCCCGCCAATTGGCCATCCCCAAGGCGGCTGAACCCGACTTGAGCAATGGACGGACCCGGTTGGTTGGGTGGGAGGCGATTGATCCGCCGGATGGGGGACGGATGGAAGTGACCGGGACCCGGGAGAAATCGTTGCATGTGGTCGCGGGCCCCACCACGGCAGCTTCCTGGCGCACGATCGTCCGGCTCGGATCCGGCCGCTATCGGTTCTCAGGACGCGTCCGCACTGAGAACGTGGCCCCCCTCGGGTTTGGAAAGAACCAAGGTGCGGCGCTGCGGGTGATCGGGCAGGAACTGCGTTCCCCGGGATTGTTGGGGACGGATCCCGGGACGGACGTGGGGGTCGATTTCGCCGTCGACCAAGGGCCGGTCGAGGTGTCGCTGGCGTGCGAGTTACGGGCGTCCAAGGGGGAGGCGTGGTTCGACCTCGGCAGTCTGGGATTGGAGCGCATTAAAAAACCTTAAGAAACCCGGTGTTGGCTCAAGTCGTGCTTTCCCAAAGCCATCCGGGAGATATCTTGCCGAAACGCCCGGGGACTGCCGTGGTTCTCGGACCACGCTGGGTCACCGGCACCGATTCCATGCGACGATTCATACGAAAAGAGGCGTTCACGCTGATCGAGTTACTGGTGGTCATCGCCATCATTGCGATCCTCGCCGGAATGCTGCTGCCCGCGCTCGCCCGCGCGAAGTCGAAGGCCAAACAGACCGTCTGCCTCAACAACCTCCGCCAGATGGCTCTCGGTTGGCGGATCTGGGCGATGGACAACCGCGACACCTTTCCCTGGAGCCTGCCCTACACCAACGGCGGGACCCTCGGGTCGCCCGATTGGACCGATCATTTCCGCCGGGCTTCCAATGAGATCGCCTCGGTGCGGATCCTCGTCTGTCCCACCGATCTGGGCCGCAAACCCGGTACGAACTGGGTGAACCTGGATGGACTCGCCAACATCAGCTACCTCATCGGCCTTGGGGCGACCGAGACGAAACCTCTGACCATCGTCGCCGGGGACAGCAACATCAGCGGCGGGGGAGGCGGGCTTGATCCTTCTTGGAGCATCTATCTGGGGAACTCCATCGACGCGTCTTGGGATACCAAACAGCACGCGCGGAACGGCAACCTGGCTTTGGCGGACGGGTCGGTCCGAAACACCAAGACCGACACCCTGCGTGCCCAGATCAGTGCCGCGCTCGCCAGTGGACTGACCAATGTCGTCCTCTCGAAGCCGCGCGCTGTCTTCTGATTGCACCCATCCGCCATGCGGTCCGCCCGCCTTAAGCTCCTGGTCGCCCTGCCGGTTCTCCTTGGGTCATTGGTCGCCCTCCAATCCGCCCTGATTGGATCTTCGCCCCGGAGCGACACGTCCATCGATCGGGAAATCGGCCGCGCCCTCGCCCAAGAGACGCTCCGCCTGTTTCGCCCGGGCAGCAAGGTCACGATCGTGATGCGCGACACCAGTGCCTTCCGACAACCCGCTGCCGACGCTGTTTCCAGTGCCTTGGAAAGCGGTCTCCGTCAGGGCGGCGTCCCAGCGGCCACGCACATCCTGCTCGCCGTGGATCCGCTTCGTCCACCCCAAGTGCCACCCGGGGACTTCTTCGAACTGCTGCGGCATGGCGCGGCCGGCGATGTCATCGTCTCCCTGCTGGGGCCACCGCTGTTGAGCGAGGAACAGCGCACCGACCTCGGGGTGGTCAAACCATCGGTCGTGGCCTTTTGCCCGGGCGCCATGGGGGAGTATATCAATCTGCCGTTGTTGGCCGAAGCCGGCTTGCTACAGGGTGGGGTGATCGCGCGACCCGCACCCCATCGCCGGTCCGCCCCCACCCCGTCCGGGGAGTCGTTCGACTCGCTTTACACCCGGGGCCTGCCGCGGGCGGCCGGCAAGCCATGAAACCGGTGATGTCCACCCACCGGCCGCCATCGGGTCACGAGGCCTTCACGCTGCCCGATCTGGTCGTGGCCCTGGCGACCCTGTCTTTGCTGGCGGCCCTTGTCGTCGTGCCTTGGACACGAAGCCACCGTGCCGCCCGCCTGGTGCAATGCACGGCCAACCTTCAACAGGTCAACCGCGCCGTCCTCGCCTTTGCCGCCGATCACAACCAATCGCTGCCGGCGGCGGTGCCCGGGCAGGCTGGCGAATTGCAATGGTGGTATAAGGAACAGGTCAGGGGCTATGCCGGACTGAAAGGGGCTTCCTCCACCAACGACGCCGTGTTCGCCTGCCCCGACGACCGCGGCTATACGGACCCGCGTCCCTTCCATGATTCCGAGCGCTTCGACTACGGCAGCTATGTGTTCAACGGGGTGCAGGTTTTCGGCGCCCCGAATATCGCGGGCATGGCAACCGCCCAACTGGCCGAACCGGACCGGACCCTCCTGGTGATGGAATGGACGGCCCACGGACCCCTTTCCTGGCACCGCAGCCGCACCGGCAGCCGCAATGACCCGTTCTACCGCGATGCGGAGAGCGTCACCGGTTTCACGGACGGTCATGTGGCGCTGACCCGGATCCATTTCGACGGTCACACGCCGGCCTATATGCGCGACCCGGCCGCAGGCTATGACTATCGCTACAGCGGCAATTAGAAACCGTGGCAACCCCTTTTCCCCGATGAAACATCTCCTCTTCAGCTGTTCCCTGATCCTGGCCGTCGCCCGCACCGTCGCGGCCCCGGCGATCGGCACGTGGACGCCGATCTTCAAGGGAATCGATTATGTCATCGGCACCAACAAGGCCGACGTGAGCTTCCCCAACCAGCACGTCATCCACGCGATGCGGGTGGATCTCAACGACCCGGATATCCAACTGCTCACCACCCCGCGCTATTCCCCCTACGCCGCGGACAACCGCGAGACGGGGGGCATGACCGTCAGCCGGTTCGTGCAGGTCCGGAAAGTCCAGGTGGCGGTCAATGGCGGGTTCTTCAGTCCCACCGAATACTATCTCCCCGAAAACACCCCGATGGACGTGGCGGGCCTGACGATCAGCGGGGGTTCGGTGGTATCAACGCAGGAATCGAGTCAGCATTCCGCGGTCTTCCATTTTGACGCCGCGAACCACGCCACCTTCACACCGACCAACTGGCCCGCAATCCCCAGCGCCGGCATCCAGACCGCGGTTCCCGGATCTTATCCGCTCGTCGTGCACGGGGTGAACGTCGGCAAGCTCTATATAAACTATCCCGGGGTCATCCACGACCCCAACCCCCGCACCGCGCTCGGTCTCAGCCAGGACCGCCGGTTCCTCTACCTGCTCACCATCGACGGACGCCAACCCGGCTATAGCGAGGGGGCGGACGACAGCGAAACCGGGGGTTGGCTGCTTTTCCTGGGATCCTATGACGGCATCAACCTGGACGGCGGCGGTTCCACGACGATGTCCATGGAGGGCAGCACCGGGAAGCCCGTGCGGTTGAACCGATCCAGCGCGGTGGCCGATTCCGGAAGGGAACGCACCGTCGGGAGCCATTTCGGGGTGTTCGCCAAGCCGCTTGTGGCCTTCATCAATGATGTCCGCAGTCAACCGGACGACACCGCTGCGTCGATCACCTGGACGACCGTGAGTCCGGCCACGACCCAGGTGGAGTATGGTCCCACGGATGCCTTTGGATTCTCCACGCCGTTGCAGACCACGCCATCGACCAACCATGCCGTCCTGCTCACGGGTCTCCAAGCGGCGACCGACTATTATTTCCGGACCGTCTCCTCCGCCGGGGGCACCATCCACACCTCCTCGAATCTGCTCTTCACCACGGTCAGCTATGTCTCCACCAATGAATTCGTTTCCCTCACCGGTGCGTGGCGTCATACGGACGCGAACCTGGACGGGATCAATTGGACGGCGCCGGACTATCAGGACGGTTCCTGGACCGGGCCGGACCCGGCCCTGCTGTGGGCGGATGTGCATTATCCCGCGGGCAATCCCGACGTTGGGCCGCTGAATTCCCAATTGGACCTCGATGCATCGACCCTGTTCCCTTTCGTCACCTATTATTTCCGCGCCCATTTTCCCGTGGCGACGCGTCCGTCTGGGGCCGACCTGAAGTTCACGGGCTATATCGACGACGGCGCGGTGGTCTATCTGAACGGTCATGAGATCGCCCGGGTCCGCATGGAGGACGCCCCGACACCCATCACCCACGATTCACTGGCCGTCACCTTCCCCTGCCTGGGTGATGCCACCTGCGCCGATGAATTCACCGTCACGGGTGCGGATGCCGACCAACTGGTCGCGGGGGACAATGTGCTGGCCGTCGAAGTCCATAATTTCAACCCTCGTAGCGGCGACATCACCTTTGGATTGGAACTCACCGGGGTCACGACCCTGGTGGTCCAACCAACCCTTGCATTGGCCACGACGGCGGATGGGGTCAGCCTGACCTGGACCCGCGGAGGGTTTCAGTTGCAACAGGCTGATTCACCGGAAGGACCCTGGTCTGACGTGGCGGGTCCGGTGGTCACCAGTCCTTATGTCGTGGCCGCGACGGCTTCCGAGCGGTGCTTCCGGTTGCATCGCTGACCGGATCAATGGCCGAAGTAACGATCCAGCAAGGTGGCATAACTGGCGGCGTGGAGGACGACGGGCACACCGGCCAGCAGGAAGGCCAGACGTCCGGGTCCACGCTCCTGCCACTGCACCAACACGCCTTTCCAACCGAGGAAACACACAGCGAGCAGCATGAGATAGAGCCCCATCAGATACCGTCCATGCAGACTGGGCGTGCTCACGGCGGCGCGGGCGGCATAGGCATAGACAACGAATG
>JANYCC010000240.1 GCA_025360495.1 Verrucomicrobiota bacterium | reverse complement strand
GCCACCGAGGATCACGACGAACGGGCGGGCGGGATGGTCGAGTTCGTCGCCGAGGAATTTCAATTCCCGTTCCATGAGGAGGCCGGCCGCGCAGGGTCCGCCCCAGGCATGGATGATCCGGGCCAGGCCGCAGGTGGAGGCGTGGGCGCGGTGGGCGGCCCCGAAAGCATCATTCACATAGACCTCGGCCAACCGCGCCAGACGGGCCGAAAACACGGGGTCGTTCTGTTCCTCTTCCGCGTGGAAACGGACGTTTTCGATCAGGAGCACCTGCCCGTCCTGGAGTGCCGCAGCCGCCGTCTCCGCTTTTTCCCCGACGCATTCATCGACAAACGCGACCGGTTTCCCGAGCAATTCCGCGAGTTTCTCCGCCACCGGCTTCAGGCTCAGCGTGGGTTCGCGCCGACCGTCCGGCCGACCGAGATGGGCGGCCAGGACCAGGCGCCCGCCCTGTTCCAGCAGCAACCGCAGGGTCGGCAACGTCTCCCGGATCCGGGTGTCGTCGTTGATGACCATCACCCCGTTTTTTTCCTCCATCGGCACGTTGTAATCGACGCGCACAAACACGCGTTTGCCGGCCACGGTGAGGTCGCGCACTGAAAGTTTAGCCATGGTTCAAGTCTCCTGCTGCAGGTTCATCCAAACGGACGCGCACGGTATCCATGACCCGTCGGACCGGCAAAGGGGTTTTTGGGTGAAGCCGCCGACCGGGTTGCATCCTCCGATGGCAGGTGGGTACTCCGCCGGGATTTGGAACAACAACGGGTGCCAAGGGTCAGACGAGGTTTGCTTCAGCCCCAGGATCCTTGACGTGACCCATAAATATGGGCGAAGCTCCGGCCACGAAAACCACATTGGAAATACCGGACCCTCTTTTTCGGAAGGCGAAGGCCACGGCGGCGCGACAGGGGCGCACGCTGAAGCAACTCGTCCAGGAAGCCATCACGGAAAAACTGGCTCGCACGGAAGGCACCGGGTCCCCGGCCAAGCCTTGGATGTCCCTGGCCGGCGGGCTCAGACATCTGCACGCCGAAAACGTCCGCATTGACGCCGCCATCGATGAGGAGTTCGGCAGGCTCGAGCCTGAGGACCGCCAATGATCCTCGATACCAACGCCCTCTCTGCCTTCGCCGACAATGTTCCCGGAGCGGTCTTGCGGGTGGGTGACGCGGACGGGCTTTACGTGCCGGTCATCGTTCTGGGCGAGTACCGTTTTGGGATCGCGTCCTCCCGCCATCGGCGCGATTACGAAACCTGGCTCACGCGGGGATGTGGCATCTGGCAAATCCTGCCCGTCGTGGAGGACACCACCACGCACTACGCCCTGATCCGTCAGGAGCTAAGGAAAGCCGGAACGTCCCTGCCCGCAAACGACGTCTGGATCGCCGCTCTGGCCCGGCAGCACGGATTGCCAGTCCTGAGTCGCGACGAACATTTCGACGCTGTGGTCGGGTTGACCCGGATCAGTTGGTGAAGCCCGGATATCAGGGCGATGCCGTGGCGCGGAAGAAGCCCGACGGGACGGAACTCGTGGTGGCCAAAGACCAACTGCCCGTGACCACCCTCTGCGTGGCAAAGGGGAACCAGTTCTGCGCGTCAGGGCTTTTCCAAAGGACATAATTCCCCACCGGCGGACCTTCGACCGTGAAGAAGAACACCTGACCCGAGGCCGCGGACTGAATGAGGCGCAGGGGCGCGGTGAAGGGCTCCACCGTCAATTGGACCGGGGCACTGGTGACACTTCCCGCGGGATTCGACACGACCACCCGATAGGCCCCGGCATCGGCAGCCACGACCTTGGGCAACGTGAGCGAAGCCAGTGTTCCAGCCGGAATGGGGAAGACCCCGTGCCACCACTGGAAGCCCAAGGGCGGATCGCCCGTCGCCACCACGTTGAAACCCGCGGCGCCACCCTCCGCAGCGAGCTGTGCCTCCGGGGCCATCACGATCACCGGTGGCGAACCGTTGGGATCGATCACCAACGTGACCGGCAGACTGACCAACCCGCCGTTGACGTTGACGTTGCCCGCAAAAATCGTGACTGGAAACGTGCCCGCCAAGGTGGGGACGCCCAGAAGGTAACCCTTGGCCCCGACATTGGTGTCAATCGTCAATCCGGGCGGGACGGGTTTGCAGTCGAAGATGTCGAACTGATGGTCGGTGCCGGAATTGATCACGGTGATCCGGGCCTTGAAGACGGTGCCCACCCGGCCGTTGACGAGGTTGGTGGGGTCGCTCAGGGCGATGTTGCCCGAATACGGCACCAGCCCGGAAATGCTGGCCGAGGCCCCGGACTGGGCGTGGGCCTGACCGGCCACCCACAGGCCCGCACCGGCCCAACGGCAGACGTGGGCCAGGATCGGGAGGCCAAGACGGAACACCGGGCCCAAGGACCACACCGCCGCCCGCCCGTGCACCAACAGGGCCAGCAACCACGGGAAAATCCGCGAGGTTTTCATGGTCATCCGCCGATGCCGCATCCATGCAGAACGGATTTCACGCAAAGATCGCCAAGACCGCAAAGAGGCAGGCAGTCGAGGTGACCTGCACCCCACATTTCACTCACCTTCGAGTGAGGGGTTGCAGGATCCGGATTCCTCCCGGTCCTTGGCGTGCTTGGCGTTCTTTGCGTGAAAGGCCCGATCTTCTGCGGAATCGTCACGCCCAAGACGAACCGATCGGCCCGGATTCGGACCGTCCCGTTATGGGATGACCGGGACAATCGCATGTTCAATTGCAGCCGCAACCGGCGGTCCCGACCGTGCGGCCGCCGTGAATCGCCTCCCGTGAAAACCACAGGTGCTCGTTGAGGGCGACGGCCAGTCGATCGCGATCCGAACGCATCCCATAGGACGCCAGATGATCCCGCTCCCAGGGTCGCACGGTCGAACAACCGGCCAGCAACCCCAGGACCGGCAGGAGGATCCGCCAACGGGAGGTTCGTGGATTCATTTGGGTGTGACCGGAATAGGAGGCGCGGGTGCCGCATTGGTTCCCTGGGGACGGAGCAATTGCTCGATCTCCCGGGTGTAAAGCCGCTTGGTTTCATGCCCTTTGTAGCCGGGATGCATGAACCGGACCACCCCGTCGCGGTCGAGTAGGAACGAGGTCGGCATCGAGGTCACGTTGACGCGCGCCACCAACCGGCGTTTGACGTCCCGGACCACGGGAAAGGAGACCGGGTTGTCAGCCAGGAAGGTCCGCATGGCCGACCGGCTTTCATCCACATTCACGGCCAGCACCACCAGGCCTTCACTGCGATACCGGCGGTAAAGGTCCTCCATCAACGGGAATGACTCCTGGCAGGGTCCACACCACGAGGCCCAGAAATCGATGATGACCACCTTCCCCTTGAGGTCCCGGGGCAGTTCGCCCTCGACCCCGAAACCCGCGGGATCCGGAAACGTGTCGCCCACTTTCACTGCGGGGGCGTTCGTTCCGGAGACGGCTGAACGCGGTTCCGGAGCCCCGTCCGCACGGGCCGCGCATCCCATCGCCATCAGGGCCGAGATCAGGCCCGCCCGCAGCCAGGCCCCGACACGCCCGGCCACGCCGCCCGGAACGGCCGCCTTCCCCGCCTGGATGGAATCGATGTCCATGCAACCCGTTCAAAACCTCAGCCGCACGCCGAGGGTCCAGATATCCGCCTCAGGATAATTGCTCGCCGAGGTGATCCCGTCGAGCCCCCGCATTTGATAGTGCTTGTACGCCCCCTCCAACGTGGCGCGTGGATGCACCCGCCACGAAATCGAAAGTCCGTACGTGATTGTCTGCAGTTCCGACAATCGATAGTCGGCGGTGTAAAAAGGGGGGATGACCACATCCGGGAACAGATCCGGATCGCCGGGATCCCCCGGGAACCGCACCCCGTAAAACGACGCGGCCGACTGGCGGTGATAGCGGAACAGGGGCGCCACCATCCACTTGGATCCCAGGTTCTGGAACCATTCCACCGACACCGTGTGCCCGAGGACCCCGAAGGAGTCATGGCTGAACCGATAACTGGTCTCCACCGCCGCATCGAGGGGGGGGACAGCCTGGTTCCATCCAACCCAGACAACCTGTCGGGTCCGGTGCCCCGGGCGCTGGTCCGCATACAATTTCCGAGGATCGGGATAACCGTCAAACCGGACGCCTTTATACGGATCGGACAGATAGCCGGAGGCGGTCCCGAGAGTCAGGTTCACCGTCAGGAGGGCGTATTTGTTCAACACCTGGACCAAGCCCATCAGCACGTCCCATTCATCCCGACGGCGTGCGTTGCGGAAGAAAACGGGCTGCACCGAATCGAAATTGCGGACCACTCCCAGGTTCAGCGTCGAATTCTTCTGGTTCCAATCCACGCTGCCATTGAGTCCCATTCCATAGGACACATAGTCATTTTCCTCACTGTGCGTGAACAAGGGCGCGAGGGTGTACCGGCCGGGCTTCCACTCCACTTCAAGGGTTTCCGCACGACGGATGTCTGTCAGTGGCACCACCGGCACCTGATCGGAACCCGACGGCGGGGGGGCTCCGATGGGCGTGGCCCCGGATATCCCGTCATAAACGAATTGCGCCCGCACCTTCAGGTCGTGCGGTAATTCCGCCTCCACCATGGCGGCGTGGGTGTCGACCTCGGTGCGGCCGCCGTGTTCGGCATAATTCTCAAACTTATAGGCGACACCGACCTCGCCCCGGACGGTCCATCGGGGGAACCCCGGCAGGAGCAAGGCCACCAGCAACCCGGCGACCGAACGCACCCCCCGGTCGATGGGCCGGAGCACCCTTGGAATCAGATGGGGTGACATCACAATCCGGGGTCGCCGGCCAGGGTGGACGCGTTGACCGATCGTGGGTCGGACCGGCTCGGCACGGATGCCGGGGCCGGTTCCAGCGGAAGGGTCAACCGCGACAGGTGCCATTTGTGACCTTGGTGCTGCCGGAACTGAATGTGACCCGGAAGTGCGACCAGGGCGCGAACGACCCGCAATCCCAATCCCAAGTTGTGGGTGGTGGCGGCCGGACGCTTTCGCACCGGGTTGAGCACCGAAAGGCGCGCCTGCCGCCCGCGGACCCGGAGGCGGATCCGGATTGCCCCGCGTCCGTGCACCAAGGTGTTGGTGAGCAGGGCGTGGAGGATCTGTTTGCCGTAGCGCGGGTCCAGGGTCACCCAGCAGGGCCCCGGCTGTTCCAAGCGCAGGTCCCGAGCCTCCTCGGCCGCCAACAATTGAAAATCCCGCACCAAATCGTCCAGCAATGCGGACAGGTCCAACACCGTCCGTTCCCACTGCAACCGTCCCTGATCTGCTTTCGCGATCAACAACGACTGGTCCACCACATGGGTTAACCGATGCAATTCCTCCTGGATTTCCTCCGCCAATTCCGGGTCGATCCGCGCATCGGATTGTTCGACCTTGAGCCGGATGATGGTGAGCGGCGTACGGAGCTCATGGGCGACCCGCGCGGCATATTCGCTCATCTCGTTGAACGATGTCTGCAACCGCCCCAGCATGTCGTTCAGGTGGCGCACCAAGTCGCGGAACTGCTCATCGGCCTCGGGTAATTCGACCCGTCGCCCGAGATTGCGGGGACTCACGGTGAGCAACTGGGCATTGAGGCTGCTGATCGGGCTGAGCGATTGGCGCGCGAGCCACCATCCGAGCAGCATCGACACCAGGACCAAGGGCAGGGAGAAGGTCAACCCGGCCACGACCAACTCGCTCATGATCTCGCGGATCTCCTCCTCGGTGTAACTGCCGCGGACGATCCAATTCGGGCGGGTCGTCAACTCGGCGCCATAGGATTTCCGACGCAGTTCCTGGTCGAGCGTGCTGTAGGTCAGGCCCATGAACACTGCGGTCGCCGCCAAAAAACTCAGGGCGAACCACACGGTCAACCGGACGCGCAGGCTTTTCACACGGTGTCCTCCCGCAACGCAAAACCGACGCCGCGGACGGTGTGCAACAGCGGCTTGGCCCCGGGACGTTCCAGCTTCCGACGCAGGTAATTCACATAGACATTCACCACGTTGGTCTGCGAATCAAAGTGCTGGTCCCAGACGTGTTCCACAATGGCCGTCTTGCTCACCGGCTTGGGCGAACTGACCATCAGGAACTCCAACAACGCGAACTCCCGGTTCGTCAATTCGATCTCATCGCCCCCGCGCCGCGCCCGCCGCGACACCAGGTCCAATTCCAGGTCGGCCACCCGCAGCGTGTTCGCCTGCTGCGGTCGTTGGCGCCGCAACAAGGCCCGGATCCGCGCCAACAGTTCCGACAACGAAAACGGTTTCACCAGGTAATCATCCGCCCCGGCGTCCAATCCCCGGACCCGGTCCTCCACCTCGCCGCGCGCCGTCACGAAGATCACCGGCGTCATCATCCCCTTCCGCCGCAGATGCCGCACCACCGTGAACCCATCCTTCGCCGGCATCATCACATCGCACACGATCACGTCGTAGGGATGATTCTCCGCCAGCCACAGGGCCTCGTCGCCGTCTGCCGCCAGGTCGACCGCGTACCCTTCCGCCTGCAGGCCCTGGCGCAGGTGTTCCGCCACTTTGATCTCGTCTTCGGCAATCAGGATTCGCATGGGGTTGCCTTCTTTCCTAGGCCTTTCCGCCCCTCGCGGCGAGCCGGATTCCCCGGCTAAGAAAAAACTAACCCCCCCTTCCCGGCTTATTTATCGAGACTCGGTTAAGGTCTTCCGCGGTGACGGGTTCCCTTCCTCCTCCCGGCCGTCACCACCGCGGTCCGGGTCCTTGACTCCCCGGGTCGCGTTCCTCCGAGGGGGGCGGTTGGCGCCACCGGCGATTGACCGCCCCCCATTTCCCTCCGCCTCCTCGCTCGACACCCCGGCCCCCCGATTCCTAGCGTCGGCCCGTGTCTACCCCCGCTCGGGCCGCATTGCCCGCCGGACTGGTGGCGGAATTCCGCCGCGTCGTCGGCGATTCCCACGTCCTCACCGGGCCCGGCGACCTCCTCGTGTACGAGTGCGATGCCTACACGCTGCAGAAGAGCCTCCCCGATGTCGTGGTGATCCCGGCTTCCACCGCCGAGGTCGCCGCTGTCGTCCGGATCTGCGCCCGCGAACAATTGCCCCTCATCCCCCGCGGCGCCGGCACCAGCCTCAGCGGCGCCGTCCTTGCCTCCGCCGGCGGCGTGGTCCTCGCCGCCACCCGCATGACCCGCATCCAGTCGGTGGATCTCCGTAACCGCCGTGCCCTGGTCGAGGCGGGTTGCGTCAATGCCTGGATCACCAACGCCGTGCGCGCTCGCGGTCTCCAGTACGCCCCGGACCCTTCCAGCCAGATGGCCTGCACCATCGGTGGGAATATCGGCACCAACTCCGGCGGTCCCCACACTCTCAAATACGGGGTCACCACCCACCACATCCTCGGCTTGGAACTGGTCCTCCCCGACGGCGACATCACCTGGCTGGGCACGCTCCCCGAGGGCGGCGAAGAACCCGGCGGCCTGGACCTCCGCGGCGTCGCCATCGGTGCCGAAGGCATGTTTGGCGTCGTCACCCGGGCCTTGGTGCGACTCACCCCGGCCCCCGTCGCTTTCCAGACCTTGCTCGGGGTGTTCGAAACCGTCGAGGACGCCAGCCAGGCGGTGGGCGCCATCATCCGCGCCGGATTTGTGCCGGGCGCATTGGAAATGATGGACCAACTCATCACCCAGGCCGTCGAACAGGCCTACCATTTCGGTTTCCCACTCGATGCCGGGGCCGTGCTGATCATCGAACTCGACGGTCCCGCCCCCGGACTCGAACGTCAGGCTGCGGAGGTGACCGCCTTATGCCGGGAACATCGCGCCCGCGAAGTCCGGGTCGCCGCCGATGAACGCGAGCGACTCGAACTCTGGAAATGCCGCAAGCGCGCGTTCGGCGCCATCGGCCGGTTGTCCCCCAATTACCTCACCCAGGACGGGGTCGTCCCCCGCTCCCGACTCCCCGAGATGATGTGTTTCATCGCCGGGGTCAGCCGGGACGTTGAGCTCCGGATTCCCAATGTTTTCCATGCCGGCGATGGCAATCTTCACCCACTGATCCTTTACGACGAACGCGATCCGGACCAGGTGCGCCGCGCCCTCCTCGCCAGCGATCGCATCCTCGGCAAGTGCCTGGATCTCGGGGGCAGCGTCAGTGGCGAACACGGCATCGGTGCGGAG
>JANYCC010000221.1 GCA_025360495.1 Verrucomicrobiota bacterium | reverse complement strand
GCCGCATGCCGGGGCGGAGCCGGAGTTTGCGGCAAATCAGGTCGAGCTTCGCCGCCTGCGCCGCACCGAGGGGCACATCCTCCGATTCAAAGTAAGCGCAGCTATAAGACAGGGACTCATCGAGCCAGAGTCGCCAGAAATCGACCGTGTGATCATAGTGATAATTGACGGAGTCCTGTCGGCTCATTGCGGGATCGGTGGAGGGAGTCAGGTCCAGGCCCCCGTAGCGGCCGGTGGGCGGGGATCCGGGACGTGGGATCAGGGCCAGGGCGCCGGCGAACCGCAGACGGTCGGCTGGAGTCCATTCAAGGCGCATCATTTCCTCGGCCGCACTGAACACCCCGATGAGGGAGCCTTCCACATCGACCAGATCCTGGACAAACGCCTCCCCGAAACCCCTGGCCCCGGGCTCGGTGAGCAGCTTGTGCACGGCGGCGGGGGAGCGGAATCGGAGGCGGAATTGGGGGGAGGCCTGGGAAGGACAGGGCCAGACCAGCCCGTCCCACAGTTCGATTTCGAAGCAGCGTTCCGACAGTCGGGAGACCATCATTTCCAGCAGGCCCCGGGCTGCTGCGTCCGGAACATTGAACCGGGTTGCGCTCATGGCGTGGGATGGGTGATGCAGTGCGGCTTCTGGGCTTGGCTGGCGGATCGTCGGGTTGGGCCCCCGGCGGTACCGGGAGTCGGGTCGTCTTTGAGCTGGGGCGAGAACTAACACCGGGTGCTGGAAGTTTTCAATGGTATTTCCCGCGATGCGGAGCCGGGGGGGAATGGGAACAACCCGGGGCGCAGATTTTCCAATTTGACGGATGGGTATGATCATGGCGGGATACCGGCAAGGGACTGACCGAGAAATGCGGGTAGGATCGTCGGGCACCGCTGTTGTCGGCTGCCGGAACCCAAGGAGGATGGATCGGAAGCGCCCTTGACCCTATGGAAACATCTGCCGCCGCTGAATCATAAATACCCTTGGCCCGGATTCTCGGGATATTCTTGTTCCTGTTTTGCAGTGCCCGATCGGTTCACGGACAGTCCGGCACCCTCGATCCCGGATTCACCCCGGGCCCGGCATTCCTGGGCCTCAAGAGGGTGGCCTTGCAGAGCGATTCCAAGGTGATCCTCGCCGGGACATTCACCAGCTTTGGCGACACCGCGGTTGCCAACCTCGCCCGGCTCAAGACCGACGGCACCCTGGACACCACGTTCAATGCCGGCACCGGCCTCAACGGGGCGATCCTGGTGAATGCGCTCAGCGTCCAAAGTGATGATGCGATCCTGGTGGGCGGCCTGTTTGTCGCCGGGAACGGAATCCTCCGGACCAATATCGCGCGGTTCAAACCGAATGGCGAACTGGACACCGCGTTCAATGCCCGACCTGACAACCAGGTCACCGGAATCCTACCTGTCGCGGGCGGGAAGGCTTTCGTCGGGGGTTCCTTCCAGAAGATCGGGGGCGCGGCCCGCAAATCGATCGCCTTGCTCCAGGCGGACGGAAGTGCTGATGGCAGTTTTGTTCCCGATTGGGGCAGCCTGATACCGGGCAGTGTGTCGGACATCGCCGTCCAATCGGATGGCAAGGTGGTGGTGGCCGGCGGCATCCTGAAATTGGTCGGCTTCACCCCGGTGGCGGTGGGCATTGCCCGATTCAATTCTGACGGCAGCCTGGATCCCGGTTTCGTTGGCACCACTCTTCCGTTCTCATTCAATTCGATCACCTGCATCGCGATCCAAAGTGACGGCAGGATTGTGGTCGGGGGGATCTTCGCCTCGATCGGCGGGGCGGCGCACAATGGCGTGGCGCGGTTGGGAATCGACGGCACGCCCGATCCCACTTGGACCGCTGCCGGGACTGACGGAGCCGTCCAGTCACTCCGTCTCCAAGCGGACGGCAAGGCTCTCATCGCCGGCAATTTCTCCAAGTACAATGGCACGCCGCGGGTCGGGGTGGCGCGGTTGAAATCGGACGGCGGCCTGGACACGACGTTCGCCAATCCGCCGATCTCCACCGGACAGGGGGTCGGCATGATGGCGTTGCAGACCGATGGCAAGGTGCTCATCGGGGGAGGTTTTGCCGTGGGGGCGGACATCGTTTCGCTCCTGCGGTTGATCGGTGACAGTTCCTCCTCGGTCGCGGCCCCCAAGATCAAGACCCAGCCCGTCGCCCAAGCGGTCGCCGCCGGATCCGCCGTGACCTTGTCGGTGGCGGCGGAAAGTGCGGCGCCGGTGACCTATCAATGGAAGCGCGCGGGGATCGGCATTCCGAATGCGACCGGCCCGACGCTGGACATTGGCAGCGTGAAACAGACTGACGGGGGTGTTTATACGGTTGTCGTGTCGAACTCCGCCGGTTCCGTGACCAGCGACGACGCACTGTTGAATCCCGTCTCACCGGCCTGGCCCGATCTCTCTTTTCCGAACACCGGCACGGATCCCCTTCATGTCAATTCGCTCTTCCTCCAGCAGGACGGCAAGCTCCTGGTCGCGGGGGCGTTCAGCAAGGTGAACGGATTCACGCGCAACCTGGTGGCCCGGTTGAATGCCGACGGCAGTGTCGACACCGGATTCGTACCCAGTGTGAACGCCACGGTGGAACTTTTCGGGGTGGGTGCGCAGTCGGACGGGAAAGTGATTGTCGGGGGCAACCTGTCGTGGGGGAACGAAGGAGTGCCTTATTTGATGATCGGCCGACTGGGCGTGGGGGGCGCGCTCGACAAGACGTTCAACCCCGGCACCGGTCCTGACGACGCGGTCTTTGCGGTCACGGTGCAGGCGGATGACAAGGTGTTGATCGGGGGATTCTTCGGCCACGTCAACGGGGTGGTCCGACCGGCCATCGCGCGGCTGAATGCGGGAGGCGATCTCGATGCGGGCTTTGTTCCGAATGTTTTCGCGCCCCAGGTGATCTCGGCCATCGCCGTGCAACCCGCCGATGGCAAGATCCTGATCGGTGGCAAGACGGGCGGGGGACCCGGACACCCCGTCCAGAACCTGCTGCGACTGGAGAAAAACGGCCTGTTGGACACGTCGTTCAATCCCGGCTTGGGACCCAATGCCCAGGTGCGATCGGTGGT
>JANYCC010000168.1 GCA_025360495.1 Verrucomicrobiota bacterium | reverse complement strand
CCGATCTCCGATCTCCGATCTCCGATCACGGCGCCCCGAAGCAGTACAGATGTCCATCGTCGCAGCCGATCAGGACGCGGCCTTCCACGACGGCGGGCGAACTTTGCACCGGTTGGCCCAGTTCGTATTTCCAGAGTTCCTTGCCGTCCGCCAGGTTCAGCAGGTAAAGCCGGCCGTCGTCGGACCCGAACACCACCTTGTCACCCACGACGACGGGTGAACTCTCGACCTTGCCCCGGGTCGCGAACACCCACACCGCGTCGCCGGTGTCGCGTTTCACACAGTGCAGCCGTTTGTCGCGGCCACCGAAGAGCACGCGATCGGCGGTGACGGCCGGCGAGGTCGCGTACGGGAACGCACGATCGCGGTATCGCCACAGCACCTTGCCCTCACGCAGGTCGAGGCAAAGGAACTCGTTTTCATAGTGCCCCACATAGGCCCGGCCATCGATGAGGGCGGCCGATCCGATGATGGGGGCCCCGGCCTCGATCTCGCGCACCTGGCGCCCGTCCGCCAGCGCGAGCACATGGACCAGCGCATCGCATCCGCCGAACGCGGTCTGGCCATCGGTGACCGCGGGGGACCCGTTTATATAATTGCCGGTCTCATACACCCAGTTGGTGCGGCCCGTGACGGCATCGAAGCTGTAGAGTTTGAAATCATAGCTTCCGACGAGCACGCGCCTGCCCTTGCCATCCGGGGCCGGATACCAGTTGGCGCTGCTCTTGACCTTGTCGTCGAAACCATACTTCCACAGGACCTTCCCCGAGCCGGCGTCGAGGCAGTAGAAATTGGTGTTCAGATCCCCGAGATAGAGCCGGCCATCCAGGACGAGAGGCGATGCCTCGAACGCCCCGCCGGCGGTGAACGCCCACTCACGATGTCCGTCATCGAGTCTCAGGCAATAGATGTTGGAATCGCCCGACCCGAAGAACACGCGATCCCCGACGATGGCGGGGGATGAGATGATGGGGCCGCCGGACTTGAAGTTCCATTTGAGGGCGGGCGCCGCCGGCAGTTTCGCGGTGGAAACACCGGTGAGCGACGGATTGCCCCGGAACATCGGCCAATCCGGGGTCGCGGCGTCGAGGGCACTGGCGGCAAGGAGCATCAGGCTCAACACGGCGACCCGGAGGGTGAAGAGGAGGGACATGGGGTGGGTGGTGATCAGGGGTCAGTGATCAGTGGTCAGTGATCAGGGGTCAGGGGTCAGGGGTCAGACGCCATTAGTCATTGGTCATTGGTCATTCATGGAGCGTCAATCGGCGAAGAGGAATTGGAAATCCTCGAGGGCGAGTTGGCTGGTGAAGTTTTCCTCGCCGAGCACCTCGCCGGCGAGCGCCCGTTTCTGGTGCTGCAAGGCACGGATCTTCTCCTCGAGACTCCCTTTGATCAGGAGTCGGTAGGCGATGACCTTCTGGGTCTGGCCGATGCGGTGGGTGCGGTCGATGGCCTGCGCCTCGACGGCGGGATTCCACCACGGATCGAAAAGGACGACATAACTCGCGGCGGTGAGATTGAGTCCGAAACCGCCGGCCTTGAGCGAGATCAGGAAGATGCAGTTGCCCTCCGCCGCCTGGAATTCGCGGACCAGCGCACCGCGATCCTCGGTCTCGCCCGCGAGGAAGAACACCGGCCAACCGCGTTCGCGAAGCTCGTCGTGGAGCAGGTCGAGCAGCGAGACGAACTGGGAGAAGACGAGGACCTTCTGGCCCTGTTCCATCAGCGGTTCGAGCAGTTCGAGCAGCGCCTCCGCCTTGGCGCTCGGGGCCTTGGAGGTCGGTTGGACGAGGCGCGGATGGCAGCAGATCTGGCGCAGCCGCAACAGGGAGGTGAGGAGGTTGAAACGCTCCTGGTTCAACTGCTTCGAGGTGCGCACCCGCAGCAACACCTGCTGGGCCCGCTTCAGTTCCGCCCGGTATAAGGTCTGTTGCTCGCCTTCCAAATCGCAATATAAGTCCTCCTCGATCCGGTCCGGCAGGTCGCGGGCCACCTGCGTCTTGGTGCGGCGCAATAGGAACGGACGCACCCGGGCGGTGAGCCGGCGTCGCGCGTACGGGTCGTCCTTCGCATCAAACACCTTCTGGAAATTGGCCCGGTTTCCCAACACCCCCGGCATCGCGAACGTCATCAGGCTCCAAAGGTCGAGGAGCCGGTTCTCAATCGGCGTGCCGCTCAACACCAGTCGGTGCCGCGCCTTCAACGTGCGCGCGATCATCGCGGTGACGCTTCCGGGGTTCTTGATGTACTGCCCCTCGTCGAGGATCACGCACAGCAACGGTTGGTCCGCCAGCTTCTCCCCCACCGCCCGGAGCTGGTTGTAATTCAGGATATGGATGTCGGCCGCGGCCAGTTCGGACGGCATCCGCTCCACCTCGCCCGGCCCCCACACCCGCACGCTCAGGTGCGGGGTGAATCGCGCGGATTCGGCCCGCCAGTTGTCGCACACCGATTTCGGGCACACCACCACCGAGGGCGGGAGCACGGTGGGCTTGGCCGGGTCACCCACGGCACCTTCCGGCGTGGCGGCGATCGCCTTGGCCAGGGTGTCCTCGCGCAGCCACGCGAGCCACGTGAGGGTCTGCAGGGTCTTGCCCAAGCCCATGTCGTCGGCCAGCACCCCGCCAAATCCATTCGTGCTCAGATAGGCGAGGAAGTGGAAGCCCTCGAGTTGATAGGGTCGCAATGTCGCCAGCACCGAGGCGGGCTGCGGCGGTGCGACCCGCGCCTTCAATTCATGCAGCCGTTCCTGAATCCGTTGGCGCGCATCGTCCGGCACGATCCCGCTGCCGGAGTCGTCCGCCAGTTGCAACACGTGCAACCGTTGCGGCTCGGCACCGAGCTCGTGCGGGCTCAACCCGAGTCGCGCGAGTTGTTCGTCGTCGTCCTTGGTCAGTTGGAATTCCAACCGTCGCCAACCCTTGTCCGCCAACCGCACCCAGCGTCCCCGGGCGTCGAGCAACAGTCGCAATTCCTCCTTGGTCAACGTCGTGTCGCTCACGTCCAGGATCACCCGCAGGTCGAACCAATCGATCGATTCGCTCTCCTCCACCGACAACCGTACCTGGCCGGAAACCTCGGCGTTGCGGAACGACGCCAGTTCGCCGTGCAGTTCCACCGGAAGGTCCGGCGGCAGGGATTGGAGCCAGGGCACGAACTTTTCGGGAAAGGCCCGGGTCACCCGCAACGTCCATTGCTGGCGTGCGAAATCCCATCGGAAGCCGCCCCGTTCCACCAGCGCCGGCACCGGGGCCAGGGCCCCCCGCTCGATCGCCACGATGCGGTCCGCCAAACCCACCGGCCCCGCCGGCATTCCCGCCGCCATCGTCGCCATCGTCGCCATCCCGCCCGCGGTGCTCGCCGGCACCTGCCATTGGGATCCGTTCCATCGCTCCACCAACAGCGCGTCCGGCGAAACCCCCAGCACATCCAGCACACAATGCTCGGCGTCGGATCCAAAGGTGAGTTGTCGGAGTTCCAGACGCAGCACCGGCCGCAATGGGATGAGCCGGACCCGGTCGGCCAGCCGGGAGGGCAGGTCGAGGCCGAGATTGCGGAGGAATCGGACGCCGCCGTGCGACTCCACCGCGGCGGCCGGGATGGTGGTCGGCCGGTTGACCCCGAGCAGCCGTTCATCGTGCGGCGGTCCCTTGTGGATGGCGTCGCCAGTGAGATACAGCGTGGGTTCGCCCGGGAATGTTCCCAGGATCTCGGTGGGCGGGGTGCCGTCGGATTGGACCAGACTGAGGGTGTAATCCCCGTTGGGATCCTCGGGTTCCGAGAGTTGCCAATGGAGCGGGTCAAGCGGGCGTGCCAACGGTTCGCCTTCCGCGTTGACCAGTCGGCTGGCGAGGGCGGGTTGGCGGAACAGGAACCCGAGGGCGCGCCGGGCTGCGGGGGCCGAGGGATTCAATGCCGGCTTCTTATATCCGGAGGCGCTGAGAGCCTGTTGGAAGGCCTGCAGGATCAGGGTCGCCTCGGTGGACATCAATCCGCGGCCCAACTGGGTCTGGCTGAACCGCTCGAATTGGTGGGCCTTGATCGGTTCATGTTCCTCCGCCGTTCCCCGCCGCCATTCCAACAGGACCTCGCCGTCCTCCAGCTTGGCGCGCAGATCAGTGGGTGAGGCCTCCGGATTCTCAGGATCGGAGGGCGTCCCCCATTGGGCCAGTTCCACCCGCCAATGTTCCACTTCCTGGCGGCGACGTTCCAAGGTGAGTTTCTGGCGCAGGGCTTCCAAGGGCGACACCGGGACCAGGAACGCCGGGATGCCCGACCCCTTTTCCTCCGCGAATTGGGCCAGATAGAGCCAGAATTCATGCTCATCCTCCGGCAACGACCGCCACAACTGCACGCCGTCGAAGGCCGAGGTGGCACCGGTCGCCTTGGTGAGCCCCAACCGTTCGAGTTCCTGACGGGGCACCGAGGGTCGCCGTCCGAAACGTCGGTACAGCTCGCTGACCTGCCCGAGAAACCGGGTCTCCTCCGCAGTGGGAACATGGCCGGCGGCAAGAAGTCGACGCTGGATGGGTCCCGGTTCGGGAACCGGCCCCCCTCGGTTCGGCGAGGGTTCGGACACCGCCGTCAGCGTCGTCGTCCGGGCCGCGGCGACAGCCCCATTCGAACGACGGGAAACTTTGGCGGCCGTCGCCGGAACCGCAGGCTTGGCGGGACCGCCGGGAGGCGGGGGCAGGGGGCCACTGACGGAGCCGACGGCTGCCGGGGACGGCGCAGCGGCCGCCAACTTTGCCTTGCCGGGTCCGCGCCGGATGACCGGTTTCGGATCATTGCCGGCGACGAGCAGATGTCGGGTCAGCAGATGCCGGGTGAGTGCGTAAGCGTGTTCACAAGCCGGGCCGGCCGGGCAGGTGCATTCCGGATGGGGTCGCCCGGTGACCGAATCGAAGCGGAATCCGACCTCGATGGACGGGTTGGCGGAAATCGTGCCGATGAAGCCCCGATTGGGATCGGTGCAGCGGATCGCCTGGACCACGCCCCGACGAAACGTCTCCTCGCCCTTCTCCCGAACAGCCGTCGGATAGGCGCCTAGGGATTGTTGGGCCGCCCCGGGGTCGGCCAGGGCAAAATCACGCCAGTCCATGTTCGTGAAGCATAGGGCCGGATCCGATCCCGACAAGGATCGGTGCGGAAGGAATGACGAATGTGGAATGACGAATGACCAGTGGCCGGTGATCCGTGAATCGTGATCCGTGATTCGTGGGTCGTGGGTCGTGGGTCGTGGGTCGTGGGTCGTGGGTCGTGGGTCGTGGGTCGTGGGTCGTGCTTCACGCTTCACGGGCCGGCAGATGGTGGCGAAAGGATTTGAATTTCGCCGGATGAGAAGGGTGAAATCGGACCGGAAAGGACGTCCTGACCTCGATCGATGGCAAACGTGACGACTGATCACCCCCTCGTCATCGGTCATTGGTCATTGGTCATTGGTCATTCGTCATTCGTCATTCCCCTCCCATGAACGCGATCACCCAGTATCACCACGCGGTGGCCGCCCAGTTGGCCGCGGCCTTTGAAACCCAGGCCGCGACCCTGTCGACGGCCGCCGGAATCGTCGCGGACGCGTTGGCCGTGCCGCATTGGATTTACTTTGCCGGGACCGGGCATTCGCACCTCCTGGCCTTGGAAGTCTTCTATCGGGCGGGCGGACTCGTCCGGGCCGTGCCCTTGCTGGACGAGGACCTGATGCTCCATGTCAGCGCGAGCCGGTCCACCGACAAGGAACGCGAATCCGGCCGCGCGCTGGCCCTGTTGGATCGGTACGGGGTCGGCGTCGGTGACGTCTTGTTCGTGATCAGCAATTCCGGTCGCAATGCCGTCCCGGTCGAACTCGCGTTGGAAGGGAAACGTCGCGGGGCACAGGTGATCGCCCTCACCTCCCTCCGCCATGCGTCCGCCCACCCCTCACGGCATCCGTCGGGCCGCCGGTTGCACGAGGTGGCGGATCTGGTGCTCGACAATGGCGGGGTTGAGGGGGACGCGGTGGTGACGGTGGCCCCCGGGTTGGCCGTTGGCGCGACCTCCACCGTCGTGGGGGCGGCGCTGCTGCAGGGGTTGTTGGCGGAAGCGGTGGCGCGGGCCCGGGACGCGGGGGTGGAAGTGGAGGTGTACCGGAGCAGCAACGGGGGCGGGGAAGCCCTGAACCAACAATGGCTCGCGGCTTACCGGGGACGGATCCGGCATCTTTGACCGGACCCGGTCAGGACCGGCGGGAACGGCGCCACAGGGCGAAACCCACCAGGCTCAACCCGGCGATCCCCGCGTACCCGGCCGGTTCCGGGACGCTGGACGTGCCCCCGCCGACCGTGTTGCTGATCACGCTGGCCGCCATGGTCATCATGTTCGCATCCAAGTCCGCATTGCCGGTGCCGTTGAGATAGAAATCCAACGGGATCGTGGAGTAATAGACCGACCCGAGCCCATAGCCGTACTGGAAGGAGACCACTTCCCCGGGGGCACCCCCGCGGCTCAGAAACGCGGTGGCCCCGGGCGGCAGCGAGGTGGCATAGCCAAAGCCATGGGCGGAATAATTGCCGCCGTCGAGACTCGTGTCCGTCAGCGACGGGAACGCCGTCACCCCCGCCGGCAACCGATCGATGTCGGCCGGATTGCTGAAGTCCCGCTGCACCTGGATTTCCGGATGCCCGAACAGGAACGGGTGCAGGGACGGGGCGCCTTCCGGAAACGCCACGAAGCGGTCGTGCATGATCAGGTGCCCGCCATTGAACACATACGCTTCCAGATCACCGAGGCGCAGGGTCAGCTCCGGCGAGAATCCGCCGTTGTCCGCCTCGTTCAGGAACACCGCCTTGACCGAGTTGAAGTTGAAGGTGCTGATGTCCGCGATCCCGACCGGGGTGTTCCCGGAGGTGGAAACGACCGCGCCCTGGTTTCCCGCCGGACCGGAGTCGGTGTAGAAACCGACGTCCGCGCCCAAGGCGGCGGAGACCGTCAACGTCAGGCCGAGGGCGGCCAGGGAAGGGAGGGGATGGTTCATGAATGAGGGGGGGTTGCTCACTGCCCGTTCCATCCAAGGATGTTCGCGCGCCGACGTCAACGCCGAAGTCCCCCGCGTATCAGGTTCGGACTGACATTGATGTAGGGAAGCGGCGTACGATTGTCCGTCGCGCCCCGGACATTGCCCCGGACATTGCCCCGGCAAATCCCGGTTTTGTAAGGATTATTGTGAGACCGGCCGGTTGTGGGCGGGGCCGGATCGTGCAGGATGGGTGGGCGAAAACGGAACAATCCGATCCCGTGGTTCCCGCCAGGAAGACCAACCTGGTGCGGCCGTCCCGGTCGGTCGGATGACGTGGGTTTTCGACGAACGCCCCGGCCGGACGGCCGGGGTGGGCGACGGGGGTCGTTGGATCGAAGGGCGTGCAAGCCCGGCGGTCCTCCGCTTCAGGCCTTTCTCTAAGAAAGGGTGGAGCCACGTCCCGACCCGGCGCCAATGCAGGGAATCAGGGAGGAAGAATGATCAGTTTATTGAGGGGGATCCCCCATGGGATCCGGGGCTTCGCATTGTCCACATTCGTCGCGTTCGGACTCGGGTCCGGGTCGGCACACGCCGCGCAGACGATCACCTATGCCGCAACCGTCCCGCTCAGCGCGACCGACTGGACCCACGCGCTGGATCTGCCGAAATTTGATCCGGCATTCGGGGTGTTACGGGCGGTGAACATCACGCTGGATGGCTCGAATGAGTCCACCACGTGGGTCGAGAACCAGGACACCGTCCCGTGGAATGTCGTGTCGGGATCCGACGTGGCCCTGAGGGTGACCGATCCGGCGGGTGCGGTGCTGGCCGCGGTGGCGCCCTCGGTGCGCTTCTCCAACCAATTGTCCGAGTTCGACGGCACGCTGGATTTTGGCGGCGGTTCCGGGGTGATGAATCCCACCGTGACCTCTTCGCTCCGCGGCCGGCATGATTATGCCGCCGCCACCGATGATCTCTCCGGATTCATTGGCACGGGCACCCTCGGGTATAATGGGGTCGCCGTGGGGGCGGGGTATTATGACGGGCCCGGTGATTATTTCTTCCGCGTCCGCACCAAGGCATCGATGACGGCGACCGTGGTTTATACCTATGAGCCGCCCGCGGCGATCATCCCCCTCGGTTCCATCGGGGACCGGGTCTGGTATGATTGCAATGCCAACGGCACCCAGGACACCGGTGAAGCGGGCCTGGTCGGCTGGACGGTGCAGTTGGTCCAGGGCGGGGTGGTCACCCAGACCAAGGTCACCGGTGCGGATGGACTGTATCTGTTCTCCGGCCTCGCGGTCGGAGATTACAGCGTCCGGGTGATCGCGAAGACCGGATATAATGAAACCTATGACCTGGATGGTCTCGTCAGTGGCGACATCGCATCCCTCCACCTGAACGCGGGTGAGAACCGCCGCGACGCCGACTTCGGGTACATGACCGCCCCCGTCGGTTGCGCGACGGGTGGCTCCCCGGGCTATTGGTCCAAGAAGGGGCTCCCGCTGGTGAAACCGGCCGATCTCGCGGCGCTCAGCGCCCTGAGGTTGGTCGAGGACAGCGGTGCCGACGCGGATTTCACCAATCCGACAACCGGTGCCTTCGGCGGCGGCTATGGTGCGGACCTGGCGACGGCGCGCGCCGCATTCGGTGCGTACGAGGCCAAGGGGACCGCGATCAACATGGCGTCCCAACTCTCGCGGCAACTCGCGGCCTTTGTCCTGGACCTGCGCTCCGGGGAGTTTGCATCCACGACGTTGATGGACTGTTCCGCCGTCCCCGGTGGCAGGATCAAGGCGTCGGATCTCGTCGCGTTGGCCGACAACGCCCTGCGGGCCAATCCCTATACGCCGGCCGGCAATGCCAATCGCACCTATCAGGAGACGCTCAAGAATGCCCTCCAGTCCGGTTACACGACCTACGCAAACTGATTGATTCCAACCGGGTCGGGGCGGCCGTGCCACCGACTTCCCGCAGGGGCGCATCCAACCGGATGCGCCCCTCTTTGTTTTTGCGACCGTTGCATAAAGCGACACGCCCGAAAGCCTTGGGCGCAGGCTTCGATGCAAGACGATGTAATCAGGCATATTCCGCACGGACCGTGCGACCGGGTTGGCTGGTCTCCGGACCGGTGGCCGGGGATGGAGGGCGCATCAGGGCGGCATTAGAGCTTGATTCCATGGGCGGATTATGAGGTGATGTATAAACGGATATGGCGAGGAATGTTTATAAGTGGGCAGCCTCGGCGGGCTTGGTGCTTGCGATCAAGGCGGCGGCATTCGATTCCTTCACCCTATATTACGACGTCCCCAATAAGTCCGGGGTCGATCCCCTGCTCCAGCCACCGACCGTACCCGGGGCGTTCACCCCGACGGGGAGTTGGAACAGCACCTTGGATCCCAGCAATACCCTCGGGAACGGGGCCACGCCGCCGCCGGGATTGCAGATCGCCCAGTTGCAACAGGCATTCGCGATCAAGGGACTGACGTTCAATGCGGGCAACACGATGTCGTCGGTGACCATCAGTGTGCAGTCATTTGTCCGGATCACCTATGGCATAGAAAACATTGACGGGGAACTGGCCAAGACGGAGACGGTGACGACGTCCGGCACGGTCACCACTTATGCCCTGGGTGCGGTGAACACGACCGGCACCAGCATCCTATCGCTGCTCGCCTCGACCACGGTCCCCGGGGTGGCGGTGCCCGCCGACGAGCCCGGGGCGGATGGTTCCGGCACGGATCCGATTGGTGCGGGTGCGGACTTTGTGTCCGGGACCACGCTGGCGACACCCTCCGGGAGCGTTTTCTCATTCGCCCCGGCCGACCTGGCGGCGCTGACCGGCAACGGTTTCACGTCGCTCCCGATCAAGTTCTCGCCGAGTGCGACCAGTTTCACGGACGGGAATGTCTTCACCAGCGGCAGCACTTTCGGGTACGCCATTGTCGCCGTCACCTACACCTACGTTCCGGAGGCCTCCCCGGTGGCCGCCGGGATGGTGCTCGGTTTGGGTGGATTGGGTTGGTGCCTTCGCCGCCGGATGATTGGCAAGTCCTGAGATTCGTCCGGCGCCCGCGGTCGGGGTCCTCACCCGATCCGGCCCAGCCCGGTGTGGCCTGGCCGGCGGACCGCCCGGAGCCGGCGATTGTTTCCGGCCCACGTGATGAGCGCGCCCGATGGGGCCTTGTTTACCGCTGGGAACCCTGCCGTGACGCAGAGTTGACGTTTCCTCTGTCATCTCCCGCCAAATTCTGGATCGTTTCCCCCATGGCGTACACCACCTGCACCGTTCCCCAGGGCGGCAAGATCACGATCGCGGCGGGCAAACTGCAAGTCCCCGAACAACCCATCATCCCGTTCATCCGCGGAGATGGCACCGGTCCCGACATCTGGGCCGCCAGCCAGCGGGTTTTTGATGCCGCCGTCGCCCAAGCCTACGGCGGCAAACGTCAGGTCGCCTGGATGGAGGTGTTCGCGGGCGAGGAGAGCTTCAAACGCTTCAACAACTGGCTCCCCGACGACACCGTCGCCGCCTTCCGTGAGTTCCTCGTCGGCATCAAGGGTCCGTTGACCACTCCCATCGGCGGCGGCATCCGGTCGCTCAACGTCGCCCTGCGCCAGATGCTCGACCTCTATGTCTGCCTGCGTCCGGTCCAGTATTTCGTGGGCGTGCCGAGCCCGGTGAAGCATCCGGAGAAGGTCGACATGGTGATCTTCCGCGAGAACACTGAGGACATCTACGCCGGGATCGAGTGGGCGGGTGGGACGCCGGAAGCCCAAAAGGTCCTCGATTTCCTGGCCAAGGAATACCCAAAGGAATTCAACAAGGTCCGTTTCGGCACCCAACAGCGGTCGGAGGAATTCTGGAAATCGGTCGGGGCGACGGATGTGAAGAACGACGTGTGTGTCGGGATCGGGCTGAAGACCACGTCCTGGAGCGGGACCGTGCGGTTGATCCACAGCGCGATCGGTTACGCCCTGAAGTTCAAGCGGCGCAGCGTGACGATCGTCCACAAGGGCAATATCATGAAGTACACCGAGGGCGCGTTTCGCGACTGGGGGTACGAGGCGGCCGAGAAATATTTCGGGGACCGTGTGTACACCTGGGCCCAGTGGGAACGCACCAAGAAGGCGCAGGGCGAGGATGCCGCCAACGCCGAGCAGAAGGCGGCCCTCGGAGCCGGACGCCTCCTGATCAAGGATTCCATCGCCGACATCGCCCTCCAACAGGTGCTGACAAGGCCGGAGGATTTTGACGTTATCGCGACGCTGAACCTGAACGGGGACTACCTGTCGGACGCCTTGGCGGCGCAGGTGGGGGGCATCGGGATCGCACCCGGCGGCAACATCAATTATATCACGGGCCACGCGATCTTTGAGGCGACGCACGGGACCGCTCCCAAGTACGCCGGCAAAGACCAGGTGAATCCGGGTTCGGTGATCCTGTCGGGCGAGATGATGTTCCGCCACCTGGGCTGGGTCGAAGTGGCAGACCTGATCCTGAAGGGATTGAACGGCGCCATCGCGAGCAAGCGGGTCACCTATGATTTCGCCCGGCAGATGGAGGGGGCGGAACAGGTGAAGTGTTCGGAATTCGCGAGCAACATCGTGGCCCATTTCTGAGGGCTTTCGGTGGGGCGGGGCCAGTGGACTGGAGACGCCGACCCCTCTCCCCATCCCTCCCCCCCGCTCGTTCCTCGTGGGGTGAGGGGGCCGTAGCAGCGCATGGGAATGCGCCTCAGTTCCGAGCCCACACTGCCTCCCTCTCTTTGGAACAGGAGAAAGCGGAGGTGCAGAGAAACGAACCTCTGCGATCTCTGCTGCCTCCTGTTAAGCTTCGGCTTGGGTGGCGGCCCCGCAGGACTCGGCGGGATTGGAACAGGAGAAAGCAGAGGTAGCAGAGATCCGAGCCTCTGCGATCTCTGCGGCCTCCTGTTCAGCTTCTGACTTCGCCGACCGACCCCTCTCCCCATCCCTCCCCCCCGCTCGTTCCTCGTGGGAGGAGGGGAACGGGAATGAGCCGCCGTCGGGGTGGGCCGGTGGGATCGGCTCGGGTGGAACCTCGTCCTATCGTTGAAGACTCCGGCCTACCGATCAGCCGTGACGTCGGTTGAAGTCCACGCAGTCGGCATACTTCACCCCGCCCCCGCCGAACAGATCCAGCGCGCTGCCGATGGTCAGGTCAACCCGGCCGCGACTGAGTCGGTGGACGGTTTCCAAATCTTCCAATGATTTCGCACCGCCGGCATAAGTCGCCGGCACGGGGCTTCCCTCCGCCAGCAGGCTCACCAAGCGGGTGTCGATGCCCCGGCAAAGCCCCTCGATATCCGCGGCGTGCACGAGGAATTCGGCACACGAACCCGCCAGACGCCCCAAGGTTTCGGGTCCCAGATCGAGGGTGGTGAAGTTCTGCCAACGATCGGTCACGACCCAGAAACGCCCGTCCCGTTCGCGGCAGCTCAGGTCGAGAACCAGACGCTCCCGGCCGATCCGCGCGACGAGTTCCTGCAGGCGCTCCCAATCGAGCCGGCCTTCCCGGAAAATCCACGACGTCACGATCACGTGGGAGGCGCCGGCATCGAGCCAGGCCCGGGCATTGTCGACCGTAACCCCGCCGCCGTAATGGAACCCGCCCGGCCAGGTGGCGAGGGCTTCCCGGGCGGCGGATTCATTGCCCGGGCCGAGGGCGATCACATGCCCCCCGCGGAGGTCGTCGGCCCGGAAGAGTCCGGCAAACCAGCCGGGCGGTTGGGCGGCCTCGAAATGCGTGCGGACCCCGGCGCCGCTGTCGGTCAGGGATCCGCCGACAATCTGCACCACCTTGCCGCCCCGGAGATCGATGCACGGTCGAAACACAGCCGTGAGCGTAATGCGGGGGCGTCGGGGGATTAACAATAATCGGCTCGGACGGAGCCCCGCCCTACCGTTGGCTCCGGCGTGTTTGGTAGGGCGAGGTTCCACCCGAGCCGCGCTGGCCGGGCGTGGGAGGGGGCGGCGCGAGTGGTCTGGGCGCCCGTCGGGACGGCTCGGACGGAGCCTCGCCCTTGCCGATAATATTCGCC
>JANYCC010000302.1 GCA_025360495.1 Verrucomicrobiota bacterium | reverse complement strand
CGCCGTGGTCCCGGGGAACAACTTCCCGCAGGGCCGCAATTTGCCCGACGTCACCCAATCGTAACACAACCGTCATCGCCCCGGGGTGACCCGTGTGCAAAAGGTCAGGGGTCATGTTTTCTCTCCAACGGTTGGTCGGCGGTGACAGCATCTTCTTCGAGTTGCTCGACAAGAGCGCCGAGGAAGCCCGCGAGAGTGTCCAAATCCTGGTCAAATTGCTGGCGGCACCCAGCGCCGGTGCCCTGGATGACTTCGCGCTGCTTCGGAAGAAGGACAAACGGATCACCGAGGAGATCAGCGAACGGCTCACCACCACGTTCGTCACCCCGCTCGAACGTGAGGACATCGAGGCGTTGTCCACCGCGCTCTACAAGATCCCCAAGACCCTGGAGAAATTCGGGGAACGCCTCCTCGTCTGCCCCGAACGGATCCGGCGCACCGATTTCTCGCGCCAGGCCGAACTGTTGGAAAAGGCGGCGGACCTCGTGCTCACGATGACGCGGGAGCTCCGGAACTCGCCGGACTTGGAAAAGGTGAAGGAACAGAATGACCGGCTCCAATACCTCGAGGGCGAGGCGGACAAGCTGATGGTCGAACTCCTCCACGCCCTCTACAGCGGCGAGAAGGATCCCATCAGCGTCATCGCCCTCAAGGACCTGTACGACCTCCTCGAGAAGGTCATCGACCGGTGCCGCGACGCGGGCAACATCCTGTTCCACATCGTCCTCAAGAATTCCTGACGCCCGGATCCGCGACCTCCCATGACCCTTCTGCTAACGGTCGTGTTGATCGCGTTGGTGTTTGAGTACATCAACGGGTTCCACGACACGGCCAACTCGATCGCGACCGTCGTCTCCACCAAGGTCCTGACCCCGCGGCAGGCGATCATCCTGGCGGCGACCTTCAACCTGATCGGGGCCCTGGCCGGCACCGCGGTGGCCAAGACGATCTCGTCCGGTTTGGTGGACGCGAAGTTCGTGACCACCTCCACGGTGATCTGCGCCCTCACCGGTGCCATCATCTGGAACCTGGTCACCTGGTGGTTCGGCCTGCCGTCGAGTTCCAGCCATGCGCTCATCGGCGGGCTTTGCGGCGCCACCTTTGGTTCCGCCCACGGCCAGTGGGGTGCGTTGATCTGGTCCAAGGCCAAGGAAGGCGTGCCGTGGTATAAGTATGACGGACTCTTATATAAGGTGGTCCTCCCGATGGTGGTGTCGCCCCTCATGGGATTCCTGGTGGGACTGGTCCTGATGTCCCTGCTGTATCTTTTTCTGCGGAACTGGAAGCCCAAATGGGTGACGACGGTCTTCGGCAAGGCCCAGTTGTGCAGCGCCGCCTACATGGGGTTCAGCCATGGGTCCAATGATGCCCAGAAAACCATGGGGATCATCGCCCTCACCCTGGCCGCGGCAACCGGCATGGGGACTTTCGACCATCTCCCCGACTGGGCCCGTTTCCTCTACCAACCGGAAACTTCCCCGGCCATCTACACGGCCCAGACCCGGCTGGCCGAACTGTACCTCGACGGCAAGGGGGTGCCCCATGACGAGGCCAAGGCGATCTCCCTCTTGGAACGGGCTGCGAATGGCAAGAACACCGAGGCCGCCGCCCGGCTCGGAAGCCTGTTGCTGGACCGGGACCAGAAGGTGCCGGCCTTGGATTGGCTCAGGAAGGCCGCCAAAGCGGGTGATCCCACGGCCCAGACCCTTCTCGCCGGACTCCTGACCGAGGCCGGCGACGTCGCGGGCGCGGCATCACTGCGGTCGGCGGCCGCCACCAATGTGCCGGCCAACAAGTTCGTCTTCGCGACTCCCAAGCTTCCGGGGGTTCCCACCAATGCCACCGAGCGGATCCCCTGGCTCGAAGCCCACGCGACCGCCACTGGCGGCTACGCACAGGTCCTCCTGGGCCTCGCCCATGCCCAGGGCAAGGGAGTCCCCAAGGACCTGGAACGGGCCCGTGAACTGTGGACCAGCGCCGCCCGTCTGGGCATCCCGGAAGCCCACCTCAACCTGGGGATCCTGATGCTGCAGGAGGGCTCGGATCCTGCCCGTTCCGCCCTGCATTTCCGCTCCGCCGCCGAGGCCGAGGGAATCAAGGTCTGGATCAAGGTCGTCTGCGCATTGACCATGGCGACCGGGACTGCCGGCGGCGGTTGGCGGATCATCCGCACGATGGGTCAGAAGATGGTCAAACTCCAAGCCGTCCATGGCTTCGCGGCCGAGACCACCGCCGCAACCGTCCTCATGGTGGCGGCCCAATTCGGGATGCCCGTTTCCACCACGCACGCCATCACCACCAGCATCATGGGCGTCGGTTGCGCCAAGCGTTTCAGTGCCCTCAACATCAGTGTCGTCAAACGCATCCTGTGGGCTTGGGTCCTCACCCTGCCGGTCACCGGGGGCATCGGATACGGCCTGATGCGGATCATCCAGACGTTCGAGAGTTGATCCCGATCGCCCGCGGCAGGCTCAGCACGAACGCCGCACCGTCGTGCACCGAACGGTCAGGGCGGAGATCCCCGCCCACACTCCGGCTCAACTTGCGGCTCAACGCCAGCCCCAGACCCACGCCGGGCGCGGAACCGGCCGCCTTTTCCGCGGAACGATGGAACGGCTCGAACAAACGCCGGGCGACATCCGCATTGATTCCCGGGCCGTGGTCGCGCACCCGCAGCAACGCGCTTTTTCCCCGCACAGGCAGGGCTTCCAGATGCACCACCCGCTGCCCCGTCCCGCGCGTCGCGTACTTGGCCGCGTTGTCCACGAGATTGAAGAGGATCTGCTCCACGACCCCGACATCCACGCCGACCACCGCGGACGCCACCACCGGATCGACCTCCACCTGCAACACCAATCCCGCCTGCGACGCACGCTCCGTGAGGCGCGGAAGGACCCGTTCGATCAGCGTCCCCAGCGTCAGGGATTCACGGCGGTTGCGGGCGCTGCCCCGTTCCAGGCGGGCATAGGCCAGCACGTTCTCGACCAGGTGCCCGAGCCGGCTGGCCTCGCTGCAAAGGGTCGTGAGATAGAGCCGGCGTTGCACCGGATCCGCGACCATGTCGTCCGCCAGCATTTCACTATAAAGCCGGAACGTGGTGAGCGGCGTGCGGAGTTCGTGGGTGACCGCGGAGACGAATTCGGCCCGTCGTTCACTCAGGGCGAGGGTGCCGCGCAAAAGGACCGCCAACGCTGCAGCGGCCAACCCGATGCCGATCCACGCCGCGACCAATGCGAGCCGCAGCGCGGTCCAGCGCGGAAGTGTCCCATCCGGAATGTCGCCCGCCACGACCCGCGCCGGCAGGGCCACCAGGTGTCGTTCGTCGTCCCCGACCGGTCCGCCGGTCACCGGGACAATCTGTGCGGCGGGCAGTAGGTCGCGCACGTTTCCGAGAAGAGTCTGTCGCAGGGCCGGCCAATCGAACCAGACACCTTGGATCCGAAAGCCGCCGTCCAAGTTGACGCGCCGGACCAGAAACAGTTCTTCCCCCAGCCAGGCCGGCGCGAACCGTCCCACCTCCGGGACCGGGACCGGCCTGACCCCCGGTGACGACGGGCCCTGACCCTGACCCTGACCCTGACCCTGACCCTGGCCCCCCTTGCCCGCGAATCCATTGTCACCATAACGATTCCCCTGCTGGGCATTCGACAGATTGTTAGCCCGCGCCTGGACCTCGGCGCGATTCAACGAATAATTCTGCTGCCGGGATCGGGCGGCAGCGGCATCCGGCACCTGCTGGGGAACGACCGGAGCCTCCACCGTCGGAAGGTTCGTCAGGGCGGCCGTGGCAGTGGCGGCGAGCAGGTCGTTGTTTCGGTCGGCCTGTTTCCACGGCAGGGAACGGAGGGTGGTCCCAACCGGTCCGCGAAGGTCACGTCCGGATGAGTCGGGGGCGACGGAATCCAGGAATCCGCGCAACCGCGCCAACCGTTCGGCGGCGGTGGCCAGCGTATCGGGCGAAAGTCCCTGCGCGAGGGCCAGTGCACGGAAACGATCCGTCGGGACCTGCGGGGAAACCAACCCACGTCCGGGGCTGAATTCAAAGTGCAGTCGGATCGGGGTGAGGGGCGGGTCGAGCAACGGCGATGGCAGCAGCACGGCGCCGGCAGGCAGTTCGGATTGCTGGGCCGACCAGGCGTGGGCCGCGGGGAAGAAAGCGGTGAACTGATCGGGGCCATGCGCATTCTCCTCGGCCACCAACAGCGCGAGGGCGGAATCCATGCGCCACAGAGCGAGGCGGACCCGTTCCTCCCGTTCGCCCTCGGTTTGGGCGCGGCGCTGGGTGTCGTCCAAACGCAGCACCGCCCGGCTCAACCAAGCCAGCGAGAGCGCCGCCAGCAACGCCAGGGCGATGAATGCCAGCCAGGTGTGGGTGGGACGGTTCATGCCTTTGCCAGCATATAGCCTTTGCCACGCACGGTCAGCACCACCTGTGGCGGCGTGCCCGTGTCGCGCAACTTGGATCGGAGGTTCGCAATGTGCATGTCAATCGTCCGCGTCTCGACGTGGCGCGGATCCAATCGCCATAATCGCTGGAGAATCTCGTCCCGGGAAATCGCCCGACCGGAATTGGCGGCCAGATAGCGGAGCAATTCCACCTCCCGCTCCGAAAGCTCCGTGCGGGTCCCGTCGTCGAAACGCACCTCCCGCCGGTCCAGATCCGCCCTCCCGCCCTCGAGGGTCACCAGGCCGACGGGTTGTGATCTTTCCGGGGACCGGCGCAACACAGCTTCCACGCGGGCCAGGAGCTCGCGCACGCTGAACGGCTTCACGACATAATCATCCGCGCCGAGCCGCAGGCCCTGCACCCGGTCCTGCTCCTCACCCCGCGCGGTGAGGATGATCACCGGCAGAGTGGGTCGGGAGGTGCGGACGGCCCGCAAAATGTCAAAGCCCCCTGCTCCGGGAAGCACCAGGTCGAGCAGCAGCAAATCGATGGTGGCCGTCGTCGCAAGGCGGCCGGCCTCAATGCCATCGCCCGTCTGGAGCGTGGCGTAACCGGCGAAGGCCAGGGCATCCACCACGCCCCGGCGGATCGCCGAGTCATCCTCGACCACCAGGACGCAGCGGGAAGTCATGAGGCCAGTTTGTCGGGTTCAACGGACGTCGTCGAAGTGGAAGATACAACGGCCAGGACAAGGCCCGCGAGAGCGAGCAGACGCGGGGCCGGAATGAGGGAGGGATATGTTTTCATGGCAAAGGTCTTGGTGACCACTGCCAGGATGCCATCCGCTCAACCGCCGTGTGTAAGCGCCCTGTAAATCGTGCCCCCCGGCGTTCTTCCCGAGGGTCCGGGCTTACCCCGTTCCGAAGTTCCGAAGCTTTGAGGATCTGGGGCTCTGAGGCTCTGAACTCCGCTCTCCCCCTCACTTGTGGACGACCTGGAAGAACTCACCGGGTTGGACCGTCGGGATGATCACCGGCGATTGCGTCGCGAAATCCGCCCAGTCCGGTGGCAGCAGCGTGGTGGCGCGCTGCAGCTTGTAGCTTGATGACCAGAACAGTTTCAACGGCTCCCCGGGGACGGTCGGAAGGTTCAGGCTCACGACGGGTGGGTCGGGGATGGCCGTGGCGGTGGCCACGAGTTGACCCTTGAAGTTCAGCGTGAAGGTGACCTTGCCCACCGCGGTGTCGACGTCGAAGCCATAGGTGGAGTCAATCGGCAGGGTCAGGGTCTCCACCCCGTCCACCGTGACGATTTTGCCGGTGCCGCCGATCGTGTTGGTCAGCAGGCCGCTCAGAACTTTCGACCCCTGCTGCGACAGCGCGCCGCTGACTCGGAAATCCAAGGTTGAATTCGCCGTGTCGAGGAACTTCAGCGCGATCAGCCCGGACCCGAATTCGCCATTTTGGAGGGGCACCGGCGCACTCAAGAGGTCAAAAACCAGGCGTCGCGAGGCCGCGGTGGCGTCGACCGAGAAAAAGCCCAGGTTGGCCGAGGCTTTGGCGGCATAGCTGGCCAGGGCTTGGCCGGCATCCCCACCCACCCCCGGCTGCCACGGGCCGGTCTCGACGGGGACGACCTGGCTCCCGCTGACGAACTCCACCGTGCTGCCCACCCGGTTCACCGTGAGGGTCCCCGAATAACTGGGCACCAGGCTCCCCGGCCCCTGCTCCTTGAGGGGGATGGTCAGGCCCAGCGCCCCCACGGATCCGGACAGAGTCACCGTGCTCTTGACCGGATCGAGGGCAAACGCGGTCGTTTGGGCCCGGACCGTCAGCACGGCGAGCATTCCGGATCCCAACGCGCACATTCCGACGGCCCGGATTTTCCGAAGCCCCAGGGAGGATGTCATTTTCATAAGAATTCAGCGTGACCCGACCCCCGATGGGTACCCGAAACCCCGGTGATCGGCAAGGGTGGCAGGGGCGCATCCGGGCATCGTGGGAAGCCGGGCCATTGGAGCAGCGGGGCGGGTGGGAAAACCCGCCCTCCCAGGGCCGTCGAAAAAACTCCTTCCCTGCCCCGCGCCCGTCGCGTTCACTTTCGGCCGCTTGGGCCGGGATGGCATCCATCACCGTCGCCCGGGCCTCCATTTTTTCAACTGCATGAAAATCGTCCTCGCGTACTCGGGCGGCCTCGACACCTCGGTGCTGCTCTCCTGGATCAAGGAAACCTACGGCAATGCCGAGATGATCGCCTTCTGCGCCAACATCGGGCAGGAGGACGAACTCAAGGGCCTCGGCAAGAAGGCGGCCAAGACCGGCGCCTCCAAGATCTATATCGATGATCTCCAGGAGGAGTTCGCCCGCGATTTCATCTATCCGATGCTCCGGGCCGGCGCGATCTATGAGGGGCAGTACTTCCTCGGCACCAGCATCGCCCGCCCGCTCATCGCCAAGCGCATGGTCGAGATCGCCCTCGCCGAGGGGGCCGACGCCATCGCCCATGGAGCCACCGGCAAGGGCAACGACCAGGTCCGTTTCGAACTGACCGCCGCCGCCCTCGCGCCCGGTCTCCAGATCATCGCCCCGTGGCGGGACGAGCGTTACCGCAAGGATTTTCCCGGCCGCCAGCAGATGATCGATTACTGCGCCGCCAAGGGCATCCCGGTCCAGGCCAGCGCCAAAAAGCCGTACTCAATGGACCGGAACCTCCTCCACATCTCCTATGAGGCCGGCATCCTGGAGGATCCGTGGTACGACTCCTACGACCTCAAGAACCGGGACTATTTCACGACGCTCTCGGTGCTGCCCGAGGACGCGCCGGACAAGCCGGTCCACGTCACCCTCGACTTCGAGCGGGGCGACTGCGTGGCGGTGAATGGCAAGGCCCTGTCGCCGCTGGAGGTCATGCGGGTGCTCAACAAAATCGGCGGCAAACACGGGGTCGGCCGCGTGGACATGGTGGAGAACCGGTTCGTGGGCATGAAGAGCCGCGGCGTCTATGAGACCCCGGGTGGCAGCATCCTCCATTTCGCCCACCGCCAGATCGAGTCGCTCACGATGGACCGCGAG
>JANYCC010000102.1 GCA_025360495.1 Verrucomicrobiota bacterium | reverse complement strand
TGCGGGTTGCTGTTTGGGGCCGGGGACAGATTCGGTGTGCGGTCGGGGCGAATCCAGACTTTGCAGGAAAGCACGTCGCAGCAACTCTGTCTGCTCGACCTCATGGGCGGCGTGGGAACCTGTCGCCGGACTGGCCGAGGCCGAACGGCAGATGCCGGTGCAGGGCAGGCGGCCCAGGAACGACATGGTTCCGGTCACGCGCAGGTATCGCCACGCACCCATGTTTTCCGGTTCATCCTGCACCCAGATGATTTGGGTTCCGTCACGGCAGTCGGCCAGGAGGGCTTCAAGTTCGGCCCGGGGGAACGGATAAAGCTGCTCCAACCGGACGATGGCGACGTCCTCGCGACCCAGTTTCGCGCGTTCGGTTTCCAAATCGAAATAAAGCCGGCACTGCACAGCAGCACCCGCTTTGCGTCGCGGAGCGGGAGACCCCGCGGATCGGGCAGGACGCGTCGGAACCGGCCCTGTGCGCAGTCGGCCAGGGGCGAGACCGCGCGCGGATCGCGCAACAGTCCCTTGGGCGTGAAGATCACCAGGGGCTTGCGCCAGCGCCGGAGCAGTTGCCGGCGCAGGACGTGGAAATACTGTGCCGGCGTGGACGGCAGCACGACCTGGATGTTGTCCTCCGCGGACTGCTCCAGGAAACGTTCCAGACGCGCACTGGAATGTTCCGGGCCGCTGCCTTCGAAGGCGTGTGGCAGCAGCAGGACCAGTCCGCTCAGGCGCCGCCACTTGTCCTCCCCGCTCGTGATGAACTGGTCGAGGATCACTTGGGCGGCGTTGACGAAATCCCCGAACTGCGCCTCCCACAACACGAGTCCCTCCGGGAAATCGAGGCTGTAACCGTATTCAAATCCCAGCACCCCGGCCTCCGAGAGCGGACTGTTATATAAGTCGACCGGTCCCTGGTTTTCCGCCAGATGCTGGAGCGGAGTGTGAGTGGAACCGGTCTGGACATCATGCAGCACGGCATGGCGCTGGCTGAAGGTGCCGCGTTGAATGTCCTGTCCGGTGAAGCGGATCCGCTTCCCATCGGCGGCGAGGCTGGCCAGCGCCAGGGCTTCGGCAGCCGACCAATCCAACGGTTGTTCACCGCCCGCCATGCGCCGGCGTTGTTCCATGAACCGTTCCAGCTTGGGATGCAGCCCGAATCCGGCCGGGACGCTCCCCAGTTTTCCCAGCCATTCGGAGAGTCGCGCGGTGTCGACGGCGGTGTCGGGATCCGGATGATCGTCCGCCGCCTCGGGTCCGCCCCGGTATCCCTTCCAGACCCCCTCGAGGCTGCTGGGCAGGACCACCTTGGTGTCGTCCCGCGCCTCGCCAAGATTCTGCTCGAGCACGTCCTGTTGTCGTTGAGCGATCTGGTCGGCCTCCTCGCGGGTGACTTCCCCTAGTTTGAGCAGGTGTTCGAGATAGCCGTCGCGGACCGTCTTGCGTTTCGCGATCGCCGCATAAAGTTGGGGCTGGGTGAAGGACGGTTCGTCCCCTTCGTTATGCCCCAGGCGCCGGTAACAATACATGTCGATGACGACGTCCTGCCGGAAGGTCCGGCGGAAATCCATGGCCAGTTGGATGCACCGGGCCACGGCCTCGGGATCCTCGCCGTTCACATGGAGGATTGGCGCGGGCAACATCTTGGCCACGCTGGTCGAGTACATGGTCGAGCGACCTTCGGATGGCGAGGTGGTGAAGCCGATCTGGTTGTTGATGAGGACGTGGACCGTGCCCCCGACGCGGTAGCCGGGAAGCCGGCTGAGATTGAGGGTTTCCTGCACGATACCCTCGCCGATGAACGCCGCGTCCCCGTGGATCATGAGGCTCAGCACCTGCGTGCCGTCCGCATCGCCCGCGCGCTCCTGCTTCGCGCGCACGCGGCCCAGCACGACCGGGTTGACGAATTCGAGATGGCTGGGATTGAAACAGAGCGACAGGTGGACCGACTTCCCGGCGGCGGTCTCATAGTCGCTGCTGAAACCCAGATGATATTTCACGTCGCCGCCGCCCCGGTAGAGATCGGGATCGCGGTCCTCAAATTCGCGGAAGATCTGTCGCGGCGACTTGCCGATGATGTTGGCGAGCACATTCAGGCGGCCCCGATGAGCCATGCCCAGGACGATTTCCCGCACGCCATCACGGCTGGCGCGTTCGATGGCGAGGTCGAGCAGCGGGATGAGACTCTCGCCGCCCTCGAGGGAAAAGCTCTTGGCCCCGACGAATTTCTTGCGGATGAACTGCTCGAACACCACCGCGTCGGTGAGGCGGGTCAGGATGCGCAACTGCATGGGACGGGACACCGGTTCCCAATAGCCGGGGTTCTCGATGCGTTCCTGCACCCAGTGCCTCATCTTCGCGTCATCGATATGCAGGTATTGGAACCCGATCGATCCGCAATAGATCGTCCGCAATCGGGTCAGGATCGCGGACAGCGTGAGGCTCCCCTCCGCACACAAGGATTCGCAGACGAAATGCCGATCCATGTCCGCACTCCCGAATCCGTAGAATTGGGGGTCCATCTCCGGCACGTAGCGGACATTATGCCCGAGCGGGTCGACCCTGGCCTGGATATGACCCCGCTCCCGATGGGCGCGGATGAGTCGGTCCACCCGGTGTTGCCAGAGCAAGGGCAGCATCGGGTCCGCACCGGCGGCTATCAGCGAGCCCGCGGAATCCGGCGGATGAAACAGGCTGCGGCGGGAAAAGGACGGGCCCAGTCTGAAGCCCGGGGCGGACGGTTCCCCATTGTTCAGGGTTTCGAAATAGGCGCGCCATTCGGGGGACACGGAGGAAGGGTCCCGCGAGTATTCGGCATAGAGCCCCTCGACGAAATCGAGATTCGCGGGGGAAGGGAGCGCAGCGTCGGGATTCATGGAACTCTTTCACCAACCCGCGGCCTGGCCGTCCTTGCGGGATTCCGAGGCCCCCACATAAACCTTGTTCGCACGATCCCAGAGGATGCCTTGGAACCCGCCATAAACGGCACCGGTGGTCCGCGTCACTTTGTGGCCCGCCCGGACCAGGTCCCGCACGACCTCCTCGTCAAAGCCGGGTTCCAGGCAGACGGTCCCGCCGTTGGACATGACCTCGCCCGTCGGTTCGGAAGAGTCCGTATGATAGATGCGCGGGGCGTCGCCGGCCTCCTGCAGGTTCATTCCGAAATCGAGGAGATTCATGAGGATTTGCACATGTCCCTGCGGTTGCATGTCGCCGCCCATCACCCCGAACGCCAGATAGGGTTCGCCGTCCCGCGTCACGAAAGCCGGGATGATCGTGTGGAAGGGGCGCTTGTGCGGGGCATAAGAATTGGGGCGTCCCGTGGTCAGGTCGAAGGATTCACCGCGGTCATGGAGGATGAAGCCGAGACCGTCGGGACACATGCCGGAACCCATCCCGCGATAATTGCTTTGGATCAGCGACACCATGTTGCCGGCGGCGTCTGCGGTGCAGAGGTAGACGGTGTCCCGGCCGCCTTGCGGATCCCCGGGGGCGTAACGGAGTGCGGCGCGATCGGGTTGGATCAGTTTGCGGCGTTCGTTGGCATAAGCCTTGTCGAGCAATCCGGTGACCGGGACCCGTGTGAAGGCGGGATCGGCGAGGAAACGGGCGCGATCTTCGAAGGCGAGTTTCTTGGCCTCGATGAAATCGTGCAGATGGATGCGGCTCCCGAAACCGGCCGACTTGAGATCGAAGCCCTCGAGAAGGTTCAGCATCTGGAGCGCCGTCACGCCCTGTCCGTTGGGGGGCAGCTCCCAGACCTCATAGCCGCGGTAGTTGGTCGAAACCGGTTCGACCCAATCCGACTGGTGTTCGGCGAAATCACGTGCGCTGAGGAATCCGCCCTGACGCTGGAGGAAGTCACAGATTCCTGCGGCGATCTCCCCCTTATAGAAGGCGTCGCGTCCCCCGGCGGCGATCTTGCGCAGGGTGCCGGCGAGGGCGGGATTGAGGAAGAGTTCGCGTTTGGCCGGGGCATGGCCGCCGGGCATGTAGACGCTGCGGATATTCGGGTATTCCTGGAGGCGCAGGACGTTGCGAGCCCACCCGTCGGCGATCACCTCGGTAAGCGGGAAGCCCTCCTCGGCATACCGTATGGCGGGCGCCAGATTGGTGGCCATGGGCAGGCGGCCGAATCGGGCATGGAGTGTGTACCAGCCATCCACGCAACCGGGCACGGAGATGGGCAGCGGGCCATAGGAAGGGATTCGTTTGAGGTCGCGGCGCTGGAATTCTTCCAGCGTCAGCGAATAGGGGGAGCGACCGCTGGCATTGAGTCCATGCAGTTTGTGGTCCGATGCGCTCCAGACTAGTGCGAACAGGTCGCCGCCCACTCCGGCGCCGGTCGGTTCCATGAGACCGAGGCAGGCGTTGGCGGCGATCGCGGCATCCACGGCACTGCCACCTTGACGCAGGATGTCGAGGGCGGCCTGGGTGGCGAGGGGATGGCTGGTGCAGGCCATGCCATGCTGGGCGATCACCTCGGAGCGGGTCGTGAAACCGCGGCCCACCGGGCGGCGGGCGTCAGAGGCGGGCAGGGTCATGGCAAGGCTCGCGGCGAGAACGAAAGTCGGGGTGTGTCGCATGGGTCCGGTATTCGTTGTGGGAAGCATTCACAACAATGGGCGCGACGGGAAAGGTCCCTCCGGTGCGGCCGTGGTCAAGGCTCTTCGATGCCGCCCTTCAATGCCGGGTGCATCTTGGCACTGCCCCCATGAATGCCATCAGGGCGGCTCGGGTGGAACCTCGCCCTACCAAAACAGACCACGCCGGTGGGCACTTCGAATCGGGCGAGGTTC
>JANYCC010000064.1 GCA_025360495.1 Verrucomicrobiota bacterium | reverse complement strand
CTGGCTGGTGGCGCACACCCGGCCGCGGAGCGAAAAACAGGTGGTGGTGTGGGCCGAGCGCGAAGGATTTCCGACCGAGTTGCCCCTGTACACGACCACCCACAAATACCGGGGCAAGGCCGTGACCTTCCACAAGCCGCTGTTCCCCGGCTATGTGTTCCTGAATTCGCCGGTGACCTTTGGGCCCAAGATCCGCGAATGCCGGCACGTGGCGCAGGTCTTGGTGCCGGGCGATCCCGCGGAATTCGCCCAGCAATTGAGTGACATCCTGATCGCCGTGGCGGCCGGGATGGAACTGCGACCCGCTCCCGATGTCGTCGCCGGGGTGCGGGTCACCATCACCGAGGGACCCCTCCGCGGGATGGAGGGGTGGGTCGAGAAACGGGACGGTCCGATGGAGGTGATCCTGCGCTTGGATTTCATCGGGCAGGCGGCGGCGGTGCGCCTTCCGGCCCAGGCGGTCGAACGGATCGGGTAGGATGACCCCGGAAAGATCCCCCGAATGAGCATTGGCGGGATCGCGTCGGCGTGGGTATGAGTGAGCGGATGAAAGCGGGACGATTATCGCGCCGCACGATGCTTCAGGGGGCCGGGGTGTTGCTCGGGTTGCCGTTGTTGGAAGCGATGGAGCCGTTGCTCGGCGTGACCCCGCCGTCGACTGGTGACCCAAAGACGCGGCGGTTTCCGGTGCGGTTCGCGGCGCTCTACATGCCCAACGGGGTCAATCCGCACCAATGGATGCCGAAAGGGCAGGGGCGGAGTTTTGAGCTGTCACCCATCCTGACCCCGCTGGCACGGCATCGGGACGATCTCATCATCCCGACCAACCTGTGGAACGTGGCCAGCAACACCGGCGACGGTCATTATGTGAAGACCGGCGGTTGGTTGACGAGCACCACCATCACGCGGACCACCGGGAGCAACATCTGCTCCGGTAACACGTCGATGGACCAGATGATCGCCCAGCGGATCGGTCACTTCACCGTGCTGCCGTCCCTGGAACTGGGCATCGAGCCGACCTCGACCGGGGTGGATACGAATGTCGGATTCACGCAGCTTTATGGAGCGCACATTTCCTGGGCGACACCGACCGCACCGCTCGCGAAGGAGATCCACCCGAAGCTGGCGTTCGACCGCCTGTTCCGGTCGGGGGCGGTGAATCGTCCCGAGGCGCTGGGTCATGACCAGAGTGTTTTGGACGCCGTGGCGGAGGATGCGCGAAGCCTGCAACGGCAATTGGGTTCGGCCGATCGCCGGAAGCTCGACGAATATTTTGAATCGGTGCGGGCGGTGGAGAAGCGGATCGATTTTGAGACCCGACGCAAACGGGGGGAGTACCTGGCGGATCCCCTGGCGTTGGCGGAAATCGAAAGGACGGGAAAGCGGGTGGACGGGTTTGATCCGTTCAAGGATCCGGGTCGCTCGAGTGAGCGGGGCATCCAACACACGGAGCATGTGCGACTGATGCTGGACATCCTGGCCCTGTCATTTTGGACCGACTCCACCCGGGTCGGCACCTTCATGTTCGGCAACTCGGTGAGTGGGCGCGATTTCACGTTTCTGGACGGGGTGTCGGGCGGTTTCCACGAGATCAGCCACCACGAAAACAAGGCGGAGAAGTTGGAGATGTATCTCCGGATCAACCGCTGGCACCAAGAGCAGTTCGCCTATTTCCTGGACCGGCTCAAAGGCATCCGAGAAGGCGAGGGGACGCTCCTGGATCACAGCCTGATCCTGTGCGGGGCGGGAATGAGGGACGGTAACGCGCACAGTCCGGTCAATCTGCCCTTGGTGCTGGCGGGGCGGGGCGGTGGAACGGTGACGCCCGGCCGGCATCTGGTCTTCCCGGAGAAGACGCCCCTGGCCAACCTGCATCTGGCCTTGTTACGACGCACCGGGGTCGCACTCGACAAATTCGCCGACAGCACCGGGGAACTCGAGGGCCTCAGCTGATCACGAGTCACGTGATGCGTATTACGTATTACGTCATTCGTCATTCGTCATTCCCCGCCCGTCACATCCGTTCGGTGACCTCGATGCCGAGGCAGTTCAAGCCCTGTTTCAGCACCCGCGCCGTCAGTTCGCACAGCGCCAATCGGGAATCCCGGAGCGGGCCTTCGGATTTCAACACCGGGCAGGCCTCATAAAAACTGGAGAAGAACCCGGCCAGTTCGAAGAGATAATTACAGAGATAATTGGGACGGTATTCCGCGCCCACGGTGACGAGGACGGCGCCGAAATTGACCAGATGCCGGGCCAGCGCCACTTCGCTGCGTTCCGTGGGCGCGACCGTTGAGTCGGGTCCGGGGGAGAACCCACCGTCCCGGACCACCTTGGCAGCACGGGTGTATTGATATTGGAGGTAGGGCGCGGTGTTGCCTTGCAAGGCGAGCATCTTGTCCCACGAAAACACGTAGTCGCTCTGCCGGTTCGGCAACAGGTCCTGATACTTGACCGCGCCCAACCCGACCACCCGCGCAATTTCGGACTGCTCGGCAGGTGCGAGATCGGGTCGCTTTTCCCGCACCACCTGCAGCGCCCGTTCCTCGGCCTCGTCGAGCACGTCGGCCAGCTTGTCCGATTGACCCGACCGGGTTTGGATGGGTTTGCCGTTTTCGCCCAGGATCGATCCGAACCACACATGGACCAGTTTCACCCGGGCGGCGGCTTCCGGTTGCCAGCGTCGAAACGCAGCGAAGACCTGGCGGAAGTGCAATTGCTGCCGACCATCGGTCACGTAGACGATTTCCGCGGGGGACCAAGTCCGGAGTCGATAATCCAGTGTCGCCAAATCGGTCGTGGCGTAGTTGAAGGCGCCATCGGATTTCTGCACCAGCACCGGATTATCCTGCCATTCGCCGTCACGTTGGATCAGAAACGGGTCGTCCTTGGGCGGAACCGTGTGATCGGAAAACACCGCATAGGCTCCGGCACTCTCGCGGGCGACGCCTTGGGTCACCAAGGCATCGACCACGCCGCGCATCCAAGGGTTATAAAAGCTTTCGCCCAAGGTCTGATCAAACTCCACACCCAGACGGGTGTACATGGAGTCGAACTGCACCCGCGATAGCCGGATCATCTCCTGCCAGATGCCAAGGTTTTCGGGGTCACCGGCCTGCAGTCGCACCAGTTCGGCGCGGGCTTGTTCCAGGGTCGCGGGATCCTCCTTGGACCGGGCACTGACCGCCTTGTAAATCCGTTCCAGTTCGGGAATCGGGTCCCGTTCCAAGGCCACCGGATCGAGCAGGGTTTTCCATCCGACCAGCAACAGCCCGAATTGTGTGCCCCAATCGCCGATATGATTGTCGGTGATCACCCGGTGCCCGAGCAGTCGCAGGGTCCGCGCCAGGCTATCGCCCAGGGCGGTCGAGCGGATATGCCCGATGTGCATCGCCTTGGCGACGTTGGGTGAACTGAAGTCGATGACCACGGTCCGGGGCGCGCGGGCGGGCAGGAAGAAAAGGTGCTCCCCGTGGAGAGCGGACTGGAGGACGGTGGCGAGGGCGGAGGGAAGAATCCGGAAATTGAGGAATCCGGGACCCGCGATCTCCACCGGGCTGCAAAGATCCGCGATCTCCAGCCGGGCGACCACGTCGGTGGCCAATTGGCGGGGATTCATGCGGCATTCGCGCGCGAGGCTCATCAGCGCGTCGCATTGGTAATCGCCGAATTTCGGGTCGGTCGCCGGACGGACCTGCACCTGGCCGACGGCGGCATCGGGTCGGACGGCTTGGACGGCGCGTTGCAGGCGTTCTTCGAGCAGGGAATGGAACATGGGAAGGAAGCGCCCCGGGAGAAGGACCCCGGAAGGCGCGGGACGGGGCGGCTCAGCGGAGCCCGGAGTATTCGCGGATGACGCGGAGGATCGCTTCCGAATCCGGAGCGGAATCCAGGGCTTTCAGGAAATCATCCCGACGGAGGACCTTGGCGATGGCCGCCAGAGTGTGAAGATGTTTCTGGAACTGTCCTTGGGGCACCAGCAGGAGGGTCACCAGATGGACCGCCTGGCTGTCGAGGGCATCAAAGTCGACACCGCCGCGGGACCGTGCGAAAGCGGCGGTGACTTCGGTGACGAGGTCGGTCGAGGCGTGGGGGATGCCGATGCCGAAACCGATCCCGGTGCTCATCGACGTCTCGCGTTTCTTGACCGCGGCGATGACGGAGTCGCGATGTTCCGGTTTGACCCGTCCGGCCCTGACCAGACTGTCGATCAATTCGTCGATGGCTTCCCAACGATTGGCCGCCTTGAGGTCGGCCGTTATCTGTTGCGGAGTCAGGATGTCACCGAGGTTCATACGGGACGGTTAAGTGCGAGGATTTCGCGGGATGGAGGGGGAATATTCAACCGGAATTCGTTGTCCGGGAGTCGGAAACGTGCCGGTTGTGGCGGTCACCACCGGGAGACGGTCCCCAGCACACGGGCAATCCGGTCGAACCACCAGCTTAAAGACGTCATCAACCCCACCCGATGAGTGAGCAAGGGGATCGACAGGAGCAGCAGGAGTCCGTGGGTGAACCAGATGAGAATGCCTGAGAAGAGCCATCCTTCGCCCCGCAGATCGGGTTGATCGACCCGCAGCACATGGGCCGTGAGGGAGAGATGGAAGGCGTAGGCGGCGCCCAGTCCGAAATGGAAACCGAGAAGCACGCGCTGGGTGTCGAGCCAAATCCCCGCACCGAGGAACAGGAGGGTCCAAAGGAAGGCGTAGAGTGGGAAAAAATACGGGGCCAATACGATGAACGCATTGGATTTGGTCAGCACCACATGTCCGCCGCGGGGCGTGGCTCGGAAGGCTTTCACCCGACCCCCGAACGCGACCGCCCAGAGCGCGTGGGTGAGTTCGTGGCCGACGACATAAAGCCACATGGGTTTGGGGAGACTCAGGAACACAATCGCCCAGCAAACCGCCCCGGCGAGGAAGGGCACCCAGAAGTGGACCACGGAACCGGTGGCGGCGATCAGGTCCGCGATGGTCCAGGACAGGGCGATGCACAGGGGAAAAAGGAGCAAGGCAAGGGCCCATCGTAGGATGCGACGGGCAACGGTGCGTGCCGGCGGTGTGTTCTTCAAGCCCTTGGACATGGCTCGGCGTGGGGGCGTGAACGGCGGTGTTCAAAAGGTTTTGAAGGCCCGGGCCGAGCCGGAGGGCGGGCGGATTGACCCACCGAGAAAGCAAAACGGCCTGTCCTCAGCGAGGACAGGCCGTCGGGAAAATCATCGGATCAAGGCCGGCCGGGGTCCGCTCCGGCGTAGGCATTGAGCTGAAGCGGAGGCGGACCGCCCGGGTTGGGATCCTGGGTGACGATGCCGCCACCGAGGGCGGCCCCGGCGGGAGCCGTCGCGGCGACCACGCGATGGCCGCGGAGAGTGGCGACTTCCCGTTCCATCGCGATCCGTTTGCCCGGAACGCGCTTGGAAGCGATGGCGAGAATCAGGTCGGCCTTGGAGGGAACCGCTTGGGAACCCACCCGGACGATCGTGATGGACGAATCCGGAAGCACATCGAGCGCGGAATTGATGACCGCTTCGGTTGTTTCCGGTGCTGCCTTCAGCACGCTCGAAAGGATCGACGCGATCGCGGCGGGATGCTTCCGGAGACCGGAGGCGACCACGGCGCTGGCGATGTCGTTCTTGGCTTCCTTGCTGGCGTCGTTGACCAGTTTTACGGCGACGGCAGGCGCTTCCACGGCCTTGGCGGCGGCAACTTGGCGGCCGGCGGTCTCGGTCTCCGCCGACGCGGCAACCACGTGGGAAGCTGAAGCGACGAAAGTGAGGGCCGCGAGGACGACGGCGTATTTCTTCAGAGGATTCATAAGCTGTTCCGGTGCTCCAACCAACGGACCTTGAGTGCCTGAAAAATCGTGGGGAGTCAATTCCTTATTCCCGTATTCCGGTTCTTACGCCGCCACTTGCCGTGCCTTGCGACGAACCAACGGTGCCGACTCCCCCAACACCACCGCCCGGTTCACCGTCACCCCGGCAATGTCATCCGATCCCGGGATCTCGAACATCACGTCCCGCATCAACCGCTCCATCATCGCCCGCAACGCCCGCGCCCCCGTCCCTTTCTCCAGTGCCCGCGCCGCCAATTCCTGGATCGCGTCCGGTGTGAACGTCAGTTCCGCACCGTCGTACGACAACAGCTTGGCGAACTGTTTCACCAAGGCATTCCGTGGCTCCGTCAGGATCCGGATCAACTGCGGTTCCGTCAGTTCGGCCAGCACCGACACCACCGGCAACCGCCCGATGAACTCCGGGATGAATCCGTACGTCAGCAGGTCCTCCGGCTCGACGCGCTGCAACAACTGGCCCGCCGCGGCTTCGGGCAGGCGGGCGGCCGCGTCGGCAGCACCAAAACCCAATACCCGATGACCCAGCCGACGTTGGATCACCCGGTCCAATCCCACGAAGGCACCGCCGCAGATGAACAGCACATGGGTCGTGTCCACCTTGATGTATTCCTGTTGCGGGTGCTTCCTCCCCCCCTGCGGCGGAACGTTGCAGAGGGTCCCCTCCAGTATTTTCAACAACCCCTGCTGGACCCCTTCGCCGGAAACATCCCGGGTGATCGACACATTCTCCGTTTTGCGGGCGATCTTGTCGATTTCATCGATGTAAACGATCCCGACCTGGGCCCGTTTGACGTCGAAATCGGCATTTTGGAGCAAGCGGAGGATGATGGTTTCGACGTCCTCACCCACGTAGCCCGCTTCGGTGATCGACGTGGCATCGGCGATGGCAAACGGGACGTCCAGCAACCGGGCCAGCGTGCGGGCGAGCAGGGTCTTGCCGGACCCCGTCGGGCCGAGCAGGAGGATGTTGCTCTTTTCGATGTCGACCGCATTCGGGTCCGCAGCGACCTCGGGTCCGTTGTTCAGGATCCGCTTGTAGTGGTTGTAAACGGCGACGCTGAGGGTCTTCTTGGCGTCCTCCTGCCCGATCACAAACTGGTCGAGATGGGCCTTGATGTCGGCGGGCTTGGGAACCGTGAGGGTGCGCAATTGGCGCTGCGATTCCTGCGAGAATTCCTTGTCGAGAACCCCCTTGCACACGGTCACGCAGCCGTCGCAGATGAACACCCCGGGACCGGCAATCAGCTTCTTGACCTCAGCCTTTGATTTGCCGCAAAAGCTGCACAATGTGATCTGGGTGGCGCGGGCCATGGTGTATCCTGAACCTCAATATCGCAGTGAAACCCGCCCGGCTCAAGTACCGGTTACGGGTCGTTCCCGCCCGGCCACCTCAGGCCGGCTGGTTCGACGGCGGGGACGGCGGGGACGACGGGGGCGGGGGCACGGACGGCAAGGTCGCCAGCGACGGCACCTCCCGACGGCTGCGGACCACCTCATCGACCAACCCGAAGGCTTTCGCCTCCTCGGCACTGAGAAAATTATCGCGGTCGGTGTCCCGGACGATCTGGTCGACCGGACGCTGGCAATGCAGAGCGAGAATCTCGTTGAGGCGGTCGCGCAGCCGGAGGATTTCCCGGGCTTGGATGCTAATGTCGGAAGCCTGGCCTTGGGCACCGCCCCAAGGTTGGTGGATCATGATCCGGGCGTTGGGCAGGGCGAAGCGTTTTCCCCGCGTCCCGCCGGCCAGCAACACCGCGCCCATGCTGGCGGCCTGCCCGATGCAGTACGTGTTGATGTCACAACTCAGCCATTGCATCGTGTCGTAGATGGCCAGGCCCGCCGTCACGCTCCCGCCGGGCGAGTTGATGTAGAAGTGGATGTCCTTCTTCGGGTCGGTCATCTGCAGGAACAGGAACTGCGCGAGGATCACGTTGGCGACCATGTCGTCCACCGGCGTGCCCAGAAAGACGATGCGGTCGACGAGAAGCCGTGAGTAGAGGTCATAGCCCCGCTCGCCGCGGCCGGTTTGTTCGATGACGTACGGGATGGAGAAATTATACATGCGCGTGAGGCGTGAAACGCGCCGCAGGCTAGGGGCCGGTGCGGGGAGCGTCAAGGAGCCCGCCGGTCATGACGCGTTGGTCGCTTCGTCCGAGGTCGCTTCGGTGCGGAGTTTTTCCAAGGCGGCGAAGGCGGCGGCGCTCTCCGCGGACTTCTTGCTCCGACCGCTGCCGCGTCCGAGTTCGACCCCGTGATGATAAACCGCGCACTCAAAGCTCCGGTTATGGTCGGGACCGCAACTGGACTTGAGTTCGTAATGGGGGGGTTCGGGGGACTTGGCTTGGAGGCGTTCCTGCAACTCCCCCTTGGGATTGGCGAGGCTGGGCAGGGATTCCAATTCCCCCAATGAATCCCGGCAGATCCGCAAGACCAGGTCGCGCACCGTGGCGTAATCCGAATCGAGGAACACCGCGCCCACCACGGCCTCGAAGGTGTCGGCGATGGTCGATCCCCGGGTGCGACCGCCACTGGTTTCCTCGCCCCGGCTGAGGACCAGATGGGAGCCGAGATCGAGTCGGCGCCCGTGGGTGGCGAGGGTGGAACGGTTGACCAATTGGGCCCGGGCCTGGGTCAGTGGGCCTTCGCCGAGTTCCGGAAATTGCTGATACAAACGCGTGGTGATGGCCAGTTGGAGCACCGCATCGCCCAGGAATTCCAAGCGTTGGTTGTGTTGTTGCCCGCCGCCCAGTTCGTGGGCGAGGGACGGGTGCGTGACCGCCAGACGCAGCAGCGCCAGGTCACGGAAGCGGTAGCCGAGCTCCGCCTCCAATTCGGCTAGGGTGGGCATGTTCGTGGGGGCCGTCCGCTGCCGATGGCGGAAAGCCTCGGCGCCGGCGCCGCGGCCTTCTGCAATCGGCACCTCAGGCTGGTGCCAGGGTGGTGAGTTCGCTCGGGGAATTGAAGGGCTCCTCTTGGGGGCCGGCGTCCATCGTTTCGGGTGCCCGCGGCGTTTCCACATTGTCCGGCGGAAGCCCGTGGGCCAACAGGTGACCCACGTCCCGCTGGACTTCTTCCAACTGCGCCAGTTGGAGATCGGGATCCGCGATGGCGAATACGTCGCCCGTCCGCGGTTGTTCGTATACGATCACCCGGCGCCCGTTCTCACGCACCTGGCTCTTCACCTTCAGCAACCGTTTGCGCTCGAGCATCACCGCCAGGATGAACGCTGCCGGGGCATGGCGTTCGTCCTGCCGCTCCAGCAATGCCCGCAGCAACGATTCCGCGTCATCTTTCCGGATGGCCTCGGGCGGGACGGCGGGCGGCGGTTCGTAGGTCCCCATCCAATGGGAGATGAAATGCGGCCGTGTCGTGATCTCCGGCCCGTGTTCCGCCCATGCGGCCGAACACAAGTCCAGCCGCTCAAAACCCTCTTTCGCCGAGAGCAGGACGGTGTGGTAGGTCTCCCCGGCGGCGAAGGATCGGCCGGAGACCTGGCAGACATGGGCGCGGGACTGGATGTTCCATTCAAGCATGACAGACAAAGATGCGGACGCTGGACTTGTGGTTTAGTCCGCCCTTTAACACCGGGCAACACGCATTTCTATCCCTTTCTGATTACCTCGTCGGCGTACGCCCCATCTCCGCGCTTTACCGGTCGGGTCGCCCGCGACAGTCTCCACGCGTGGGAGGTACGCTCTGCAGATCCCTGTTCCGGCTCGTTTCAGCCGTGCTGGCCGCTGTCGTCATCACCGGTTGCGCCGCCCCGCGACCGGCCATCCCGGAGACCACGGCCCAGACCCTGCAAACCCTCCACGGCGACTTGCTCCAAGCCCGGACCGCCACCGAGTTCTACGTCCGAACCATCCGTCGCCAGTTCCCCGCCAACAGCGCCCAATTGGTCGGGGGCGAACGCCTTTACGAAGAGGCCCGGGGCGGCGTCAATGGCTGGTTGGCCGATGTCCAACAAATGGTCCGGTCCGGGGTCCCCGTTTCGGACGACATCCTGGGCCCCAAACGGAAGGCGGCGTCGGATGCGGTGGTGGAGTTCAACACGTTCGCCGACCGCGCGATCAAGGAAAAGATGGCTTCCGATCCGGCAGCCAAGGATCTCAAATTTTTCCCCGTCATCTCGGTGACCGACGTGTTCACCCTCGGTCGCAGCATCGCCGATGAAGTGGGAAAACGCCGTCAGGCCCAACACGACGCCTACGAACGCTGGGCGCAGGCGGAGTCCGCCAAGCTCGAGCAGGATCGATGGTCGGGCTTCAGTGATGTCAAGTGAACCGATGATCCCGTCCCGCGCTGCCCTCCTCGCACCCCGTTGGCCGGGTTGGTTCCTGCTCGTCTGGGCGCTGGCCGGATTGGGCTTCCCGCGCTCGGACGCCCGGGATGAGGTCCTGCGATCGCCCGATGTCCGCGGTCTCACGGCCGTTGCCCGGCCGCTTGACGCCGCGGAACGGTCCGGGGAAAAGCTCGATGCCGGGGGGTCGGCCGGATTGTTCGTGGGCGTGGGACGGTTCGACGGCAATTCGGGTTTGGCGGATCTGCGATTCACGCCCGATGACGCCGTCGCTTTGGCGCACCTTTTCACCTTGGAATTGCGGTTGTTGCCGGCCGCCCGGGTGCGGATCGCCCTGAGTGGCGAGCCCCGTTCCCAGCGTGGCAAGGAGTCGCTCGCCCAACTCAAGGCGGCCGGTGTGATCGTGGGCGATGCCGAACGCCGCACGCTGCTGGACGCCTTGGATGCGACCGTCAACCTGGCCACGGCGTCCGACGGATTGTTGGTGGTCAGCTTTGGTTCACACGGTTTCGAGGAAAAGGGGACGGCGTATGTGATGCCGTCGGATGGTCGGCGAAAATACGTCGGTTCCACGGGGGTTTCACTGCAACTGGTGAAGGAAACACTGCGGGAGGCGAAGGCGAACAAACGGATCCTGCTGCTGGATGCCTGCCGTGAAACCCTCGGCGGCGACGTCCGCGGGGAGGGTCGGATGAACGACGCCTTGCGCGGGGCGTTGCAGGCCTCCGAGGGATTCGCGGTGTTGGCGTCGTGCGGGGCGGGGCAGTTGAGCTGGGAAGCCCCGGAATTGGAGCAGGGCGTCTTCACCCATTTCCTGTTGGAGGCCTTGCGCGGTGGCGCGGGTGCGGATGCGGCGGATGGTTTCATCCGGTTGGGCGACGCGAGTGCGTACGCGACGCGGGCGACGCGACAATGGGTGGAGGCGCAAAAGCACGAGGTGCAGGAACCCTGGTTCGAGGGCGAGTTGGCGCGCGACATCCCGTTGGCGGTGCATCCGGGGGCGCGCCAACGACAGGACGCCGCGCGGGAGATGGCCTTGAAAACGGAAACCCGACGTCAGGACGCGCGGCGGTTGCTGGCCCTGGCGATTGCCGATGACGTGGAGAACCAGTTTCCGCCGGCCACGCTCACCGAGGTCCGGACCGGGTTGGAACGGGTGCAGGGACCGCCCTTGGAGGAATTGCTGACCGAACTCGAATCGCTCCGGGAAAACACGCCCCGCAACCGCCGGATTTTCGCCCAATATTGGAGGGATCGGCGGGCGACTTTGGGAGTGGTGAGTCTCTATCCGCCCGTGCCGTCGATCGGGCCGGCAATCCCTCTCAACCTCGCCGGGCGGAGTCCGATCAACCTGGCCGGGCAGCACGAACCCACGAGTTCCGCGTCGCCCACCGGTCGGGTCCAGTTGATCGGGGACATTTCCCGATTCCACTTTGGCCAGACCAGTTCCACCCCGTTGCTCGACAGCTTGCGGCTGGCAGTGCGTGCGACGGGATCGTCCGATCCGGCGGCGGCGACGGCGCAGAGACCCTGGACCAACAGCCTCGGGATGCCTTTCGTGCCGGTGCCGGGGCTCAAACTGGTGATGTGTGTCTGGGAAACCCGACATCAGGATTTCGCGGCTTTTGCGGGGAGGACCTTGGGTGTGGGGACGAACTGGATGGCACCCGATCTCAACGGTCATCGGGTCCCCAACGCTGGTGGGGCGCCGGTTGTGTCCATGAGTTGGGCGGACGCGCAGGCGTTCTGTGCGTGGTTGACCCGGGTGGAACGTGCGTCCGGTCGGATTGACGAAGACCAATCTTACCGGCTCCCGACCGACCTCGAATGGAGTCGGGCCGTCGGGCTGGGAAACGAGGCGGGTGCCACTCCCGCCGACCGCGCGGCGCAGTCTGTGCGTCAGTATCCCTGGGGCGGGTCTTTTCCGCCTCCCGATGAAACGGGCAATTACCGGGACACCGCCGCTCTGGCCGAAGGGACGGTGCTGAGCGTGCTCGGCGCGCCCTACGACCTGCGCGGCTATCGCGATGGTTATCCGACTTTGGCGCCCGTGGGGAGTTTCAGGCCCAACGCCCTCGGAATCCACGACCTGGGGGGCAACGTCGCGGAACTCTGTGTGGAGCTGCTCCGGCCGGGGGTGGGCGACCGGGTGGTGCGCGGTGCGGCGTGGACTGATGGAGCCGAAGTCTACCTCCGCTCCGGGGCGAGGACCGGCTTGAAAGAGGGATATATTTCGCCAGCCATCGGATTCCGGGTCGTGTTGAGCCTTGTGGGGGGTGGTTGAGGACTGCTCCCATCCTTGCGTCCCACACGTCGCTTCGGCCAACCTCCCCCCATGCGCGTGTTCCTTCCCACGCTTCTCGCCGCCGTGCTTTTCACAGCACCTGCGACGGTCGCCGCCACCTTCGCCCTCGTCACCGGCGTCGGTGATTATGCCGATCCCCGCAACAACCTGGACTGCCTGGACGCGGATCTGCTGAACATGCACCGGCTCCTCCGCAGCCTCGCCGTCCCGCCCGCCAACATCCGGACTGTCGCCAACGCCGACGCCACGGCCGCCGGCATCATCCGCGCGTTCCGGGAGCATCTCGTGCGCAACTGCGGACCCGGCGACACCGCGATCTTCTATTTTTCCGGCCATGGCTTTCACGTGCCCGACCAGAACGGCGACGAGGAAGACGGCCAGGACGAGATCATCGTGCCCCGCGGCATCGATGGCGCCAAACCGGACTCTTATATCACGGACGACCAGGTCGCCGAGCTGATCAAGGAGGTGAAGGCGTCGCAGGTGGTCGTGATCCTGGACTGCTGCCATTCCGGGACTGGCACCCGCAGCCTGGACACCTCCATCCAAAAGACCTGGAAGCCGCCCTATTCGGACAAGGAGGAATTCTATACCGACCCGAGAAAGGCGCGGCCGGATGGGAGTTTCCCCTATGCCCCGCGGCCCCAGAATGGATTCCAGAAGCCGCGACCGGAGCAGGCGAATCTGCTGGCGTTGGCGGCGTGCAAGGACGACGAGACGGCCCTCGGACCCAAAGTCGGCAGCCTGTTCACGACTGAATTGGCGCGTCTGGTGGAGGCGGAACCGAACCAGTCGATGAAGGAGTTGATGGGCCGTCTGGAATCCGCCGTCGCGGGCCGGGCGCGGGAAGCCAAGGGTCATCAACAGCATCCCCAGTTCGAGGGCAATCCCACCGCCACCCTCGTGTTTCATCCGGCGGCCCCGATCGTGGCCGTCGTCCCGGTAGCGGTCCCGTCGATCTCACCGGTGCAACCCGAGCGCCCGGTCGCCCCGGTCACCCCTGTGCCCGCAACCCCGCGCCCCGTGGCGGTCGTCGCATCGGCACCGGCCGCGGGCACGATGAACGTGGAAATCATCCAACATCGGGATTTCGCCGTCATGATCCGGTTGCTGGCGGCGGATGACGGATCCCAACTCAACGAGCGTGAGGTGAAGTCCGGGCGCGAGGTGCGGGTGCAGGTGTCGTCGGAAAAGGACTGTCATGTCCGGTTGTTCCATACGGACGCCCATGGCCGTGTGACGCTCGTGTATCCGAACCGGTTTCAGACCAACGATTTCATCCGGGCCGGCGCCCAGGTCGCGTTCCCGGACTCGAACGACGGCTTCAAGTTTGTGGTCGAGGCGCCGTTTGGGCCGGAACTGATCAAAGCGGTCTGTTCGACCCAACCGTTCCACGACGTGCAACTTCCGCCCGAGGGTGATTCGCCCTTTTTCCGGACCGAGGCCTTGCGGCCGGCCGGTCTGTCCAGTCGCGGTCTGGGGGCTTATTCGACGCGGCCGGGGGAGACGGTCACACGGACCCTGGTGGGGGAAACTTATGTCAGCTATGTGGTCCGGCCGTGAGGGGCGGGGATTGGGGGCAGTAGTCAGTGGTCAGGGGTCAGTGATCAGCGGTCAGGGGTCAGCGCGCGGGAAGCCCGGACCGTAGCAGCGTATGGGAATGCGCCCGCTCCTCACATGACCTGGTCCAAGAACGGTGCGCCGTCGACAAACCGGCGGAAATTATCGAGGAAATGCCGGACCAGGGTCTCTGACTCATTGCCGTGGCCACCCGCGGTGTGCGGGGTGATGAAGCAGTTCGGCAGGCCCAGCAACGGATGTCCCGGCGGCAGGGGTTCCGGGTCCGTCACATCGAGCCAGGCGGCGTCCAGGTGCCCGGACCGCAGGGCCGCCGCCAAGGCCGCCTGATCCACGGTGGTGCCGCGTCCTATATTATAGAAAACCGCGCCCGGCTTCATCGCGGCCAGACGCTCTGCGGAAACAAAATGGGCCGAATCCGGATTGTCCGGCAGCAGGTTCACCACGTGGTCGGCTTCGGCCAGACCCGCTGCGAGTCGTTCCCCGGTGAGGATCTCGATCCCCTCGTCCCCGCGGGGTTTTCTCCGGGTCGCGACGATCCGCATTCCAAAGGGGCGGAGCATTTCCACCAGATGCCGGGCAATGCTGCCGAATCCCAGCAGGACGACCTTTTGTCCGCGCAACAACCGGGACGTCCCCCGCAATTGGAGCCAGGCCGCCGAACCATTGCCGCAGCGGGTTCCCAAGCCCGTTGGCAATCTCCGCGAATGGGCCAGCATGAACGCCAAAACATGTTGTGCGCACGGTTCCGCATAAACCATGGAACTGTTCGTGACCGCCAGGCCCCGCTCCCCTGCGGCGGCACGGAATCCCGGCGTGTCAAACCGCGTATAGCCCGCGCTGGTGAGATGAATCCAACGCAACCGGGGGGAGACGAGGACCGCCGCCGCATCCGGTTGCCCGAATGCGATGTCCGCCTCGGTCAATGCGGGATCCGGTTCGGATTTGGCGAGCACCGACGCCGCGGGTTTCGCGGGTCGGATGACCTGGTGCGGCGCCACGCCGTCCTCCAGGAGCCTCCGGATGTCGTCATCCACGGCCAGGTCGGAAAAGATCTTCAGGGTCTTCACTCGTGAACGGTCCAAATTGGATCGGATGATGCGGAGCGCGATTTCGCAAAGTCGAATCCAATGTTCTTCGGTGGGACCCATCGGCGGGCGCCTCTGGGTATCGTGGGAAGGCGGGTAGGAAAACCCGCCGCCCCGGAGCTGTCGCGACCGCCCTGGGAGGGCGGG
>JANYCC010000045.1 GCA_025360495.1 Verrucomicrobiota bacterium | reverse complement strand
GATCAAAAGTCTCAGGAATGTCAACCCACCTGTCAGGGCGTGATCGGGAGGTCGCTCCGTATTGGCTTTTCCCCCCGGAGCATCCGCGAAGCCTCGTCCGCCAACCGTAGATACCAATCGCTGGGAAGCTTCGTCCCATCGACGTCGAGCGGCACGAAGTCGCCCCCGTCCGGCAGTTCCGCCGGCGTCGGCGCGAGTTTGTACATCGCGGTGCCTTCGTCCACCTCGTCGAACATCGCCCCATAAATCATGCGGCAACCCGACCCGACCGCATTATAAGCCTGCCGCCAATAGAAGGCGCCACCCTGCCGCGGGATCTGGTTGCGGCGACCACCCGTCAGGTGATGCCAGGAAAACCCCGGGAAAATCACCGGCATATAATCCCGCCCGGCCCGCGTGGCATCGGCCAGGTCCGGTTCCATCAGGGTGCGCCGGAATTTGTCCGCCCCGGCGGCATCCCCGTATCGCCCGACCGACCACGGGCTGATGACGTCAAAGGACCGGAACACCGCCGCCCAGGCCGGATCCGACTGCGCGTCCTGGTCCAACGTCCGCCAATGGGTGGGCACGCCGCCCATCACCGTGAGCCCCGCCGCCTTGAAATGGTCGATGACCTGTCGCGCCTGCTGCGGCGTGTCCGAACGACCGGAAAAACCGAAGCCCCAGATCGCGACCACCGGTTTGCCCTGATGCTGAAGATAACGCGGACTGGCCGTGATCCGCAGGGTGTTCGCGAGGTGGTTCCAGTCGTTGGTCAACGCGCTGACCAGTCGGTCGGCCGGCTGCCCGGAAAGATCATACATCACGGCGAACACCCGGCCATGGGTCTCCGCGCCGATCCGGACATTGGAAAGGACCCGATCCCTGAGGGTGAGGAATGCCGGATCGCCCAACTCCGAGACGAACCGTTGCACCATCACCCCGTCGAGTTGGTGTTCGCGCATCCATTGGAAATGTCGGACCACGGTCTTTTGCGTGGCCGCCGAATAAAGTTTTGCAGGTGCGCCACCGGGCAGGGTCATGGACGTCGGAAAAAGTTCGTCCGGGTCCAATTCGGAAGTGTCCGGCCAGAAATCCACGGTGGCATTGACCGCGGTGGGGGTCTGGCGGCGGAACCAATGCAACCAACGATTGGGCGGCGAACCATCCCCCGGACAGGCAAACCAACCTTGGTAACCCATCAACATCTTATGATCCAGAGTGCGGGCGTCCACGACCGGCGGATTCGGGTCTGCCACGGGCCGCGACGACACCGGCACCTCCGCCGCCCCCGCCGGTGTCCCGTCACCGCCGACCCACAACAACCCCGACAGGCCCCATCCCATCAGACTCCGTTTCCATCGCCGCATGGATCGCATCAGGATGAGGTTCGCCGGGGATTACAAGCGTGGGGACGGACCGATGGACCCAAGATTGGGCATCGACGGATTCCCCCTTCCGCGCTTCATTTGCTGTAGACACCACCTGCACCAAGGCCTGCCATGCTGAACCTCACCGGACGCGGATCGGTCACCACCTGCGACGGGCTGACCCGGCGGGACTTCCTGCAGGTGGGCACGCTGGGTGCCTTTGGCCTCTCGTTGGCGGGATTGAATGCGCTCCGAACCCAGGCGGCAGAGCTGGGAAAACCCGCCGGGGACGACACCAAGGCCTGCATCCTCATCTTCAATCTCGGGGCGCCTTCGCAACTGGATCTCTTCGATCTCAAACCCGCCGCACCACGCGAGGTCCGCGGGCCGTTCAACCCGATTTCCACCAAGGGCGATTTCCAGATTTCCGAGCTATTGCCCTTGCACGCGAAACTGGCGGACAAATTCAGCCTCGTCCGCACCTGTTATCACACCGCGGCGGCGGTCCACGACACCGGGCACCAGATGATGCAGACCGGCCGGTTGTTCACCGGTGGCAACAACACCCCGCATGCCGGTTGCGCCCTCGAATTCCTGAAAGGTCGCCGCAACGAATTGCCGGCAAATATCATCCTGCCGGAACCCATGGGGAACACCGGCGGCGGCATGCCGCACGGCCAGGACGCCGGTTTCCTGGGCAAGGCCTATGATCCGTTCAGCCTCATGGCCGATCCGTCCAAGGCCGATTTCAAGGTGCCCGATCTGCGTCCGCCGCAGGACATCGGTGAGGCCCGCCTCCAACGCCGCCGTGACCTCCGCGCGGTGGTCGAGGATTCCGTGAAATTGTTCGAGGCCAGCGAGAGCGCCAGGCTGATGGACGCCAACTTCGCCGCCGCGTACCGGCTCATGACGAGCGACAAAGCCCGCGAAGCGTTCGATCTTTCGCAGGAACCGCTCAAGGTCCGGGAACGCTATGGCATGACCCGCTTCGGCCAATGCTGCCTGCTCGCCCGCCGCCTCGTGGAACGGGGCGTTCGCTTCGTGACCATCAACACCTTCATCACCGTGTTCGACGAGATCACCTGGGACATCCATGGGTCGAAGCCGTTCACCAGCATTGCCGGCATGAAGGATCTCGTCTGCCCGATGTATGACCAGGGTTATAGCGCCCTGATCGAGGACCTTCACCAGCGTGGGATGCTCGACGCGACACTGGTGGCCAACGTCGCCGAGTTCGGTCGCACGCCCAAGATCAACCCCACCGGGGGACGCGACCATTGGCCCGCGTGTTGGACCTGCTATTTCGCCGGCGGCGGGGTGAAGGGCGGACGCGTGGTCGGCAAGTCTGACGAGATCGCCGCCTATCCCGCGGAACGGCCGGTGAAACCCAGCGAAATTGTCGCCACCGTCTTCCACAGCCTCGGGCTCGACCTCGAGACGCACCTGCCCGGACCGCAGGCCCGACCGTTCCCGCTGGTCGATTTCGGCACGCAACCCATCCGGGAACTGTTCGCATGAAGACCTTCCGTCTCCTTGCATCCGGGTTGTGCGCACTCGCCACCGCCGCGGCCGATCCCACGGTCCGACTGGCACAGGACACCCAGGACCCGTCGTTCCGCAACCATGTGCAACCGGTCCTCACCCGGATGGGTTGCAACATGGGTGCCTGTCACGGGGCCGCCTCCGGCAAGAACGGTTTCACCCTCAGCCTGCGGGGTTATAATGACGACGCGGATTTCCTGGCCATCACCCGCGGTGCGTCCGGCCGCCGCCTCGTGCCCAGCGACCCGGGCCGGAGCCTCCTGTTGCTCAAGTCGACCGCCACCGTCCCCCACAAGGGCGGCAAACGTTTCGAGACCGGGTCGCCCGAATACCGGGTGCTTTCGGACTGGATCGCCGCGGGCGCGCCCGGCCCGAAGGATGCCGACGCCCGGATCACCGCCTTGGAAGTGGTCCCGGCCCGGGCAACGTTGGCCGTGGGCGGGACGCAACCCCTCGCGGTCCGCGCCACGTTCAGTGACGGCCGGGTTGAAGACGTCACGCGTTGGGCCAAGTTCACGGCGGCGAATGCGCAGGTGGCCAACGTCGATGACGCGGGGGTGGTCAGCGTGCAGGGATTCGGCGAAGGGCCCGTCAGCGCCTGGTACCTCAGCCGCATGGCCGTCTCGTTCATTGCGTCGCCTTATACCAACAGTGTCTCGCCGGAAGATTATGCCCGGGTTCCCGCGCGCAATTTCATCGACGAACTGGCCACCGCCAAGTTGCGCCAGTTGAACCTGCCGCCCAGCCCGCCCGCGACCGACGCCGAGTTCCTGCGTCGCGCCCAACTGGACACGACCGGGACCCTGCCGACCGCGGACGAGGTGCGGGCGTTCCTCGCCGATCCCGCGCCCGACAAGCGCGACCGCGTCATCGAAGGTCTCCTCGCTTCACCCGGGTTCACCGATTATTGGAGTTATAAGTGGAGCGACCTGTTGCTGGTGAATTCCAGCCGACTTCCGCCGCGGGCCGCACGCTCCTATTACGCCTGGATCCGGGGCAACGTGGAGGCCGGGACGCCTTGGGATGTTTTGGTGCGGGAATTGGTCACCGCACAGGGCAGCACCCTCGAACACGGCGCGGGCAATTTCTTCATCCTGCACGACGATCCCCGGCTGATGGCCGAGACCACGACCCAGGCGTTCCTCGGCATGAGCGTCGGCTGCGCCAAGTGCCATAATCATCCGATGGAGAAGTGGACCAACGATGATTATTATGCCCTCGCCAACCTCTTCGCCCGCGTCCGCACCAAGAATGGGCCCGCCGACGGGGAACGGCTCCTCGTCGCGGCCAACACCGGTGATCTCGTCCAACCCCGGACCGGCCGTCCCCAACGTCCGCGTCCCCTCGACGGCCCCCCGCTCGACCCCGATGCGCCCGCGGATCGCCGAGCCGCCCTCGCCGACTGGCTGGTGTCGCGCGACAATCCCTATTTCTCCAAGGCGATCGTCAACCGGGTCTGGGCGAACTTCCTCGGCGTCGGCCTCGTCGAGCGGGTGGACGACCTGCGGGTCACCAATCCGGCCAGCAACGAGGCGCTGCTGGCTGCGGCGGCGACTTTTCTGGCCGACCAACACTTCGACCTGAAGGCCCTGATGCGCGCGATCCTGCAGAGCGCCACCTACCAGCGCAGCAGCATGCCCGTGCCGGGAAACGCCGCCGACACGAGATATTACAGCCATTATTATCCCCGGCGCCTCATGGCCGAAGTGGTGCTGGACGCGACCAGCCAGGTGACCGGCGCGGCGACCAAGTTCGATGGTTATCCCGACGGTTGGCGTGCGCTGCAACTGCCCGACAGCAATGTCGCTAGTTATTTCCTGCGCAGTTTCGGCCGGCCCGACCGTCTCCAGACCTGCGAATGTGAACGCAGCGCCGAACCCAGCGTCGCCCAGATGCTGCATCTCTCGAACGGTGACACCCTGAACCGGAAGCTGCATGCCGCGGACAACACCATCGATCGCCAAATGACGGCGAAGAAATCCCCGGCGGAGATCGTGGAGACGGCCTGCCTGTCCGCGCTGGGTCGATTCCCCACCGCAGTGGAGCATGAGAAACTGGAGGTGGCGCTGGTCCAGACCGACGCGAAAGAGAGGCGGGCGGCGATGGAGGACCTGTATTGGGCGTTGCTGAGCAGCCGGGAATTCCTGTTCAACCATTGAGTCGTGAAAGGCTACCTTGCCAAACAAAAGGCCCATCAAACGAAGGGATCGGGGCCGGATGAATTGAAGGGGACACATAATGACACTGCCCCCGGAACTGCCTCCCAGACGGCTCGGGCGGAGCCTCGCCCTACCGAAACGGACAACGCGGGTGCTCAACCCTACCCGGCAGGGCGAGGCTCCGCCCGAGCCGCCCGGCCCGTTTCCCTTTTCAAGGCATCTTTCGGATCGCTCCACCCGCTTCTCCTAACGTTCCTGTCCCTGCTCCCCCTTGCCGCACGCACCACCGATTTCTCCGACATCGAACCCCTGCTCCAACAGCATTGCGTCGAATGCCATGGCGCCCAGGATCCCGAGGCCAGCCTCGTTCTGGAATCCCACGCGGACCTGTTGAAGGGCGGCGAATCCGGCGTCGTGGTGGTGCCGGGCAAGTCGGCGGATTCGCTCCTCGTGAAAGCCCTCGAGGGCGCCTGGGGCAAGACCGGGAAGAATCAGTTCATGCCCCCCGGCAAACGCGAGAAGCTCAAGCCCGACCAAATCGCGCTGTTCAAAGCCTGGATCGATGCCGGCGCACCGGCACCCAAGACACCCGCCAAAGCCGCCGAAATCCAAGTCCCCAGGATCACCCCGAAAGGCACGCCTCCCCGTCGCATCCATGCCCTCGCCTTCGCACCCACGCTGAAGCTCCTCGCCGTCGCCCGACACGCCGAGGTGGAACTGCTCGACGCCGCATCCCGCACCGTGACGCGCACGCTCGCGGGCTCCCACGGCGCGGTGAACGCCCTTGTGTTTTCGGCCGACGACCAATGGCTTTTCGCCGCGGCGGGGGAGCCGGGATTGTCCGGTGAGGTCCGCCAATGGGACACCCGGACCGGTGCGTTGGTCCATGTTTTCGAGGGGCATCGGGATGCCATTTATGCACTGGCCGTTTCCCCCGACGGACAAACCCTCGCGACCGGCAGTTATGATTATGCCATCCGGCTCTGGAACATCCGGGAGGGCACCGAACGCCGGACCCTTGCCGCCGGACAGGGCGCGATCTTCGACCTGGCGTTCCGGCCGGACGGAAAACTTCTCGCCAGCGCGGGCGCGGATCGCACGGCCAAATTATATGATGTCGTCACCGGCGAACGCTTGGAGACCTTGGGGCAGGCCTTGAAAGAGTTGAACGCTCTCGCCTGGTCGCCGGACGGGCATTGGTTGGTGACGGGTGGCAACGACAACCGCCTCCGGATCTATGAGGTGTCCCCCGACGGCAAGGAAGGCTCCAACCGGCTCGTTCTCGCCAAGTTCGCCCATGAGGGTGCCATCCTGCGATTGCGCTTCAGTCCGGATGGCAAGTCACTGTTATCCGCCGCGGACGACCGGACGGTGAAGCTCTTCGGCGTGGGCGGCGAATGGGACGAACGGCTCGCATTGGAGTCGCAACCCGACTGGCCGGCGGGCCTCGCTTTCCTCGCTGAAGGCCGGACCCTGGCGGTGGGTCGCCTGGATGGTTCGTTGGGCTATTATGCCACGGGCGACGGGAAAGCGGCGGCGCTTCCCCAACCGGAATTGCAACGCCCCGAACCCCGCGGCGTGCAACGCGGCGTGGAGACACAAATAACGCTGCTCGGCAAGAACCTGGCCGGGGCCAACGTCGTGAGCGTGTTCCGCGCCGGCAAACCGTATCTGCTGCAACAACCCCATATCCTTGGCGATGCCATGACGTTCACGGTCGCGCCCGACCCCGATGAATCGCGCGGCCCCTGGGAGATCTCCGTGTCGACACCCGGGGGTGAAACGGGTCGGGTGAAAGTCTGGGTCGATGACCTGCCGCAATTGGCCCGCACGAACGCGCTCCCCCCGACCCCGGTCTCGGCCTGGAACACGTTCGAGAAAGCCGGGCAAGCCGATGATTATAAGTTCTCCGCCAAAGCCGGCCAGACACTGGTGTTTGACCTGGCCGCGAAATCCCTCGGTTCGAAGGGGGATTTCGCGCTGGTCCTCCTGGACGATGCCGGCAGACCGCTGGGCCGGAATGAAACGTCCGCCGGCGGGGATGATCCGTTGCTCGCACACACGTTTGCGCTAGATGGCAATTACCGGGTCCGGGTGACCGAACGGATGCTTCAGGCGTCCCCTGATCATTATTACCGGCTGAGCGTCGGCGTGCTGCCTTTCGTGACCGGCGTTTATCCCCTTACGCTCCCCGCCCACGCCGAAGTGACGTTGGTACTGGCCGGATTCAACCTACCGGACGGCGGTCGACGGGTGCTCCAGACGGGCGACCCCGGCGAGATGGCCCTCCCGGCGGAACTCGCCGCCCTGCGCGCACGTCGGGAGTGGAGACTGCCGGTGATCGACTCCGCCGCACCGGTCGAGCACGAACCGAACGACACCCCGGCACAGGCGCAACCGGTCCCCCTGCCCGCCTCGGTGAACGGCCGGATCGGCTCTCCAGGCGATGTGGACGTGTTCGCCTTCACCGCGCGCAAAGGGGTGGATTATATCATCGAGACGTCAGCCGCCCAACGCGGTTCGCCGGTGGACACCAAGATCGGGGTGCTCTGGCCCGACGGCCGGACGGTGGAGCGGGTGCAACTCCGGGCGGTCCGCAACTCGGCGGTGACGTTCCGGGGCACCGACGCGAACGGCAGCGGGGTGCGGTTCGAGAACTGGGAGGAGATGGAACTCAACGAATTCCTCCAATTCGGCGGCGAGGTGGTGAAGCTGTTCCGCATGCCCCAAGGGCCCGATTCGGACATGGTTTTTTATACGTCCAACGGGCAGCGACGCCCCTATTTCGACACCACGGCCGTGAGTCATCCGTTGGACGAACCGGCTTATATCGTCGTGCCGGAACCGCCGGGGACGAAGAGCCCGCCGAACGGATTGCCGGTGTTCCACATTCCTTGCGAAAACGACGACGATCCCCTGCGGCAATTGGGCACGGATTCGCGGATCCATTTCACGGCACCGGCGGACGGAACGTTCCTGGTGCGGGTGGGCGATGCGCGGAGTTTTGGCGGAGACCGTTTCGCCTATGTGCTGACCGTGCGCGAGGCCCGGCCCGATTTCCGACTCTCCTTCACCGGGAAGAACCCGACCATGGCGGCCGGCAGCGGACAGGGCTTCACCGTCCAAGCCGAACGGATCGACGGCTTTGAAGGCCCGATCGAGGTCGAGTTCAACCATCTGCCGCCGGGTTGGGTCATCTCGTCGCCGCTCGTCATCGAGGCCGGACACGACCAGGCCCAGGGCTCCCTGCATGCCCCACCCCGGAGGGACGCCCCACCCCGGAGGGACGAGTTACACGAGTCCGATAATGGGTCCCATAATGGCTCCCATAATGAATCCCCGGACGGGCCGGGAAACGCCGAATGGGATGCGGTGACGGCGGTGGCTTCGGCGATGGTTGACGGCCGGGCGGTGATCCTGCTGACCGACGGTCCCGGACGAGTGACACCGTCGAAGGAACCGGCGAAACTGTTGGTGTCACTGACACCCATTACCGCCGGGACGAATTCTCTCACCGCAATCACCCTGATGCCCGGGGGTATTGCGACGGCTCATCTGTCGGTGAAAAGGAACGGGTTCACCGGCGTGGTGCGGTTCGAGGTCGAAAACCTTCCGCATGGGGTCATCGTCGAGAATCTCGGGCTCAACGGCATCACGTTTCTCGAAGGCGAGGACGAGCGGGATATCCAACTCAGCGCGGCCAGGTGGGTGGGCAACCTGGATCGGCCCATTCATGCGGTGGAGACGGCGGTGGGACGCCAGACCTCACCGCCCGTGCTGCTGAAAGTGCGGCGGCCGGAATTGCAGGCAAAGACCCCCTGATTCCCTCACGGGGATTGTCGGGAAACGGCTTCCCTCCCGGCAGCCTGCCGCACAGGGCAGTCCTTTTCGTGGCATGGAAACTGCAATGTCTTGTCCCACAGCCGTGATGATCTGAACAACACCTCCCTATATGAAATACGCAGCTTCCAGGTCATGAAACAAGGCTTGGGCGGATTGATTGGGAAACGTTGGAAGCGGTTCGACCGGCATCTCATGCCAACGGACCGGGACTGATCATGAAAACTGGAACACTCTCGCCGATCCGTCGCGCGTTGACCGGCACATTCGCGCTGATCCTACTGATCGTTGCGGCCGGATCGGTCCAGCCCCAGACCCCGGGATTTGTGACCGCACTCCTTCGTAGCGAATGCACTGACGCGCCATCCTCACCGCCGCCCGTGGGCCAGACTGTCGTTGGACCGGACTACGTCATCAGGACCGTGGGCAAGGGCGATCCCCTCGACATCCCGGCGGCGCAGCGGATGGCCACGGACGAGGTTTTCGAGTCGCTCATGACCCTGTATTGCGCCCTGCCCCGGAACTCAGGCATTGGCTGCGTCAGTGACCGGGTGCAATGGAATATCCTCACCTACGACGCGGCGGGACAGTGGAGCGTGTCAGCGGGGCCGGCGAGCGGTGGTGACTATCATTACTGTTCCGGCACCAACGGCGCTGCCAAGGGATACATCACCGCCGTCCTGAAGAGCGAATGCACCCCGACCCCGTCGACACCGCCGCCGGTGGGGCAGATCGTCGCGGGGGCGGACTATGTGATCCTGACGGTAGCCGAGGGCGATCCCACGGATTTCGTGGCGGCCCGACAGGCGGTGTCGGACGCGGTGTTCGAGTCGCTCATGCCACGCTATGGCGCGCTGCCACACAACACGGCCTTGGGCTGCCTCACCGACCGGGTGCAGTGGAATGTCGTCACGTATGATGCGGCCGGGCATTCCCCCCGGTCGGTCTGTGCCGCCAGTGGTTGCGACTTCCACGACTCCCCTTTCATCCCGGGTTATTTCGCCGCCTTGTTGCGAAGCGAGTGCACCTCCGCGCCCTCGTCACCGCCGCCCGTGGGCCAGACCGTCGTCGGACCGGATTACGTCATCCAGACCGTTGGCCGGGGCGATCCATTTGATTTCCCGGCGGCGCAGCAGATGATGCCCGACTCATTGTTCGAGTCGCTCATGACCCAGTACTGCGCCTTGCCCAGGAACAAGGATGTCGGCTGCGTCAGTGCTCGGGTGCAATGGGAAATCATCACCTACGACGGGGTGGGAAACATGAGAGTGTCAGGGGGTCCTACGAGCGGCTCTGACTATCATTACTGTTCCGGCACCCATGGGGCCGCCCCGGGGTATTTCACCGCCGTCTTGAAGAGCGAATGCACCCCGACCCCGTCGACACGGCGCCGGTGGGGGAGACCTTCGTGGGGGCGGACTATGTGATCCTGACCGTTGCCGAGGGCGATCCCACGGATTTGTTCGCGGCCCGGCAGGCGGTGTCGGACGCGGTGTTCGAGTCGCTCATGCCGCGATATCGCGCGTTGCCACGGAAAACGGGCATCGGCTGCGTCACCAACCAGGTCCATTGGAACGTCGTCACCTATGATGCCGCCGGACATTCCCCCCGGTCAGTCTGTGCTGCCAGCGGTTGCGACTTCCACGACTCCCCTTTCATCCCGGGCTATTTCACCGCTGTGCTGCGCAGCGCGTGCACCTCTGCGCCCTTGTCACCACCTCCCCTGGGCCAGACCGTCGTCGGACCCGACTACGTCATCCAGACCGTTGGCCGGGGCGAGGCATTGGACATCCCGGCGGCGCAGCAGATGGCCACGGACGAGGTTTTCGAGTCGCTGATGGCCCAGTATTGCGCCTTGCCCCGGGACAAGGGGATCGGCTGCGTCAGTGATCGGGTCCAATGGAATATCCTCACCTATGACGGGGCGGGACAGTGGAGAGTGTCAGCGAGCCCGAGGAGCGGACCTGGCTATCATTACTGTTCCGGCACGAATGGGATTCCCGGCGGAGAATTCATCACCTTGCGTCGCGGCGGGTGGACTCTGACCCAGGGCATTTTCGTCACGTCATTCCCGAGCACGCCTGGGCGGCAGTATGTCCTGGAGTGCACGGACGTCCTCGACCGGCCCGCGTGGAAGCGGATCAATACGGCCGCCGGCACGGGTGAGATTCTCCTGCTTCGGGACGCGGCGGACGTTGGAACTTCGCGTTTCTACCGCGTCCGAATCGAGTGAGGCCGCCGGCTTTCTGTTCCCGGGCGGTTGTCACGGCTGCCCGCCAGCCGATGCCCCGGCCGCCTTGGCCGGCGCCGGATCATCCGCCGCATCAAAGAAGCCGATGAACATTTCATCCCACGATTGCAGGCCGAAATGCACCCGCTTGGTCGCGTCCGGATTCGAAGGATTGGCCGGGGAATTATCGAAGGCGCCGGTCACCAGCAACCACGAGCCGGCAGGCACATGCCGCGGTTCCGCCAACTGATAGCCAAGCTGCCATTTGAAATCATAGCGGGGCACGTGCAGGAGGGTTTCCCGCGTCCCGTCCGGAAGCAGCAGTTCAAAGCGCATCCATTTTCCACGCTTATGCATGTGCGGCATCAGCCTGTAAAGGGTGGCCGCCCTCTCGAAGGCATACGTCGCCGAATGCCGCGCTTCGTCGCTGCCGGGCGGGATGTCGAGATCCAGTTCCGCCGCCTGTCGCGTCTCCGCCAACCGCGGCTGCGGACCCGGCAACAGGTAGAACGCCAGCTCCGTCTGGTCGGTTTGGGCCGAACCACAGGTCGTGTAATGCATCTCCATCGTCAGTTGGGCTCCCGCCGGCAATTTCTTGCCCACTCCCTCCGGGAACCGCATCGGTCGGAACCCGGGCGCCCATCCGCAGAGATGCACGCCCTTTCCGGATCCGTCGTCGGGGCAGCCCGGCCAGCGCGCGTAAAGGATCACATGATGCACGATCTTGCGGTTGCCCGGTTTCACGTCGATCGCCCCGATCCACACCTCGTTGGTGAAGGGCGACGGCACCGGAATCTCACGATATTCGAGCACTCCCGTGGCCGGGATTTGCTGCACCTCCGGCAACCGGATCACCGCCCCGGGCTGACCCAGCGCCCAGTCCTCCAACGGGGGCAAGGACGCGGCGAGCGGATCGGGTCCCTCCCCGCGCGGCGCGCCCGCCGCGATCCAGCGTTGCAAGATCTGGGTCTCCCCGCGGGACAACCCGTGGCCGTTGGCGAAATGACCCCGGTTCGGATCCGGGTCCCACGGGGGCATGCGGCGCGTCAACAGCACCTCCTCGATCATCCGGGCGTTGTTCTTCACCCGGCCATGCCCGTCCATCGCCCAAGGACCAATGGAGCCTTCCCGATGGCAGCCCACACAGTTCTTCAACAGCAGCGGGGCCACGTCGGTCGCATACGACGGAACCCCCTCTGAACCGGCCGTCTCCGCAAAGGTCAGCCGGCACCCATGGGCCACGGTGCGTGCGGTGGTGACGGGATGACCGGCCAGGAACTCGGTGAGGGCGGTTTCCAAGAAACGGGCCTGGGGCGCGGGCCGCTCCGCCCCTTCCGACAATTGGTCGTCAATCGCCCCCTGATAGATGACCCGCCAATCCTGGGTTCCAATGACCACGACCTCGGCCGTGCGCTCGACCCCGAGGGCCAGCGCGACCCCCTGCTTCGGATCCAGGAGATAGGTCGCCCGATGAAGTCCCAGCTCATTGAGTTCACGGTGAATGTCGTGCGCCGTGTCTTCCGAATAGGTGTTGATGATCCAGAACGACACGCCTTCATTGCCAAACCGCCGGTTCAACGACTTGAGCTTGGGGATGCTTTTCCGGGCGATCGGGCAACCCGTGCCGGTGAAGAACAGGACGACGGCCTTGCCCTCGGCCCGCTGCAGTTCGTGGTTGTGTCCGGCGACGTCGAGCAGGTTGAAATTGGGAACCTCGCGGGCACCGAACACCGGGGCCGCCCACAGCGCCACCACGGCGGCCATCAACGGCAGATGGAAGGACCGGACCCGGACCGGGAACAACAGGGAAGGCAGATTCATGAGCTTGGTTCGGCGCGGGTGGCTGACGGACTGACCGGACTCGGCATTCGACGCCTTTGGGGCGGCGACAGAGCGGTCGAACCTGCCGACCCACCCACCGTGTCGGGATCAGTTTGGAATCCGGTCCGGACGGATTCAAGGATCGAGATGCGGCGGGGGCTGGAACAACCAAGCGTGCCAGGGGTCCGGATAAAATCACTCAGGAGGGACCACGGCTTTCCCTTTGCAAGATCGGCAACAATCCAATAGAATGGTGGCACTTCCAACGCAGCCTCCCATGGGCTCACCCGCCTTCAACACCCTTCAATCCGGTGTCTGGCTTTCGATGCTTTGTGCCGTCGCAGCCCTGGCCTTCGCGCTTTTCCTCATCCGGTCCGTGATCCGATTGTCCCCGGGGAATGGGCGGATGTGTGAAATAGCCGCCGCCATCGAGGAAGGGGCGAAAGCCTATCTGGGGCGGCAGGTCCGGACCATCGGCGCGATCGCGACGGTGATCTTCGTCCTGCTTTATATCTTTCGGGACCCGCCGACAGCCTTTGGTTTCGTGATCGGCTCCGCCTGTTCCCTGTCGGCGGGTTATATCGGGATGCGCATCGCGGTGCTGGCCAACACGAGGACCGCACAGGCCGCCGCACGGTCCCGGTCCGCCGCCCTGCGGGTCGCCTTCAACGGCGGCGCCGTCACCGGCCTTCTCGTCGTGGGCCTCGCCCTGCTGGCAGTGGGGATCTTCTACTCCGTGGCCCTGTGGAGAATCGGGCCCCAGCAGGCGGTGAAGAGCCTGGTGGGATTGGCCCTGGGCTCGAGCCTGATCAGCGTTTTCGCACGGCTGGGCGGCGGGATCTATACCAAGGCCGCCGACGTGGGGGCCGACCTGGTGGGCAAGATCGAGATCCACCTCGACGAGGACGATCCGAGGAACCCGGCGACCATCGCGGACAACGTCGGGGACAATGTGGGTGATTGCGCAGGCATGGCCGCGGACGTCTTCGAAACCTATGCGGTGAGCCTGGTCGGCGCCGTCCTGGTCGGGGCGTTGACGCTCGCCGACCATCCGGCGGCCATCGTTTATCCGTTCATTCTCGGCGGCATCTCCGTGCTGGGTGCCATGGTCGGAATCCTGTTCGTGAACGTGACCGGCGGTCGTCCGGGCGCCGTCCTGCTGGGCGCGGTCGGCGCCAGCGGACTCATCTCCGCCGCCCTGTTCTGGCCCGCCACGCGGTTGCTGTTCCCCTCCCCCGTCGTCATCGCCGGGATCACCCGTTCGGCCCTGGACCTTTATTTCGCCTCGCTCGTCGGCCTGCTCATGACCGGCGTCGTCGTCGTGATCACCAACTATTACACCTCCACCACCTTCGCCCCGGTCCGCAACATCGCGAAGGCCTCCGAGACCGGCCACGCCACCAATATCATCGCGGGACTGGCGGTCGGACAGTATGCCACCGCCCTGCCCGTCGGCTTCATCGGCGTCGCGATCCTCCTCAGTTTTCATTATGCCGGCCTTTATGGGATCGCCATCGCCGTCATGAGCATGCTTTCCATGGCGGGGATCATCATCTCCCTCGATGCCTTCGGCCCCATCACCGACAACGCGGGCGGCATCGCCGTCATGAGCGGGTTGCCCGAGGAGGTCCGCCGCATCACCGACGAACTGGACGCCGTGGGCAACACCATGAAGGCGGTCACCAAGGGTTATGCGATCGCCTCCGCCGGACTGGCGGCGCTGGTGCTCTTCGGCTCCTATGTCGAGGAATTGCGGGCGCACTACGGCGGGGGCGACCTCACCTACACCTTCGACTTTTCCCTGACCGATCCCAAGGTGGTCATCGGCCTGTTCATCGGCGGGTTGCTGCCCTTCCTGTTCACCGCCTTCAGCATGGACGCGGTGGG
>JANYCC010000040.1 GCA_025360495.1 Verrucomicrobiota bacterium | reverse complement strand
GGTACGAGGCGGAGCCCGCCTTGGCCCGTCGGGAGTCCGCCTCGTACCTCGTCGGCTACAATCGTCGGCTACAATCCCGCGGCGTAGGTTTGCACCCGCGGGACCGAAGGATTATCAACTGGCCCATGCGAGTTTCCCGTCTCCTGCACACCCGCTACCGAGTCGACGACCTGGAACGTTCCATCCGCTTTTACGTGGACGTCCTCGGGTTGGAGGAGGTCCGCCGGCACAAGTCTCCCCGCGGCTCCGAGTTGGTTTTCCTCAAGGCCCCGCCAGCGAGGAGACCATCGAGTTGTGCAGCTTTCCCGCCAGCGGCCCGGTCCAAGTCCAGGCCGACCTGACCCATCTGGCCTTCGAGGTGGCCAGCCTCGAAGGTTTCCGGGAACATCTCTCGCGACGGGGGCTCGCCTACTCCGACGGCCCCCATTATAAGGCCGACGGGACCGGCGGCTTTGCCTTCGTGGACGCGCCCGAGGGGTACGAAATCGAACTGATCCAGCGGTCCCCGGAGGCCACCAGCGGCAACCAGTCCTATTGACCTATAGACCCGCGTGATCTGGCGCCTCCGCCGCACCGAATTCCGGTTTCCCCACCGACCCTTGGTCATGGGGGTGGTGAATGTCACCCCGGACTCCTTCTCCGATGGTGGCCGACTCCAGGATCCGGACGAGGCCGCCGAATCGGCACTGCGTCTCCTGTCCGAAGGGGCCGACCTGATCGACATCGGCGGCGAATCCACGCGGCCAGGCGCAACCCCGACCACGGCCGACGACGAAGTGTCACGGGTGATCCCGGTGCTCCGACGTCTCCGGGCCCAGACCGATGCGCCCTTGTCCGTGGACACCCACAAACCGGTCGTGGCCGCCGCGGCGCTGGCAGCCGGGGCGGACGTGATCAATGATATCCGCGCCGGAACCGCCGGTTTGGAGATGTGGGAGTTGTTGCGGAGCACCCGGGCGGGTTATGTTTGCATGCACATGCAGGGAGTCCCGGCAACCATGCAGCAGGCCCCCCGCTACGACGATGTTGTGGCGGAGGTCGATTCTTTTTTCCGTGAACGGTTGAAGGCCCTCGCCAACGCCGGTGTCTCGGCCGAACAGGTGGTCTTGGATCCCGGTTTTGGTTTTGGAAAGACGCCGGAGCATAATCTCCAACTTCTCCGCGCGACCGACCGACTGTCCCGGCAGGGCCGTCCCCTGCTGATCGGGGTATCACGAAAGTCGTTTCTCGGACGGTTGGTGGGGGGCGAGGTCACCGAGCGTCTGGGCGGTGCCCTGGCCTGCACGCTTTGGACCGTCCGACACGGGGTGGGGATCGTCCGCACCCATGATGTCGCCGCCACGGTGCAGGCGCTCCGGATGCAAACCCTGCTCGGGGAGGGGGCGGCATGAGCTTGGTGCCCTTCCTCCGCGATTGGTGGCGTCCCGCCTTGGAGATCATCATCCTCGCCGTGGGGATCTATTCCGCCTTCATCTTCCTTCGCGGCACCCGCGGGGCCCCGATCGTCACGGGCTTCCTGGCCCTGTTGCTCGCCCTCACGCTCACCACCCGGGTGCTGGACCTGCAGGTGCTCAATGCCTTGTTGAACCAATTCTTCGCCTTTCTCGCCGTCGCCATCGTGGTGCTCTTCCAACCGGAAATCCGACGGATGCTGGCTGAATTGGGCAATTTCCCCCTCGCCAACAACGCCCAGGAACAGCGCGAGAAGATCGAGGTCATCTGTGAGACCGTCGATCGTTTCGCCCCGGTCCGAATCGGGGCCCTGATCGCCTTGGAGCAAGGGATCCAACTCACCGATGCCGTGGAATCGGGCGTGGTGGTGGACTGCGAGGCCACGCCGGAAATGCTGGAGGCGATCTTTTTTCCCAATAATGCCATCCACGACGGCGGGGTGATCATCAAGGGGGACCGCATCCTGAAGGCCGCCTGCATCTTTCCGCTCACCCAACGGCAGGATCTTCACAAGTCGCTGGGCACCCGGCATCGGGCCGCCATCGGATTGTCCGAGGAAACCGATGCGGTGGTGGTCGTGGTCTCCGAGGAGACGGGTCAGATTTCCTACGCGCACCGGGGTCAACTGGTCCGCAATGTCACGGTCCAGGAACTGCGGGCGTTCCTCAGCCAGGTCTTGTTGCGGCGGTCGGAGTCCCGCAATTGGCTCTCAAGGCTGCGCCCCGGCCATCGCCCGACCTCACCCGGCGGCCGCAATCCCTGACCCCCCATGTTCAACCGCGAATTGTTCCGGCATAACTGGTGGCAGAAGCTGCTCTCGTTGTTTTTCGCGATCCTCATCTGGTTCACGGTCCGGCAAGGTGTCGAGCGCGGCGGCGGTCCGCCCATCGTTCCGGACAGCAACACCCGGACCTTTGAGCACCTGCCCATCCATGTGCTGACCCTGGCCTCCCAACTGGAGCATCTCCGGGTGAGCCCCTCGGAGGTGACCGTGGTGCTGCGGGGCCGGCCCGACACCCTGAACCGACTCCGCCCCCAGGATGTCGAAGTGTACGTCAACCTCGCCGATCCCTCGGCACCCACCGGCATGCGCCGGTCGGTCCGCGTGAACGCCCCCGGCGCCCAGGTCGGTTCGGTGTCCCCACAGGAGGTGCTGATCGAGCGTCTGCCAGCCTCCGATTCCCAACGGCCTTCACCCCCCTTGATCCCCTGATCCCCATGCAACCACCCAAACGCATTTTCGGCACGGACGGCGTCCGCGGCCGCGCCAACATCGAACCGGTCCCCGCGGAAACCGCCCTTAAACTGGGCCGCGCCGTGGCCCATGTCTTCAAGCGCCGCGCCGCCCAGGCCCGCAATCGCGTCCGCTTCCGCATTGTGATTGGCAAGGACACGCGCCTTTCCGGTTACCTCCTCGAAAACGCCCTTTCTTCCGGCGTCCTGTCGATGGGTGTCGATGTGGTTTTCATCGGCCCGTTGCCCAGTCCCGGGGTCGCCTATGTCACCCGCTCCCTCCGGGCCGATGCCGGCATCGTCATCACCGCCTCCCATAACCCGTATGACGACAATGGCATCAAGTTTTTCGGTCCTGACGGATATAAGCTTGCCGATGAAGTCGAGGATGAGATCGAGGGACTGGTGTTCAGCGGTGAGATTGAAAACATCCGGCCGACCGCCAGTGAAATCGGCAAAGCCCACCGTGTGGACGACGCGGTCGGTCGGTATGTCGAGCACGCCAAGGCGAGTTTCCCGCGCGGGTTCACACTGGAAGGGATGCGGATCGTGGTCGATTGCGCCCATGGTGCCGCCTATAAATCCACCCCGGCGGTCCTGCAGGAACTGGGGGCCGAACTGCTCGTGTTCGGCAACCAGCCCAATGGCACCAACATCAACTCGGAATGCGGTTCCATGCATCCCCAGCACCTGTGCGCGCGGGTCCGCGAGTATCGGGCCGATCTCGGGATCGCCCACGATGGGGACGCCGACCGGGTCATGCTCTGTGACGAACAGGGCAACCTGATCGATGGGGATGACATCCTGGCCATCTGCGGCCTCCAGATGCTGGCGGATGGCACCCTGAAACACCGCACCGTGGTCGCCACCGTGATGAGCAACGCCGGCTTGGATGTCGCCTTGCAAACCGCCGGTGGCACGGTTCTCCGCACGGCCGTCGGCGACAAACACGTCATCGACCGGATGCTGGCGGACGACCTGAACCTGGGGGGCGAACAGAGCGGTCACCTCATCTTCCGTGACTTCAGCTCGACGGGCGACGGATTGGTCGCGGCGCTGCAGATTCTCAGCACGATGAAGGCCCGGAGTGAACCGCTTTCACGCCTGGCCCATTGCTGGAAACGGTACCCCCAACTGGTGACCAACATCCGGGTCAGGGAGAAACGTCCGTTCGAAGAACTCGATGGGGTCGTGGAATTGGTCACCCGCGCCGAGGCCGAAGTGAAGCCGGTGGGCGGACGGGTCCTGCTCCGCTACTCCGGCACGGAACCCAAGGCCCGGCTGTTGATCGAGGCCCCGGACCAGGCCGTGATGGAGAAATGGAATCAGTTGATCTGCGATTCCATCCGCCGCCAGGTCGGCGCCGGGGGCTGAAATGCCCGGTCAGCGAACCTCCAGCTTGAGCTGGTAACGCTGCAGCGTGAATCCCTCCGATTGGGCCAATCGCGCGAGCGCCTTGTTGTAGACCGATTTCGCCTGGATTGCCTGCGATTCCGCCACGGTCAGGTCGCGCTGCCGCAGCAGGACCTGGTAGCTCGTGCTCTTGCCATTCTCGAGTTTCTTCTGCTCCGCCCACAGCACCGAGTCGGAGTATTGGCGGGAGGATTCGGTGGCCGCCACCAGTTCCAAGGCGCTCTGGGCCGTGCTGATCGCATTGTCGATGTCGATCATGGCGCTCTGTTCCAGCTGCTTGTAACGAAGCAGCAGTTGCTCGTTGTGCAGTTTCGCCGCCTGGTGGTCGTTGCGCGCCCGTTTGTTGGAAAGCGGGATCGTCAGGCGGATGCCCCCGCTGAAGTTCGGATTGCGCTGCACCGCGATGTCATCCAAGGACGGCGTCAGGGTCGTGTCCTGGCCGCCGTAACCGTAGGAACCGCTGAGATCCAATTGGGGGAACATCTGGTTCCGGGTGAAACGCAGCTGGATCTTCTGTTTCTCCAGATCCAGCCGGGCCCGGAGCAGGTCCGGACGCAGCGTCATCCCCTTGTGCCAGCTGTCCAACCGGCTGAAAGTCTCCGGAATCGCCCCCAGTTTCGCGGTCGGTTCAAACTCCGTGTCGGCCACCGTGGCGAAATCGTCCGTGACCAACCGCTTCAGTGTGTTCTGGGCGACCGCCATCTGCTGTTGCGCCGCGATCAGGTCGGACCGGCTCCGCGCCACCTGGGCGGCGGCATCGTCGAGTTCCAATTGGGTCATCGTGCCGACCTCGACCCGCTTCTTGTTCTCCGTTTGCAACCGCTCGGCCAGTTCCAGCGCCTTTTGCTGCACCCGCACGTTCTCCCGCGTCGCAATCAGGTCGGCGTACGCGACCGCGACATCGGTGACGCTCTGGATGATCTGGGCCTGCACGTCGGACTCGGCCTGTCGAAGATTGTGCTTCTCCAGTTGGATCGTCAGCCGGGGCAGATCGATCCAAAGGTTCTTCAACAGGGGCTGCGTCAGGGAGATGCCGACCGACGGCGTGTAGGTGAAACCCGTATCCTTTTCAATCAGGTTGCCGCTGGCATCAAAGGCCGAATTCAAGCCGCTCTGCCGATTGACCGCACCGGTGATGTTGTAGGTCAGGCCGGTCGGGATCCCACCGCTGATCCCCGTGTCGTACCGCTCGGTCCAACTCTCGTTGCCTCCGGTGTTGAACTGCCCGACCCCGTTGAATCCCTCCGATTTCCGGAACGCCTGGGCGGCTCCCATTGTGAAATTGGGATCGTAGGCGTAATAGGCTGAATTGAGGGTCAGGGCCTCCTGGAGCGGCGAATATTGGGCGATGCGGATGTCCAGGTTCCGTTGCAACGCCATCGCCAGACAATCCTCAAGCGACACCGGCTTGGCCTGCGGGGGCTGCGCGGACAGGGGAATGACCAAAGCCGTCGCCATGGCAGCGAGCGGACGGATGAATATCATGATCAGAAGAGCGTGTTCTTTTGCCGTGTTGACGTCAACGCAGGGCACCCATTCAGGCGTTCTGTCCCGCCAATGACCCTTGGATCCCCCCGCTGGTTTCAAACGGATCGGAGAAAGGCGCCCCGCGGGTCACTTCAGAACCCCGGAGCCCGGAACCTCGGAGCTACAGAGCCACAGAGGTTCAGAAGCTCCGAAGTTCTGAGGCTCTGAGGTCTGAGGTTCCGGGGCTCTGAAGCTCTGGCCTTCAGGGTTTCCGGCGCACCCGGTTTTTCGCGGCGTCGTAGGCATCCGACGGCACCGGCCGCAGATCCCAGATGAGGCCGGTGAACGACATCAATTTCAAGAGGTAGTACGTGATGTCGATCTCCCACCAATAGAAGCCCTGCCGCACGGAACCCATGTGCTGGTGATGGTTGTTGTGCCAACCCTCGCCCAAGGTCAGCAGGGACAGCAACAGGCTGTTGCGGCTGTCGTCGCTGGTCTCATAGCGTCGGCGCCCAAACACGTGCGCCATCGAGTTGATGCACGCCGTGCCATGGAACAAAACCGTGGTGCTGATGAAAAAGCCCCACACCAGCATCTGCCCACCAGTCACGCCCAGGGCCGGCCATTTGGCTTCCAACAACCAGCCCAACAGGAAGAGCAACACCGCAAAGACCACCGGGACCAACACGTCAAAACGGTTCAGGAACCGCAGTTCCGGATATTTCGCCAGATCCTTCACCCGCCCGTAATCAGTCGGAAAATTCTTGGCACTGGTGATCCAGCCGATGTGGGCCCAGAGAAACCCGTGCTGCCGCGGGGAGTGTTTGTCGACCTCCTCGTCGGAATGTTGATGGTGATGACGGTGCGAATACGCCCACCACAAGGCCCCGCGCTGCACGCAGGCCCCACCCCACAGGGCCAGCACCATCTGCATCGGACGCGAGGTCGAGAAGGTCCGGTGCGAGAAATACCGGTGGTAAAAGCCCGTGATCGCGAACATCCGCGCGAAGTACAGGAACACGGCGACCCCGACCGCGGTCCAGCTCCACCCGGTCCAAAACACGCCGAGACAACCGCCATGCAGGATCACGAACGGGATCGTGCGGATCCATTCGATCTTGTCCTTCCGGTCCTTCAGCTTCGCCAATTCGTCCGACCGGTAGTCGGCATCGAACCATTGGACGAGCGGAATGAACATCTTCCGGAGACGACTGGTGGCGACAGGAGCGGGCATGTCAGCGGACGGGCAACCGGACCTCCAACGGCAAAGCGCTCCCGCGCAGCACCCATCCGACAAAAGACCAGCCGTCACTCGACGGTGGCCGGAAGGTGGGGCAGCCCTTGTGGTCCAAAATGCGATACCATAATGGCAGCCGGGCGGCCAAACGCCAGCGTTCGTTTTGTCCCATCTTCCGCAGGCTTTGGCCGGGTCAGCGCAATTTACGACCACTTGACGCCGTCACCCCCGTCCCCACCCTCCGCCCGCCGCGATGCGCGCCCTGACTGAAATCATCCCCTCCGCACACTCCCCGGAATCGCTCGTCAGCGCCCTCGCCGACGAGCGCGGCCGCTTCCTACTGCACTCCCAGACCCCCGGTGCGCGTTTCTCGTTGGTGTCCGCCCGACCTTTCCTGACGTTTCGCAGCCAGGGCTCCCGCTGCACCACCGGCACGCCGGACGGCCCGGTTCTCGAGCAGTTCGGCAATCCCTGGCAATTGCTCGCCCCGCTGCTCGCCCGCTTTGAACTCCCCGACGAGCCGGATCCCGAACTCCCCCTTCCCTGGGGCGGCGCCTTCGGATATTGGGGTTATGAACTCAACCAGTTCCTCGAACCCCGCCTGCCACGCCGCGCCATCAATGATCTCGAACTCCCCGACTGCCACCTCGGCTTCCATGGCAGCCTCGTGGTTTTCGACCATCTCTCCCGCCACATCCGCGTCCTCGCCACCGGCTTCTCCCCCGATGGCAGCCGCTCGGCCGAACGCGCCCGCCAAGAAATCGGCTGGTGGCGCCGACACCTCGAATCGCCGCCCCCACCGATCCCACCGATCCCGCCGCCCCAACCTCCGGTCCGCATCCGCACCAGTCTGCCCCGACCCTTCTTCCTGGCCGCGGTCCGCCGCGCCCAAGCCTATATCCACACGGGGGACATCTACCAAGCAAACCTCGCCCAACGACTGGACCTGCCCTTTGCCGGCATCGGATGGGATCTCTTCCGCCGTCTGGCCGCTCTTTCACCCGCACCCTTTGCAGCGTGGATCGATGCCGGGGACTTCGAATTGGTCTCCAGTTCCCCCGAATCCTTTCTCCGGCTCAGCGGCTCCGAAATTTGCACCCGTCCGATCAAGGGCACCCGCCCGCGTTCAGCGGACGCTTCCGAGGACGCCCGCCTGCGCGCGGAACTCCTGGCCAGTGAGAAAGAACGGGCCGAATTGGTGATGATCACGGACCTGCTGAGAAACGATCTGGGGCGGGTCTGCGAATTCGGCTCGGTCCGGGTGCCGGAACTCATGCGGATCGAAGCCTACAGCCACGTGCAGCATCTCGTCTCGACCGTCACCGGCCGGTTGCGCCCCCCGCTCACCCATCTGGATGCCTTGTCCGCCTGTTTCCCCGGGGGCAGCATCACCGGCGCCCCGAAACTCCGCGCCATGGAGATCATCGATGAACTGGAACCGGTCGCCCGCGGCCCCTACTGCGGCTGCCACGGCTATCTGGGTTTCAACCAGGAATCCCAGTTGGGCATCACCATCCGCACGGCCTTGGTCCGGGACCGGTGGGCGTGGTTCCATGTCGGCGCGGGCATCGTCGCCGATTCCATCCCCGAGGCGGAATATGACGAAACGCTCGCCAAGGCGGGTGGCCTCCTGGCGGCTTTGGGCAGCCCCGCACCCGCATCCCCATGAACGCTTCCCCAATGAACGCATACCCACCCACCGATTGGGTTTGGATCAACGGCCGGATCGTTCCCTCCGCCGAGGCCGTCATCCCGGTTTCCGACCGCGGATTCCTCTACGGGGACGCCCTGTTTGAGTCCGTCCCGATCCGCCACGGCCGACCTTTCCGCTGGGAGGCCCATTGGGTTCGACTGGCCGACGGGGCCCGATTCCTCGGGGTCAAACCCCTTTCCAAGGAGGCCCTGACGGACGCCTTGAATCAGGTGCTCGCCAAGAACACGGCTTCCATCGGCACCGTGCGCCTGACCGTTTCGCGCGGGAGTGGACCCCGTGGATACTCGCCCCGCAATGCCGGTCCGGCGACAACGGTCGTGACCTGGCATCCGGCCCCGGGCGGTCCTGCCAGGACCCGATGGCGTCTGGCCGTAGCCCCGATGCGCATGGCCGCCGGGGACCCGCTGGCCAGCCATAAGCACTGTTCGCGCCTCGCCAACGTCCTGGCCCGTGGCTTCGCCGAGGATGCCGGTGCCGACGAGGCCCTGCTGCTGGACACGGACGGTTTCGTCACCGAGACCGCGGCCGGCAACGTGTTTTGCCTGTCGGCCGACCGCCTTTCCACGCCGCCCGCCGTCGGATTGCTGCCGGGAATCACCCGGGCCTGCGTGCTCGAAATCGCGCCGTCCCTCGGCCTCACCCTCCGCGAGGAACGCCTCACCGTGACCGATCTTCAGCGCGCCGATGCGGTCTTTTTCACGACCAGTTCGCTCGGTGTCGCCCCGGTGGAAAGCCTCGACGGCGTGCGCCTGGGTCATCCGGAGCTCACCGGTCCCCTCGCCGCCGCCCTGGAGGGGATGGTGGGGGGGGAATGTCTAATGACGAATGTCTAATGACGCATGACCAACCGCCTGATCGATCAGTTGGTGGGGGCGGGAACCAGTGTTGGCGCCAACTACTGCGAGGCGGACGACGCCTATTCGCGGAATGAATTCCGCAAGTACATCTGCATCTGCAAAAAGGAGGCCCGGGAAACCAAGTTCCAGCTCCGTATGGTGGTGAGGGCGGTTCCCGCTTCGAAGGCCCAGGCACGCGTCCTCTGGCAGGAAGCCAGGGAACCCCATCTCATTTTCGCCGCCATCCTCCGAAAAACACCGCGCGCCGAATGAGTCATCCGCCATTAGACATTAGACATTAGACATTAGACATTAGACATTCGTCATTCGTCATTAACCCCCCCATGCCCCCTCTGGATCTCGGACGTCTCCTCGTCCAACCGCTGGACCAACGCCGCAGCCTCACCCGGGCCGAGGACATCCTCGTGCCGATCGACCGGATCCCCACGCCCGTGCCGGAGCCGGTCGCCGGTTGGATCCGCGACGCGGCCGATCGCATCCGCACCGCCCGCGCCCGCGGGTCCCAAGTCATCCTGATGTACGGAGCCCACCTGTTGCGCAATGGCGCGGCACTGTTGCTAACCGACCTGATGGACCGGGGCTGGATCACCCACCTCGCCACCAATGGCGCCGGCACCATCCACGACTGGGAATACGCCTGGCTGGGTCGCTCCACGGAAAGCGTGGAGGAAAATGTCGCCACCGGGACGTTCGGCACCTGGGATGAGACCGGGCGCAACATCCATCTTGCACTCCTGGCCGGTGCGCTCGAGGGCCTCGGTTACGGCGGCGCATTGGGCCGTTTCATCCACGAGGACGGCTGCACCCTTCGGGATCCGGACGAACTCCAGTCCCTCCTCGTCCGATTCGCGGGCGATCCGCTCGGGGGCGCGGTGGCCGACCTGCTGGCGATGATGCGTCGCTTCCCACTCGCCGCCGGACGCCACCGGGTGGAGCACGCATGGAAACATGCCAGCCTCCTCGCCCAAGCCTGGCGACTGGGGGTGCCGGTCACCGTCCATCCCGGCATCGGCTATGATATCATCTCGTGCCACCCCATGTTCAATGGCGCGGTGATCGGCCGGGCGGCGGGCGAGGACTTCCGCCGGTTCGCCGGCGCGGTCGAGGGCTTGGATGACGGGGTGGTGCTGTCGGTCGGATCGGCCATCATGGCGCCGCAGGTGTTTGAGAAGAGCCTCAGCTGCGTTCACAACCTGCGCTTTCAAGACGGGCGTCCGGCGGTCTCGGGCCACTCCATCTATGTCGTCGACTTGCAGGACGGCGGGAATTGGGACTGGTCCCAGGGCGAACCCCCGAAGAGCAATCCCGCGTATTATCTAAGGTTTTGCAAAAGTTTTTCGCGGATGGGCGGCCGCATGCAATACGTGCAATGCGACAACCTGGCCTTCATCCAACACCTCCATAAGGCGCTCGTCCCCGCGACCTGACCTGATCCGTCCCATGACCCTCACCCGTTTCCAGCAGATCACCGGACGCTATCCCAGCCTGCGACTCGCCGTGGTCGGGGATTTCTGTCTCGACCGCTATTTCGACATCGATCCGTCCCGACCGGAAGTTTCGATCGAGACCGGATTGCCCGTGCATAATGTGGTGAAGGTGCGCTGCCAACCAGGCGCGGCGGGCACCATTCTGAACAATCTCGTTGCCTTGGGGGTGGGCACGCTCCGGCCCGTGGGCTTCGCCGGGGACGATGGCGAGGGTTGGGAATTGGTGCGTTGTCTCGGGCGCCAGGAAGGGGTTCACACCGACGGTTTCATGCAAACCTCCGAACGCCATACCTTCACCTATTCCAAACCCCTGGTGCATCATCCCGGCCGTCCCCCCGAAGAACTGAGCCGGCTCGACACCAAGAACTGGACCCCTACCCCGGATTCCGTCGCACAGGCGCTCACCGCCCGGATCGACGTATTTGCCCCCCGGATCGACGCCGTCATCCTGATGGACCAGGTGGATCTTCCAGAAACCGGCGTGGTCACGGCCCTGGTCCGGGCGAGGATCGGGGCGCTGGCCACCGAACGACCGGAGGTCCCGGTGGTGGCCGACAGCCGGCGATCCCTGCGAGGTTTCCCGCCGTTGATCTTCAAGATGAACGCGGCTGAACTCGCGAAATTCGCCGGACGCCCAGTTGAAACCCTGGCCGACATCCAGACCGCGGCCGTCGAACTCGCGCGGACCAATGGTCGTCCGGTGTTCATCACCCTCGCCGAGCGGGGCATCGTGGGTGCCTCGGCCGCGGGTGAGGTCCATCACCGCCCTGCCCTGCCCCTCCGTGGTCCGATCGACATCGTGGGTGCGGGCGATGCCGTGACGGCCAATCTCACGGTGGCGCTGGCGGCCGGCGCCGGGTTGCCGGAGGCGATGGAACTGGCCATGGCGGCGGCGCACTGCGTGATCCACCAACTGGGAACGACCGGCACCGCGAGTGTGGCGCAATTGCACCAGGAATTGTTCGGCACCCTCGGCGTATGAGGCGGAACTGAACAAGCCTTTCCCCCAAGCCCGGGACCGGCGACAATTCCCCCATGATGACGCGTCGTGCAGCCTTGCAGCGGGTGGGTCTTTGGTCGGTGTTCGCCGCCGGGGCCTGGCCCGGAAGCCAGCGTGCGGACGACGCGCCCGGCACGGACGCGAACTTCCGGTTCCACATCCTCAACGACCTGCACCATGCCACCACCGAATGCGATCCGTGGTTCGCCGCGGTGGTGGCGAAGGTGAAGGCGGATCCGGACCACGAATTCGCGCTGCTCCTGGGTGACCTGAGCGACGAGGCCAAGCCGGCCAGTTTTGCCACTGTGAAGGACCTTTTCGGCGGGTTGGGCCGGCCTTACCACGTGCTCATCGGCAACCATGACCAGAAGACGGACGCCACGGCCGAGGCCTTTGACGCGGCGTTTCCCGGGCAACGCAATTACTGGTTCGAACACCGCGGCTGGCAGTTCGTGGGGATCGATTCCACCCAGGGCACCGCGGCGTCGGACACCCGGGTGTCGGAGCGCACCCTGGGCTGGCTCGACCAGACCCTCCCGAAGTTGGATCGGCGGCGTCCGACGGTCTTATACTCGCATTTCCCGCTGGGGAAAGGCGTGAAGATGACGCCATTGAATGCGGACGACGTGCTGGGGCGCTTCCTCGAACATAATCTGCAAGGCGTTTTCAGCGGCCATTACCACGCTTATACCGAGAAGGAATTCCATGGCGCGCCGGTGATCACGAACCGTTGCTGTTCGCGCCTGCGGGGCAACCACGACGGCAGCAAGGAAAAAGGTTGGTGGTCGATGGCTGCCTCTGCCGGCCGTCTTTCGAAGACCTTCGTCGAGTTCAAGGGCTGATCTCAATCCCGGGAGGAGGTCCGCGGATTTCACGGATTCCACGGATCACGGTTCACGGTTCACGGATCAGAAGCATGTGCCCACGAAACACACGAAACACACGAATGGCTGAAGGACGTTGAATTCCTTTTCCCCATCCGTGTTATCCGTGGCATCCGCGGTTGGTTTCTTTTCCGGAGCCCCACTTCATTTGCCGGTTCCCAGACAATAGAGTTTCTTGGCCGTGCGGACGAAGAGTTGGTCGTGGGCCACGGCGATGCTGCCCCGGCACGGACCCTCCCCCTCCAGGGTCATCGTTCCCAACACCTTGAATTCCGACCCGGCATCGCAAACCACGATCGTCCCCTCCTCGCTGTGGACATAGATCTTGCCGTCCGCCCCGGTCGGTGAACCCCAGATCACCTCGCCCACGGGCAGCTTTCCACTCCACTCTTTCTCCCCGGTCTTCGGATTGAGTTTCGAGAGCACCTTCTTCCCGCCATCCAACACATACAACCGGTCGTTCATCACCAGCGGCGTGCTCCAATCGGTCGGGCTTTCGGTGAATCGCCAGGCCACATGGGTCGCGGTCACATCGCCTTTTCCGCCGTCTTTGAGCGCCACCACGGGCTGACCCTTGGGACCTCCGGCGAAGATGAAACCGGGCGCCGTCACCGGGGAAGCCACGATGCGATACCAATCGTCGCGCTTCTCATACAGTCGCGCCCGCCACAACTCGACCCCGTCCGACAACCGGTGACCGCTCGCATGGTCCCCGCCCACCACGATCAGTTCGTCACCGTTGGCACCGCGGTACGGGACCGGGGTCGAATAGGCTTCCTGGCTTTCCTTCGTCGAGTCGGTCGCCCGCACCTGCCGCCACAAATCATGCCCGTTGGCGGGATCGACGCACAGCAGGTAGGATTCGCGTTCCGGTTTGCCGTCGTAGAGCGGATAATCCGACGGCATGGGATTGCGCTGGAGCACCTGCACATAAAGCCGCCCCTCATAAAGCACCGGCGAACTCCCATAGATCCACATCACCGCAAACCGTCCAAAATCTTTTCCCAGATTGCGTTTCCAGAGCTCCCGGCCCTCGAAATCAAACGCCATCAGGTCGCCCGAGCCAAACAGGGTGATCACCGATTTCCCGTCGGTCACCGGCGAGGGTGCGGACAGGTTGTTGCGGCCGCTCTCCTTGTCACCGACGCCCACCGTCCGGCGCCATCGTTCCTGGCCGGTCCTCCGATCCAATGCGATCAACACCAGGTTCCCCGCGCCATCCGGAGAGTTGAGGAAGACATGGTCGTCCCAGACCACGGGGGTCGCACCGGCCCGGGCCGGAAGCGGTGTCGACCAGACAATGTCGTCGCGACTGAGTGCGGACGGCAGGTGCTGGGCCTCGGTGAACCCGTTGAAATGCGGTCCGCGCCATTGCGGCCAGTTGCCGCCCAGCGCCGATGGGAGACCGGCCAACAACAATGCGATCCACGCTGCGATTTTCTTCATGGAAAGACAGGTTCATACCCCGCCCGGGAACCCGCCGCAATCCCCCCGGCACGGGTCGCCCTCAATCGCCGATCATCAATTCCGCCTCCCGCCCCCCTCCGACACAGGCCGGGAGGATTGATGATTTTGGATTGGTGATTAGAGATTGGTGATTGGCGGTGCCGGGAATTCCCCAATTGGCAATCAACAATCCTCAATCGCCAATCATCAATTCCGGTCCCGTCCGATGGGCGCAGCCTGGAAACCTGGGTGAAGCAGGCCCGGGATATTGAACAACAAAGGGTGCCAAGGGTGCAAACCCCACCGAGTCCCTGAGAGATCGAAAGGCGTGGAAATGCACCATCGGACCGTTCGCACGGCCTGGAAGACGGCCCCTTCCAAGGAGGCGTTATCACACCCTTGGCACCCTTTGTTGTTCAATATCCCGGTAGTCCTCCGGCCCACAACCCGAAGATGCGCCCGGCAGGATCAGGATCTCGGAAGGTCCTGCCGTCGTCCCCTACTGCCGAGGTGGCCCGCCAGGACCTCCGCCAACCGTTCCCCGGCGATCGCCACATTCTTCTGGAGCCGCATCAGGGCGGGGACCAACTGCGGCGAGCGGGCCAATCGCCAGGCCAACTTTCCGAAATGCAGCCGGTCGTCCGTCGTCAACAGAGTCCCGAAATCCAAGGGCAGATCTTCACCCGCGACATCGGAGATCACCCGGACCGTCGCCGCCAGGATCCCGCGTTCCCGGCACCCATCCCGGATCACGCCGCTTTCCATTTCCACCGCATCCGCCCCGGTCTGCGTCCTCAGTCCGGCTTTGCCTTGAACGGTGACCACCACCCGGTCGGCACAATGAATCCGCGCGGATCGCACCCCGTTGATCGGACGGAACCCCGGATCGGAGGATGCCACCACGTCCCCGAGCCCCAATTTCGGATCCAATCCGCCCGCAAACCCGGCGGTGATCAGAGATCCGGGACGGCGCGTTCCCAATCCGATTTCAAGCCACCGCCTGGCATTCCGCGGTCCCATGCCACAGGTCCAGACTTCGCCCGGGCCACACTTCCAGCAGGCCATCGACGACGGCAATTCCCGCCCGCGCACGCGTTCGGCCGTTGATCCAGTCAGAGTCCGCCATCGTCGCAGGAACGGTCGCGCCTCATCCGCGAGGGCAAATACGAGGATCCACTCGGGTGTCAGAGGAGACCCGTCATAAACGGCGGAAGAGGGCGGAGGATTCACTCGGGGCAGAGGGTCCTCCGACTCAATTGGCGCCGAGATCCTCCGGGGCATCCGCCAGGAGCCGGTGCTGCCAATCCTTGCTCAGTCGCAGGATGTGCCGCCAAAGTTGATCGGGCTGGACGTCGAAGATGAGCTCCCGACTGGCCGGATGGGTGAGCCAGGCCTCCCGCCGCATCTCTTCGTCGAGTTGTCGGGGCGACCAACCGGCGTATCCGGCGAACACCCGGAGCCGCCGTTCCGGAGTCCACGAATCGGCCAGCCTGACGAGCTCATCCAAGTCATGCCCCACCGCGAGTTCGTCCATCACATTCGCGGAATGGATCAACGAACTGCTGTGAAGATAGCTCAGGGCGGCCGGTTGGACCGGCCCGCCGCCGTAGAGGGTCTGGCCCGTCAGGCGCGGCGGCAACTCCCGCTCAAAGACGTCCTCCAGGCGGTTCTCGCTCGGGCGATTCAGTATGAGGCCAAAGGCCCCCTCGGCATTGTGTTCACAGACCAGCACGACCGTGCGGTTGAAATACGAACCCGCCAGTCGGCCCCCATCGAGGAGCAACTGGCCTTTGAGTGACGGCTTTCCCTTCTTCGGCATGGCGACCCGGCCGAAGCTTGCAACGGGATCGCCCCGCGTTCAACCGGAGATCGGGTAATCGGAGATCGGAGATCGGAGATCGGAGTTCGGAGATCGGAGTTCGGAGATCGGAGATCGGAGTTCGGAGTTCGGAGTTCGGAGTTCGGAGATCGCAGATCGCAGATCGGAGTTCGGAGTTCGGAGAGAGATGGCCAAGGCCCAGACGGCCGCCGATCTCGAATCCCCGGCCCGATCTCCGATCTCCGATTCCCGATCTCCGACGTTCCGATCTCCGATCTGCGATCTCCTTTCGTCTTGGCTTCCGGCGCGGCTACCCCTGAATGGGCGCGTCAGGACATGAAACAATACCGCCTAAACCGCCTTTTCAATCCGCGCTCCAACCGCTGCTTCGATGTCGCCATCGATCACGGCTTCTTCAATGAACGCGGATTCCTCGCCGGCATCGAGAACATGGCCCAAGCCGTCCGGACCGTCGTTTCCGCCGCGCCCGATGCCGTCCAATTGACCGTCGGCCAGGCTCACCACCTCCAATCGATCCCGGGCAAGGCCAAGCCCGCCTTGGTGCTCCGGACCGATGTTGCGAACGTCTACGGCAACCAGCTTCCCCGCGCCCTGTTCAGCCGGATGATCGAGGCCCCGGTCGAGCAGGCCCTCCGGCTCGATGCCACCTGCGTGGTCGTCAATCTCTTCCGCATCCCGGGCGAACCCGAGGTCACCGACCAATGCATCCAGAACATTCTCCGGATCAAACCGGAGTGCGACCGCATGGCGATGCCGTTGATGATCGAACCCCTGGTGTTCCAGGCGAACACCAAGTCCGGCGGCTATATGGTTGATGGCGATCTGGAGAAGATCCTGCCCCTGGTCCGGCAGGCCGTGGAACTCGGCGCCGACATCATCAAGGCCGACCCGACGGACGACGTCTCCATTTATCACCGCGTGGTCGAGATTGCCGGGGGCCTTCCAGTGTTGGTCCGCGGCGGCGGCAAGGCGGCCGATCGGGAAATCCTCGAACGCACCGAAGCCCTGATCCAACAGGGTGCCGCCGGAATTGTTTACGGCCGCAACATCATCCAGCACGCCAACCCCGCGGGGATGACGCGCGCGCTGATGTCGATCGTCCACGAAGGGACGTCAGCCACCGACGCGGCACGTCATCTCGCTGGATAACCCGTTTCCGAACCCCAATCTCGGGCATGATCCGTTGCCGGGCCGGATTCCTGACCGCCAGCCTGGCGGTACCGGTGTTGTCCGCCGAACCCACCGCCCCTGCCGTCCCCCCCTCACCGCTCGAAGGCCAGGTCGTCCATGCTTGGCTGGAGAACGACCTGGTGGCCGGCATCGACCGACATTATACGCACGGAACCCGCCTCGGGTATCTGTCGGCCGAGGGATGGTGGGATTCCCGCACCGATTCATGGCTGGTGCGTCTCGCCGGCTGGTTGCCGGCGCCGTGTCAGGAGACCTCGGCTTGGCGGGCCGGGATCACCGTGACCCAAAACATTTATACACCGGCTGACCTGGACTCCAGCACGGTGGTGGCCAACGACCGTCCCTATGCGGGTTGGTTGTATCTGAACCCATCCATCCAACGGCGGGGACTGAGTTCCGGAGGCACCCCGGTTCTCGACACTTGGGGCCTCGAATTGGGGGTTGTCGGTCCCGCGTCGCTCGCCCGGGACGCACAGAACGCCGTTCACGATTTCGGGGCCCGGGGCTGGGACAACCAACTGGACAACGAACCGGATCTCGGCATCCGTTACGCCAAGGTCCTGCGGTATTCACGGCTGTTTTCCGACACCTTCGGAGGCCAGTTCCTCCCCTCCGCCGGTTTCCAACTCGGAACCGTCCAATCCTATCTCAGCCTCGGCCTGCAGGTGCGGGTGGGATGGAACCTTCCGGATGACTTTGGCGGGCGTGGCATCGATGGCGTGGTCCCGGCCAGCGGCGGCCGTCTCGCCGGGGTGGTACCGCACCGCGGATTCCACCTGTTGGCCGGTGTGGAAGGCCGGGCGTTTGGCAACAACATGTTGCTCGACGGCAATCTCTATCACGACTCGCATTCGGTGAGGAAATTCCCGTTGGTCGGTGATTTCCGGGTGGGCGTGGTCTATGTCGGCCAGCGTTGGGACATCGGCTACACCCACACTTTCCGCGGCAAGGAATTCCACGGACAACCCTATGGGGATGCGTTTGGCTCGGTCTCCGTGGCCTATAAATGGTGACTGGGGGCGAATGACCAATGACGAATGACCAATGACGGATGGCGCCAAGCCACCGATCTCCCATCTCCCATCTCCCATCTCCCATCTCCGAACTCCGATCTCCGATCTCCGATCTCCGACGTTCGGTCACCTCCGGCTGATCCGCTTTCGCGCCGCCTCCAGGGTCCGCTTTTCCGCCTCCGTCAGGCTCTGGAATCCCTTGGCGGCAATCTTGTCGAGAATCGGATCCACCTCGCGGCTCACAAAGTCACCACCCATTTCCGGCGGCAACATCGGTTCCGGCCGGGGACGGACCGGGATATGTTGCACCCGCCGTTGTTGCACCCGCCGTTCCCGCCAGGACGCCAGCCAACCCTCCGGATCCAAGGCCCCGACCCCGAAATAGCCCACGGCAATCCCGCCCAGATGCGCCGCGTGCGCGGTGGTGTCATAGGGAAACAGTGCCCCCCACAGCGATAGCCCGGTCAGGATCCAAAGCAGCGTCCTGGCCCGGAGGGTCACCGGCAGGAAAGTCAGGATGAAGGAGATCTCACGTTCTTGGAACAGCCGGCAGTAGGAGGCGATCAGGGCGCAGACACCCGCCGACGCCCCGACCACCGACCCGGCATGGGAATCCCGCAGTACGAACTGAAGGCCAAGTTGCAAGAGTCCCCCGACGACGGCCCCCCCGAAATAGAACAACAGGAAATTCCGGGTCCCGAGGCGTTCCTCCACCGAACGGCCGAAGAAATAAAGGCCGAGGCAATTGAACAGGACATGGAACGGCCACGGGACCACGTGGAGAAATTGGTAGGTCACCAACTGCCAAACCCTGCCCGAAAGCACGCCCGCCAGGCTTAGGCCCAGAGGTGCCACCAGATCGGTGCCGCCATACACCCACAGGATGCTCTGCACGACAAAGCACCCGCCCAATATCCACAGCAGCGCCACCGCCGCCGTGATGCGGTGGCGCTCCGGATCCCGCATGTAATCCCGTTCGTAAATCATCCGCGACCCCAACTTACGAGCCGGCCTCGCGATTTCAACCCACCCTTACTTCAGGACCGATGCCGCATCCCGCGCTTCGGACGCTTGGCCCCTCGCAGGGGACCGCGCGGAGCCACCGGCCTCGCACCCGGGACCACCGGCGTTTTCGGACCCCGTGGATCCGGGCGCTTGGGCCCCTTGGCAGCCCAGGAAGGACCGCGGAATGCCGGACGTTCCCCACCCCGGGCAACCCCGGCCTTCGCACCCTCCCGGGATCCCGGCCGACGACCCGAGGCCGTCACGCCCGCCGGAGCGTTCGCCCCTTCACGTTCCGGAGCCCGGGGGATTCGGCGTTGGGACGCCATTCTTCCGCGTGGCCGACGGCCCGGGGCGGACACGTTCGCCGGAGCCCTCATCGGATCATTCGCCCTTTCGCGCTGCGGGCCCCGTGCCGCCCCGCCTTTGGGTCCCACGCGGGGTCCCGGCCGGCGACCGTCGGCGGTGACCCCCGCCGGGGCGTTGGCCCCTTCGCGTTCGGGACCGGCCGGCCCCCCATGCTTGGAGCCGCGGGTGGTGCCGCGTTTCGGAGCCACCCCCTCCGGCCGGGGTCCGCCATGACGCTCCGAACGGGCCGCTGCGAACGGACGCCGTTTGAACTTCCGCACCGGGTCGATGGTCTTGGGACGGGCCCGCGTCTCAATGATGATCGGGCAGCCTTCATAGCCGAAGGATTTGCGGATCTCATCACCGACGTACTTGCCATATTGATCGCTGAAAATCTCATCGCGATTCACGTAAAGCCGGAACGTCGGCGGCGCGTGCCGGACCTGGACGGCATAATAGAACTTGAGCCGGTGACCCAGCGCGCTCACCGGTTGCCGTTTCACAATGGCATCCTGCAGGGTGCGGTTGAGAATCCCGGTGGGCACGCTCTGCCGCAATTGGGCCGCCACATAGCGCACCGCATCAATCAGGCGCTCCAATTGGAAACCCTCGGTCGCGGAGGTGAAAATGACCGGCGCGTAATCGAGGAAAAACAGCTTCGATTGCACCCATTCGCCGAATTCCGACAGGGTGGTCAACCGCTTCCGCCGGTCATCGCGCGACCGGGTCTTGTTCTCCCGTTCCTCCAATTCCGCCTCCCGCGCCTTGCGCACGGGTTCCGCCATCAGATCCCATTTGTTCATCACCACGATGCAGGCGCGGCGGGCCTCCACAATCAGGTCCGCAATTTTCTTATCCTGCTCGAGAATCCCCGCCGCGGCATCCAGCACGAACACCACCAGGTCGCACCGGTTGATCGCCTCCTTCGTCCGTTCCACGCTGAAGTACTCGATCGAATCATCAATCCGACGGGCCTTGCGCACCCCCGCTGTGTCCACCAACACATACCCCTGCCGCACCCCGTCGGTCTCCACCTCGAACGGGACGTCCACCGCGTCCCGCGTCGTGCCCGGCGTCGGGCTGACGATGACGCGCTGGGACCCGGTGAGGGCGTTGATCATGGAGGATTTCCCGACATTGGGCCGGCCGACGACGGCGATCCGCAGCGGGCGGACGATGGCGGGGGCCAGGGGGACGACGGGCGCATCCGGATCCACCGGCACTTCCTCGGCCCCGGTTTCCACCGGGTGGGAAGGCGGCGCCGTCCAAGGGGGCAGCAACCGCACCGCCTCCTCCATCAGGTCGTCCATCCCCTCGCCATGGATGGCCGTGACACCGAGCACTTTTTCAAAACCCAGCTCGGCAAATTCGGCAACCCCCGGTGTCGCCCGGTCGGTGTCGACCTTGTTCACCGCGACCAGCACCGGTTTGCGCGTGGCCCGGAGTTTCTTGGCGACCTCGACATCGAGGGGCACGACACCTTCCTGGACGTTGACCACGAGGATGATCACGTGGGCGGCCTCGAGCGCGAGGTCGACCTGTTCCAGCATCGCTTTCTGGATCACGCCGTCGGCCTTCTCGCCCCGGAGCAAGCCGATGCCGCCGGTGTCGATCAGGGTGAACGGCCGGCCTTCCCGCTCGACCTCGGCGGTCACCCGATCCCGGGTCACGCCCGGTTGATCGTGGACGATGGCAATGCGGCGGCGGGCGATGCGATTGAACAGCGCCGACTTGCCCACATTGGGCCGGCCGACGATGGCGATGACTCCTGACATGGGGTCATAATGCCCGTTTGAGGCGTCCGGGGCAAAAGCCAAAACGGGAGAGTCTGGGAGGACTTGGCCGCTTTGCCTCTTGCCCGGCCAAAATGCCCGTTCGTACAGTGGACTTGTGGCACGAGCCGATTCCTCTTCAGAAAAAAACCGCCCGATCCTGGGCGATCTGCTCGGCTGGGCGCTGGTGTTGCTGGCCGTCATCCTGTTGCTGGCCCTGGCCACCTACGACCGTCGGGATCTGTCCTCCAACACCTCCCCGCCCAACGCGCTCACCCACAATTTCATGGGTATTTTCGGGGCTCACCTGGCCTCGGCGTTGTTCTTCCTGATCGGTGCGGCCGCGTACACCCTGCCCGTCCTGGCCGTGGCTTTCGGCCTCTCCGGATTCCTCGCCCCACTCCGCTATCTCCGGGGTTGGCGCGCCCTGTTGGGGGTCGCCGGACTGCTCATCGCCGCCACCGGTCTCCTCGCCCTCTATTCCTCGTCCCTCCCTTCCTTGGGCGTGACGGGTGAGTCCCTGTCCGCCGGCGGCCTCCTGGGCTCGTCGCTGAACCAGTATTTCTTCAAGGCCTTTTTCAACGACACCGGCGCCTCCCTGTTCTACGGCGTGATCTATGTCATCAGCCTGTTGTTCCTCACCGATTTCCACGTGGTCAACTGGCTCCGAACCCTGCTCACCCCGCGGCCGCGCACCGAGGAGGAACGCCTGGCCGCCCGCGAGTCCGAACTCAAGAAAAAGGCCCGCGAACTCGAGAAGCAACAGAAGGAACTCGACCGCCAGGCCCCCGAAGAGACCACCCCGGCCGCCGTCCGCACCAAGCCCAAGGGCCGCGACAAACCGATCCCCGAACCCGCATCCACACCCGCCGCCGAAGACGCGCCGGAAGCCCCCGCGGTGGAACGTAAACAATACCCCGAACCCACGGTCCGCGATCTCTCCGTCCCCCAACCGCGCACCGACCCGATCCTCCAACCCGGACAGGTGATCAAGGCCGACGAGATTGCCGGCGAACCGGGGTCCGTCCCCAACCCGGAGACGGCCCCGGCGGTGAAAATCCGCAAACCGCGCTCAATCACCGACGCGATATTGGGCCGCGAACCCGCGCCCAAACCGGGTGATGCACCGGGCTCCGAGGCCGATGAGACGATCCCAACCGGGCCTCCCTCCGAAGCCGGCCCCGGAGGCGATCCCGACAATCCCATCGACCTGCCTGCGGGCGACGCGATCCCCGTCGACCCGATCCTTCCGTTGCCGCTGCCGGCCTTCGCCGACGTTCCGGCGCCGCGTCCCCGCGGACCGATGCAACCCCGGAAACCGCGGCCCATCACCGTCGCCAGCACGCCGATGATCGGGAATTACCAACTGCCATCGATGGCGCTGTTGCATCATCCGGACCTCACGGTGAAGGCCACCGAGACCAAGGAGGAACTGATGGCCAACGCGCGGCTCATGGTGCAGACGCTCGCGCAATTCGGGATCGAGGTGGCCCCCGGGGACATCACCAAGGGTCCCACCATAACCCGGTATGAATTGCATCCCGCCCCCGGGGTGAAGCTCGAAAAGATCGCCGCCCTCACCAACAACATCGCCGCCGCGCTCAAGGCCGAACGCCTGAACGTCCTGGCCCCCATTCCCGGCAAGAGCTCCGTCGGGGTCGAGGTCCCCAACCTCATCAAGACCAAGGTCATCATGCGCGACCTGCTGGAGTCGGCCGAATGGACCAATTCCAAGGCGCGCATCCCGCTGGCCCTCGGCAAGGACGTCTATGGCGTGCCGATCATCGCCGATCTCGCGGAGATGCCCCACGTCATGATCGCCGGCAGCACCGGGTCCGGAAAATCGGTCTGCATCAACACGATCATCGCCTCCCTGCTCTACCGCTTCACGCCCGACCAACTCCGGTTCGTCATGATCGACCCGAAGGTGGTGGAACTGCAGCAGTACAACGCCCTGCCCCACCTGGTGGTCCCCGTCGTCACCGATCCCAAGAAGGTGATCCTCGCCCTGCGTTGGGTCGTGAACGAGATGGAGAAGCGGTACCAGATCTTCGCCCGCGTCGGAGTCCGGAACATCAAGGCGTTCAATGATCGCGCCAAGGACAAGCCCCTTCCCACGCGCGAGCCCGAACTGCCGCTGACCCAGAAAAAGGACAAGGTCGAGGCCGGGGCCGACGGGTTCGCGGTCGAGGTCGATGAACAGATCGTGGTGCCTCGGGACGAGGACATCGTCATCCCGGAAAAACTCTCTTATATCGTGGTCATCATCGACGAGTTGGCGGACCTGATGTTGGTCGCCCCTGCCGATGTCGAGATGGCGATCGCCCGCATCACCCAGATGGCGCGGGCAGCCGGGATTCATTGCATTGTCGCCACCCAACGCCCTTCGGTGGATGTCATCACCGGCGTGATCAAGGCGAACATCCCGGCCCGGATCGCGTTCCAAGTCGCGGCCAAGGTGGATTCCCGGACCATTCTGGACCAGATGGGCGCGGACAAACTTTTGGGCAAGGGTGACATGCTCTATCTGCCGCCGGGCTCGGGTCGGCTGATCCGGGCGCAGGGCGCGTTGATCACGGACCAGGAGATCGAGGCGGTCGTGGACCACATTTCGCGACAGGGCAAGCCGAGCTATGAGATGGAGATCCATCAGGCCCTGCAAAAGGCGCCCAGCAGCATGGGCACGATGACCCTCGATCCCGAGGGGGCCGCGGACGACGCGGACGAGGCTTTGGTGTTGAAGTGCATCGAGGTCATCCGCACCGAGAAGAAGGCCAGCGTTTCCCTGCTGCAACGCCGGCTCAAACTCGGTTATGGCCGGGCGGCGCGGCTCATGGACGAACTCGAGGATCGCGGCGTCGTGGGCCCCAGCAAGGGGGCGGAACCGCGCGACATCCTGATCGACCTCGATGGGGAGGGCTATGACGGCGGCGGACAGTCTATGGTGTAGCCGCCGAGGTACGAGGCGGATCCCCCGTAGCCGAGGTCACGAGGCGGATCCCCCGTAGCCGCCGAGGTACGAGGCGGACCCGGCAGGCCATGCGAGATCCGCCTCATGACTTCGTCGGCTACGGATCCTTAGCTCAGGGACCCTTGGGCTCGGTCACGAGCCTGAAGTAGCGGTGCTCAGAGGGTGAAGTGGCGATGGTCCAGAACCTCTCCGTATTCTGGGAAGCAAACGCCGTGTCCGTGCCAATCCGCTTCCAGTCGGTGGAGTCGAGAGAATCAGTCCATTCCAGATGGTAATCCAAGGCCGGATCATCATGGGTCCAGTATAACTGTGTCAGGTCATGGAAAGGCAGGGTATGATAGGCGTAAAGAGCCAACGGAGGATTGATCTCAGCAATCACGGTGGAGGGCGACTTCATCCGCCAGGACCGGGCTTCATTAAATTCGCCGTTCTTCACCATCTCGAAGAAAACGCCGCCCAAGGCCATGCCAAAAATCCGCGAGACGATTGAAGCGCTCACTTTCATTGACGGGGTCCACTTCAGGCAGCCAATGGCGAGGCGAGCATTCGGTTGAATCCGAAGTCGCGCTCCAATTACCACCGCCTTATTGAACCTTGAGTCCCAGGTCTCCGTGGCTGTTGAGAGGTATTCATTTACCTGGCCAATGGAGGTCTATACGGTTCGACCATCACCGTCTTCGTTTTATGAGTCTCTCCTGATCCTCAAACAATGAAAACCGCACCGACCCACGTCCTTTGCTGCTGCCTCCTCCTGGTCGTCGCGACTGACCTTGGCCTTGCCGGAGTCTATGATGTCTGGCACTGGAGAAATCCGTTGCCGCAAGGTAGCACCCTCCGGGCGGCAGCGTTCGGATCGGGCACGTTTTTGGCGGTAGGCGACCGCGGAGCGGTCGTGACTTCCACCAACGGTACTGACTGGGTCGAGCGGTCAACCGCCATCACCCTTGACTTCACCGGAGTGGCTTATGGAAACGGCCTTTTTGCTGCCACCAGCCACAATCAAGTTTATGAGTCCAACGACGGCGTCCGCTGGGCTTCACGACTGATGGTCAATGGTGGAACCCTGAATGCGGTCACCTTCGGTCACGGCATGTTCGTGGCCGTTGGAAGCGACGACTTTCTTCGTCAGAATATCTTTGTTTCGACCAATGGGGTTGAATGGCAGTCGAGAAGTGTGCGCATCACATCCCTCTCACTCCGGGCCGTGGCCGGCGACGACTCCGGCTTCGCCGTCGTCGGAGACCGCGCGTGGGGTGCCTTCGCGTTCCCTAACCTTGGCGGATGGTTCACGGGCGAACTCCTGGACTACTGGCCCCTGCGCATACTGGGTGTGGCGGCCAACAGCGGACAATTCGTGGCGGTGGGAGAGCAGGGCACCGTCGCCACCGCGCGTCCCTTCGGGCAGTTTCCTCATTCGTGGTCTTCCAACCTCCAGTCGCGAACCACGGAAGCCTTGAACGCCGTCGCGTTCGACGGGTCACGATTCGTGGCCGTCGGCGGCAAGGGTGTGATCCTGACCTCGGAAAATGGGGAAACCTGGATGACTCGCCGTTCCAACGCCGGCGCCGAACTGTTCGGTGTCACGCATGGCCAGGATGTTTGGATCGCGGTTGGGGAAGGTGGCGACATTCTGAGGTCGGCGGACGGGGTTGAATGGACTGAGGCCAGCCACGGCCCGATGGGTTCCATGGCCGCAGCAACGCGTTGGAAGGACGGTGGAGTGGTCGTTGGGCAGGCGGGAATGATCCTGACCTCGCCGGACGGCCAGACTTGGGCACCCCAGCGCTCCGGGACCGATCAAAATCTGACGGGAATCACTTCCAGTGGATCGCTGCTCGTCTGCACGGGTGAAGAGGGAACGGTCCTGACGTCGATCAATGGCACCAACTGGTTCCCGCGCCTCCGGGTCCCGGGACAGTCGCTCGGTCGGATCGCGTTTGGCGGAGGACGGTTCGTGGCGGTGGGGACTCAGTGGGATGTCAACCAGACGGTTCGGACGGCGCAGGTCCTCGTGTCCACGAATGGTACCGACTGGTCGCTGGGGTTCAACCTGCCCGACAGCACCTTGGAGGACGTCACCTACGGGAACGGATCCTTTGTCGTCGTCGGTGCGGATGATCGGCGGGGAATCGGGCTGGTCGTGACGTCGTCCGATTCGGTCCGGTGGGAGGGTTTTTCGGTGGGAAGTCTACCGCCATATCCTGCTCGACTCCACGGTACCGCCTATGGCAACGGCCGATTTGTCGCCGTTGGCGACGGCATTTTGCTGACGTCGCAGAACGGCCAAGACTGGGTAATCCCCCATCAAAACGGATTCTACTTTCGAGGCGTTCGTTTCGTCGCCGGCACTTTCGTAGGTGCTGGGCTCGATGGGGAGGTGGGTATTTCGGAAGACGGAGTGAATTGGTCGCCGCATCCGACGCCAAGCTCCCAGGTCGTGACCGACATCCTGGACCTTGACGAAACCATTCTCATGATTGGGAGTCAGGCACACATCCTTCAGTCGGACCCGGTGGTTCGCCTTCGCCTGAGGCCGGGTTCAACCGGGCAGCTGCAAATTTCGGGACCGGTTGGAGCGGCCTTGCGGATCGAAAGCATCGCCGAACTGACGTCCGATCCACAGTGGACGCCCGTGGATACACTGATCCTTAGAGACAGCCCTTCCGACTGGAAAGACCCCCGTACCAGCAATACCGCCACCGGGTTCTACCGTGCGATGCTCAGTCCATGAATCGCGTGCCCTTCAGACTCCAAGGGTCATTGAAACAGAGAAACATGTGGAGGCGATGAGGGCCTCGGGCGAAGGGGTCGGGCGAAGGGGTCGGTTCCTATTATCGGACACAAGCTGTAGGTCCGGATCGGGAGATCGGCCTGCTCGCTCTGTCCCGGACGGCCCCATCCAAGCGCAGGGCGGCCAGCGAAAGACCTCGATTCTGCATTGTCCGGGGATCAATGGCCAAGTGGAGGATAATAGGAACCGACCCCGGACACGCTGTGGACTAACTCGAGGATCGCGGCGTCGTGGGCCCCAGCAAGGGGGCGGAACCGCGCGACATCCTGATCGACCTCGACGGCGAGGGCTACGGCGGCGGCGGCCAGTCGATGGTGTAGCCGCCGAGGTCACGACGCGCATCCCCCGTAGCCGCCGAGGTCACGAGGCGGACCCGGCAGGCCATGCGAGATCCGCCTCATGACTTCGTCGGCTACGGACCCTTAGCTCAGGGACCCTTGGGCTCGGTCACGAGCCTGAAGTAGCGGCGTTCAAAAGGCAGGGTGAGGATGGTCCAGAACTTCCTCGCTCTTGGGGACGCCAGCGGGTCCTGATCCCCAAGGCGTTGCCAGTCGGGGGCTTCGAGCGAGCTGGTCCACTCCAGATGGTAATCCAGCGCCGGATCATCATGAGTCCAGTATAGCTGTATTTGGTCACTATAAGGTTGGGTGAAATAGGTATAGAGTGCGAACGGAGGGTTGATTTCCGCCATCACGGTGGAGGGCGATCTCAACCGCCAGTCCATCGGCTCCATGAAGCTGCCATCCTTCACCATCTCATCCAACTGTGCTGGGGTTGGAATCGTGGAGATGTTCTCTTGCGCTCCATAGTCCAGCAACTCCTCAATGTGCCAATTCCACAAGGGCTCGCCGGGTGCGTAGACATCGCGGTTGATCCCATCGCTTCCAGGAGCGATCCGGAAAATGGGACAGGTGTCCTGTGTGAGTCCCAAATCGCCTGCGTTGGTCGCACCTTCCACGGCCACCCGCTTGCGCGCTTCTGCGACGCTCTCTGGTGAGCTCAGTGTATACACGGCCACCAGGCCGGGCGGCGGATCAACCAGGTATGTCGCCACCACAAACTGAACGGGATCCGCGGCCGGGAGGACAAAGGCGAATAAGCCTCCCAAACCTAATGTTGGCAGCCGGCAAATGGCTGATGCCTTCATGGGGCGCATTCTGATCAATCGGGACACTGACTCCAGATCCGAGTTATCGGTTCAACGGCTGGAGACTGCGTTTGGCTCCTTCAGCAGGCTGTTACGGATTCTTCGGCTCGGCCACGAGCCTGAAGTAGAGCAAAGGTGTCAGATCTGTACATGTGACATTGTAACCTTCAGTGCCACGACGACGTGTGCTTTCGCGCGGGTCCGTTCCACCCCTTTCCCGAACCATCGGACCCCATGGGCGGCCGCATTCCATCTGAGACCCGAAATCTCCTGCACCGCTTCCGCCAACCGCCGGCCAAGAGGCCTCGAACTCACGGCCGGGACCGCATCCCGATCCCCGTCCCCATGAACGCCGGCCATCTGGTCCCGACTCCTTCCCAGAATGATGGGCCACGGGGATGGAGCCATGGAACCCGGCGGAAAACCGATCGGGCAACTTCGAGCCCAAGCCCGGAGATCGCCGCCGATCCGTGTCGTCGGCGAAAATGGCCTGTCCGCCGTCACCCCGGCTCGTCGCGTCGCACCAGACGCCCGCCAACTGAGGCGTCGAGGGTCGGGCCATGCCTTCAGGTCTCATCTGATATGTCACTGATATGGATCTGACCACGTTGCCCTCCGGGCGGCAGAACCTCGGAGGCTCAGAGCCGCAGAGCTGCAGGGGCGTTCGAGGGCCTCAATAATACGGTCGATTGGGCGCATTCCCAAGGCTTTCTCCCTTATTCTCCGGGAGACGAGAGGGATTGGGCCGCCACTTTCTGAAACCCTGACCCCTGCCGTTCTGAGGTTCTGCAGCTCTGCAGCTCCGCGGTTCTGCAGGTCCGCGGCTCACCCGTTCGGCACCGGGTCCGGGGGCGGCACGGACTGCAGATCGGGCAGCGGACGGACATTCATCAGGTTGACGCAGCACAGGCCCCCGAGTAGTCCGCCCAGATGCGCCAGGTGGGCGATGTTGCCAAACGGGAAGATCGATCCCAAAACGCTGACCAACCCGGCGATGAGCAACAGGTACTTCGCCTTCATCTCAAACGGGATCACGAAGAACAGGTAACCCCGGATCTTTTCCTTCGCGTACACCGATCCCAACGCGGCCAACAGCCCGGCCAGACCGGCCGAAGCCCCCACCACCGCATGCCCGAAAATCCGCGGGGAAGACACCGCACCCGCCAGTTGCAGGATTCCGCCCATCGCCCCCGACGCGAGATAGAGGAACAGGAACCGGCGACGCCCCATTGTCGTCTCAAGGATCGGCCCCAACGAATAGAGGAACACCAGGTTTGCCCCCAGGTGGATCCAGCCGCCGTGCAGGAATTGGTAGGTGAGAAACTGCCACCAATAGCCGGCCTTCAACCCGGGCAACCACAAAGAATACCGGACCTCAAACCAATGCCGCGCCACCGGATCGTGCAGCGAAGGCTCGATCAGGAAGATGAACAGGTTCAAACCGACCAGGGCGAGCGTGACGTCACGCTCCAACGGCGGGTCTTTTTCGGCAGGCTTCTTTTCCACGACGGGACGGGATTCGGGATTCATGCGAGTCGGGCAAGTTCATCCCGGACGGATCCGAGCAGCGGCCTCAGGGTTTCGCGGCTGAAATCAAAACGGCAACCGGCGCGCGCAAACAATTCCGGCAACGGCTTTGACCCGCCCAGCGCCAGGCCGGCCTTATAATCCCGCAGCGCCTGCACCGGATCCCGCCGTGCGTTGGCCCACACCTGCAGGGCTCCCAATTGCGCAATGCCGTACTCCACGTAATAAAAGGGATGAAGGAAGATGTGCAATTGCCGGTGCCATAAGTTGGCCCGCACCCGCTCCAATCCCGTCCAGTCCACGTCGCCCCCGAACCGGTCCATCAACCGCACCCAGGCCGCCCGTCGCTCGTCCGCACTGTGTCCGGGATGCGTATAAACCCAGTGCTGGAAGGCATCGACGGTCGCGATCCACGGGAACACCCCGACAATCCCCTCCAGATGCGTGGTCCGGGCCCGCTTCGCCTCGTCCGCACTGTAAAACACTTCCAAACGTCCCGCCGCCAGCAATTCCATCGCCATCGACGCCACCTCGCAAAACTCGATCGGCGCCTCCCGGTACGCGTGGAGCGGCTCGTCCCGCGAGGCCAGCGCATGGAAGGCATGGCCCGCCTCGTGCAACAGGGTCTCCAGATCGCGCTGTTGCCCGACAGCATTCATGAAGATGAACGGCAACCGCGCCTCGCTCAGCGTGTATTGATACCCGCCCGGGGCCTTGCCTTTGCGATTGTCCAGGTCCAGCAATCGTCGCTCCCGCATCAACCGGAAATCCGCCGCCAATCCCGCGTCCAACCCCTCAAAGATCTCCTGGGTCCCGGTCTCCAGACGGGTGGTGTCGGTGAAGGGCCTCAGCGCGGGACGATTCAACGGATCCACCGACGTGTCCCACGGACGCAACCGGTCCAGGCCCATCCGACTCCGCCGCGCGGCCTGCAACTCGCGATACAACGGCATCACCTCCGCCTCGATCGCATCGTGAAACCGTTCGCAATCCCCCGGCCCGTAATCAAAGCGGCAGCGCATCCGGAAGGCATAATCCCGGTAATCCGCAAAACCCGCATTCGCCGCAATCTTCCCGCGCACCTCGCGCAAGCCGTCAAACATCGTGTCGAAGGTGTCGGCCTCGGCCAGGCGCCGTTCCGCCACCGACCGCCATGCCTCCTCCCGCAACGGCCGGTCCGGCTCCTCCTGGTATCGTCCCATCTGCACCAGGGTCTTCTCCTCGCCCCGGAACTGGACGGTCAGGGATCCGGTGAGCTTCTGGTATTGCTGCCCGAGCCGGGCCTCCTCGGTTTCCAGCGGCACATTCTCGTCCCGGAAAAGTTCCACCTGCACCGCGGTGTTGCGTTCGAGGACGGCATATCGATCCGCCGGCAATTGGGGGCGCAACGGATGTTTCAGGAACAATTTTGCCAGCGCGAATTGTCGTGGCTTCAATTCCGGATCCACCTTTTCGACAAATCCCAGATAAGCCTGCTCGGCCTCCGGGCTGTCGGTATGGCAGGTCATCGCGATGTAGCGACGCGCCCGTTCCTCGTCCAATGCCGCCGCCAATTCCCCGGCATCGACCAGCCAGGTCTCCAACTCGGCGACCGTGCGGCACTCCGCGACGCGGGCCTCCAAACGGTCGTACAACGGCGAAACCTGCGCCCAATCCCCAAGATCGATCCCGGCGGGGACTTCCCGGCGGGGTGCATAAGGCGCCAGTTCTCCAAACGGCAGCAACGACATGGGCGGGAACTTGACGGACGACCGCCCCATCGTCGAGCCGAGGTTCAGTCCTTCACTTGCCAATCCCGTCCCACCCCGTCTTCTCCACCTTGCCGCCCCCGCGCATATACTTGTGGCAACTCACGCAGGCGAACGTCATCTGCGTGTAGCTCACCGTCGCGGCATCGATGTTCTTCTCTTCCGCCGCCCGCACCAAGTCGTCGGCCGCACGACGGAATTCCGCGGTGAACAGTTCGTATTCGGGGGCCTGGCGTGCGGCCCAACCGGTGGTGTGGCTCAGGCGGGACAGCCGTTGCGCGTTGGTCCGCACCAAGGCGAAATCCTGAAGAGCGATCCCCTTGAGAACCTCCTGGGACGCCCCGAGCTTCAACCGCATCACCTCGACCGTCCCTTCATCGCGGGCCGCCTGTGCATGCGGCGTCCGCAATGCCATCACCCCAGCCGCCGCCATCAGTCCCAGCCCGATGGACCGTCCGAGCCATTTGCGAGTCTTCATGATTTCTTCTGTGTGTTTCCAAGCCAACGTGCGCCCCCTGCCCGCGCTCCGCCAGACCAACTTTGGAGAAACCTTCCCCACAGGCGCATCGTGGCACTGGCCCCACGACGGACTCCCCGGCGGCTCGGGTGGAACCTCGCCCT
>JANYCC010000033.1 GCA_025360495.1 Verrucomicrobiota bacterium | reverse complement strand
CAGGTTCACCTCGATCACCCCCGGGTCGGGCGTCACTTTCAAAACGTTCAAACGCGGATCGAACGGCGGCGGGGCGCCCTCCACGATGACCGGCATCCCCAGTTCCCGCGCCGTCTGTTCCACGATCCCGACCATCTCCAGATAATCCTCCAGGCTCGTCACCGGCGGCAGGAACACATTCAACCGTCCCCCGCGCGTCTCAAAGCATACCGCCGTGCGAACGATCCATGAGGCCGATTGCTGCGGCGCCGGAGCCACCGCCGGTCCGTCGTCCGCACCGGCCCGCGTCACCCGCACCGGCACTGCGGCACCCCTGGACCCGGCTCCTGCCGCGTCCGCGCCCGCGCCCGCGCCCACCGGCGCGGCTCCCTCCACCGATTGGAAGGCCATCACGGTGGGCTTCGGGGGCAGGGGCAACACCGGTTGCAACGGGTCCGGATAGTTGACATAGGGATAGTCGCCGGCGGAAACCCAGGGGATCGAATCCAACGGCAATCGTAATCCAATCGGCGAATCACCCGGGATCAGCCACAGGGTCTCATCGCGCAGAAACCACGGACTGCCCCGCCACCCGGCCTTGCCGCGGCCAAAGGGCAACACATATCCCACCACCGCGCCCAAACCCTGGCTGAACACCTTCGCCAACCGGGCCCGCTCCTCCGGGTTCTCCAGGTTCGATTGGAGCGGGTCGACGTTCGACGGCAGCCGCCGTTCCTTCCACAGGTAATATGGGACGTCCTCGTAGGCCGGCATCAGCCAGCGCATCTCCACCCCCGCATTCTCCGCGAACCGATTGGCGAACCGTTCCGCGTCGGCCGGACCGTGGCCATAATCCTTCCGCTCGTCCGCCAGCAACGCGTCGTCCTCCCACACCGGCACCTCATCCTTGCGCCAGTAACATCCCAGCGCCCAGCGCGGCAGGGACTCGCCCGGATACCATTTCCCCTGCCCATGGAACAACAGCCCCCCGGGCCCGAACTTCGCCCGCAACCGCCGGATCAGTTCCCCCGACATTTTCCGCTTCGTGGGCCCCACCGCCGCCGTGTTCCATTCCGCCCCGTCCATGTCGTCGATCGAAACAAAGGTCGGCTCCCCACCCATCGTCAGGCGCACGTCCCCCGCCTTCAGGTCCTCGTCAATGCGATGCCCGAGCACCTCGATCTTCTCCCATTGTTCCCGCGTATAAGGCTTCGTCACCCGCGGCGATTCGTGGATCCGGGTCACCTTCATCTCATGCACCAACACCGATTCACACTTGTCGACCGCACCACTGACCGCCGCGGCCCCCTGCGGCTCCGGGGTGCAGGACAGCGGGATGTGCCCCTCACCGGCGAGCAGACCCGACGTCGGATCCAACCCGACCCAACCGGCCCCGGGCAGAAACACCTCACACCACGCGTGGAGATCGGTGAAATCGGTTTCCGCACCGCTTGGGCCGTCCAGGGATTTGACGTCCGGCTTCAACTGGATGAGGTAGCCCGACACAAAGCGTGCGGCAAAGCCCAGACCGCGGAGCAACTGCACCAGCAACCACGCGGAGTCCCGACACGATCCGGTCCGCAAGGACAGGGTCTCCTCCGGAGTTTGCACCCCCGGCTCCAAACGGATCACATACCCGACCTCCTCCTGGATGCGACGGTTGATCGCGACCATGAAATCGTTGGTCGGCATCTTTCGTCCGCGCCATTGGTCGATCAGGGCCAGCAACCGTGGACCCGCCCCGGGCCAGCCGAGAAACGACGTCAGATCCTTCTTCAGGTCCGGGTCGTAGGTGAACGGGGATTCATTCGCGGAGTCCTCGAGGAAGAAATCAAACGGGTTGTAGACCGACATCTCCGCGATGAGATCCACCTCGACCAACAGCTCCTTGCTCTTCCCGGGGAAGACCACGCGGGCGACGTGATTGGAAAAGGGATCCTGCTGCCAGTTGATGAAGTGCTCCTCGGGCTGGATGCGGAGCGAATAGGCCAGGATCGGGGTCCGGCTGTGCGGTGCCGGGCGCAGTCGGATCAGGTGCGGCGCATGCCCGACCAGACGGTCATAGGTGTAATGCGTGCGATGATGGAGGGCGACGTGGATGGCCATGTTGATCTGGAAAACGGTCGGTTGCTACCGAACCATCCCGGGCGAGCACCGTCAATGCCACGCACTGCCCGTGGGATCGCGAACCCTGGCACAAACCGGGTTCAGCGGAATCTTCAACGCGCTTGCTGTCCGGATTTGGCCAGCCTGCTTCCGGAAGGACACCTCCGGAGAATCTTATGACGGGTCCGTGAACGGGCCCGAACCCGGCGGCGGCGGGCGACAGAGAGGAGACCTATTGGAGGAGAGCGCAGCGCGGAAAAGGTGATGAAACTCAGAACGGGAGGCACATCCTGGCACTGCCTCCGACATGACCTCTCGGGCGGCTCGGGTGGAACCTCGCCCTTGCATCCGGTGCTGCGAGGTTTTTGGTGGGGCCGAGGTTCCATCCCGAGCCGCCCCGCTGCCATCCATGAGGGCAGTGTCAAGAAGCGCCCCAGAACGGGAACGGTCCAAGGCTTCCTTGACTACGGTGACCCCCCGCCCAAACTGAATCAGTGATCCTGACAGCAGTGTTGATTCCTGACGAAGACGGCGGGTTTGTGGCCTTCAACCCTGAAACGGGCACGACCACGCAGGGCGAGTCGGTGTCCGAGGCGGTCAACAACCTCCGTGAGGCCACGGAGCTCTATCTGGAGGAATTTCCATTCAAGAGTCTTGGTCAACCTTTGGTGACCACTTTTGAAGTTGTGACTCATGCCTAGATTGCCGCGCATCTCCGGCGCGCAAGCGGTCAAGACCTTCAAGCGCCTGGGCTTCGAGGTAGTCCGTCAACGAGGGAGTCATATCGTATTGCGTCGCGGTTTGGCGGGTTGCGTCATTCCCAATCACCGTGAACTCAAGATTGGAACCCTTTCCGGCGCACTCAGGCAGGCGGGCATTACGGTGGAAGAATTCATCTCCGCGCTTTGAACCGGATGCAACTTGCGGATTTCCCATCCCTCCGGAGTGAAGCATACTCCTCCCGATGTCCCCTTGGCTCACGTGCTCTCTGGCCGCACTCGCCGCTTTTGGCGTGTCCGCCGCGCCCGT
>JANYCC010000024.1 GCA_025360495.1 Verrucomicrobiota bacterium | reverse complement strand
GCTCCTGCTGATCCATGGGACCGGTGACGACAATGTCTATTTCCGGCACTCGCTGCGGCTGACGGACGCGCTGGTGCGGTCGGGACGGCCGTTCGAATTCCTTCCGCTCGCCGGCTTCACGCACCTGGTGCCGGACCCGGTGGTGGCAGAGCAACGATGGAGTCGGACGGTCGAATTCTTCCGGCGCCAATTGACGGACTGACTTCTCCCATCGACAGCCGGGATGCGGCGGCGTGAAGTCGCGGCATGCAACGGCGGCAGTTTCTCCGGCGGGGCGCGTGGGGCGCGGGCCTGATCCTCATGGGCGCCGGACGTGCGTGGTCGGGCGCGGAGACCGGGCGTGAACTCGCCGCCGAGGTCGTGGTGGTGGGCGGCGGCGTGGGTGGATGTGCCGCTGCGCTGGCGGCGTGCCGCGCGGGGCGGCGGGTGGTGCTGACCGAGGAGACCGACTGGATCGGCGGGCAGTTGACCTCCCAGGCGGTGCCCCCGGACGAACATCCCTGGATCGAGGAATTCGGCTGCACGCGCAGTTACCGGCGGTTCCGCGAAGGGGTCCGGGAACACTACCGCGAACACGGCCGGTTGAGCGCGGCCGCCCGGGCGAATCCCCGGTTGAATCCCGGCAATGCCTGGGTCTCCCGCCTTTGCCATGAACCCCGGGCCGCACTGGCCGTCCTGGAACAGATGCTGGCCCCTTATGTCTCCGCGCGCCGGTTGGTCATCCTGCGGAACACCCGCATCCTGTCCGCCGACACCGATAACGACCGCGTCCGCGCAGTGACGGTGGCAGTGGCGGGACGCGGTCCGGTGGTGTTGGAAGCGCCTTATTTCATCGATGCGACCGAACTCGGCGACCTGCTTCCGTTGGCCGGTGTCGAGCATGTCATCGGGGCCGAATCGCGGACGGAAACCGGGGAGGAACGGGCGCCGGAACGGGCCGACCCGCTGGACCAACAGGCGGTGACCTGGTGTTTCGCAATCGACCATCTGCCGGGCGAGGACCACACGATCGGGCGGCCGGAACGTTATGAATTCTGGCGGGATTATAAGCCGTCTTTGGAACCAGCGTGGCCCGGACGGTTGTTGGCGTGGGAATGCCCGGATCCCGTGACCCTGAAGCAACGCCAGATCGGGTTTGATCCGACGGGCAAAGGTGCGGGTGCGAACCTATGGACCTACCGGCGCTTGGTGGATGCCGCGCAGTTCGAGCCGGGGTTGCACCGGAGCGACGTGTGCCTGGTGAACTGGCCTCAGAATGACTATTGGGTGGGGCCGTTGATCGGGCCGGGAGTTTCTCCGGCGCAGCAGGAGGCACGTCTGGCCGACGCCCGGCAGTTGAGCCTGAGCCTGCTGTATTGGATGCAGACCGAGGCACCCCGACCGGATGGCGGCACGGGCTGGAGGGGATTGCGGTTGCGCGACGACGTGACCGACGGCCCGGAAGGATTGGCCAAGGCGGTGTATGTGCGGGAATCACGCCGGATCCAGGCCGAGTTCACGGTGTGCGAACAACACGTGGGCACGGAGGCCCGCATGAAGCTGACCGGCCGTTCGCGGGCTGAGGTCACAGCCGAACCCTTCCCCGATTCGGTGGGGGTGGGCGCGTACCGCATCGATTTGCATCCCTCGACCGCGGGCCGGAATTATATAGACGTTTCGTCACTGCCCTTCCGGATCCCGCTGGGGGCCCTGTTGCCGCGACGGGTGGAGAACGTGTTGGCGGGTGCCAAGAATTTGGGAGTCACGCACCTGACCAACGGTTGTCACCGGTTGCATCCGGTGGAATGGAACATCGGCGAGGCGGCGGGTTCGCTGGCGGCGTTCGCGCTGTCCCGGGGTGAATCGCCACGGGCGGTGCGGGCCAGGCCGGAGCTGCTGTCGGCGTTCCGGCAGCGACTGCGGGACGACGGATTCGAGTTGGAATGGCCGCAGTTGAGGCCGTTATGACCGGGACGGTGGCCGCAAGGGATCTTTTATCGGCCGCAAAAGAACGCAAGGATCGCAAGGAAGCTGGGTTCAAGGGAGTCCAGCTGATCCTTTTTGCGTTCTCTGCGTTCTTTCGCGGCAATTCTTCCGGGCCGGCCGCGCCAGAACCGGATCGTGGAGGGTTTGTTCGTGCGTCGGCCGCGGGCTCGGGTTAGGGGAGGTGCATGTCGTTTCAAGGCGTGCTCTGGTTGGCTTGTTCACTGGCATTCATCGCGCCCGGCGACGCTCACGCCCGCCCGTCCCTTGCCGAAAGGTTGGGATACCCGGCGGAGACCCGGTTGTTGATCGTGAATGGCGATGACGCGGGGATGTGCCACACCGCGAATGTGGCCACGATCGAGGCGTTGGAGGGCGGGTTGATGACCAGCGCGACGGTCATGGTTCCGTGCCCTTGGTTTCTGGAGATCGCCCGCTACGCCCGGGAGCATCCGACGCGGGATTTTGGGGTCCACCTGTGCCAGACTTCGGAGTGGCAGGTGTATCGCTGGGGACCGGTGGCGCCCCGGGAGCAGGTGCCCAACCTGATCGATCCCGAAGGTTATTTCTGGCACGAGACGCCGCAGGTCTATGCGCGCGGCAACCCGCAGGAATCCTATCTGGAGGCGCGGGCCCAGGTGGCCAAGGCTTTGGCGGCCGGCATCGATGTCACCCATCTGGACTCCCACATGGGCGTGCTGCAGATGAATCCCGCCTACCTCGACAAATACCTCCAGTTGGCCGTGGATTTCGACCTGCCACTGCGCATGGCATCGCAGGCCACCTTCGAGGCGGGCAACGCCCCCAAGGTCAGGTCCGAGTTCGCGGCGCGCGGGATCGTGTTTCCGGACGACTTCATCTGGGACGACCTCGCCGATGAACCGAAGGACGTGAAGGGTTACTGGATGCGCAAGCTCGCGGGACTCAAGCCCGGGGTCACGGAACTTTACATCCATGCCGGACAGCCCACCGACGAATTGAAGGCCATCACGCACAGTTGGGCCGTGCGCACCGCAGAATTCGAGGCTTTCACGCGGGATCCCGACGTGCGGGCCGTCGTGGAGCGGGCGAAGATCGTTCGGATTGGCTGGCGACCCCTCCGGGACCTGCAACGCAAGGAACGTTCGGGGACCGGAAAATGAAACCGCACCCGTCGGTTGGAGTTTCGCGGCTTCGTGCCTTTGCGTGAGACTCTGACCGCATGCCTCAGACCACGGGCACCGTCATCCGGAACAGGGGGATGCGGGTCACCACGCGCCGGCCGTTGTCATCCACGCCGAGATAGGCCCCTTCGGCCACCGCATGGCGGGCATCGATCAGGTGCTGTGAATTGTAGCTGAACCGGGCGCCCGGGGCGATGGTCGGGGTCTGGCCCACCACGCCGTCCCCCTCGACGACCAAGGTGGTGCCGTCGGCATGTTTCACCACCCATTTGCGTCCGCGGATCGTGACGCTGACATCGCTGTCATTGTGGATGGTGATGAAGTAGACGAAGGAATGGGGCTTCTCGGCGGCGGCCAGATGGCGGTAAACCAATTTGTCGACGGTCACCCGCAAACCTTCCAATTCCACCGGTGCGCAACCCTGACTCATGTGCTGGAACGTGACGGAACCGGGCGCGACGTGCAAGGGGACGATCCGATCCGGGGGCCGGGCGGGGATCGCACTTCGCAGATCGAAGATCGGAGATGGGAGATGCGAGATGGGAGATGCGAGATGGGAGATCGGGGCGGGCAGACTGCCAAATCGCGATTGCATCCATTCCACGGGATAGCAGGGTTGCGTTGTGACCCACGTCATCCTGGCGTTGTTCGCCTCTTTCGGGCTGGTGCTCGGTATCGCCGTGGCTTTTGTGTTGCTCCACCGGCGCTATATCCGGCAGTGGCGCCGCCAGAACCGGTCGGTCGATCAACTCGCCCGCATCACTTCGGCGCGGCGTCGGGTCCTTGCTTTTCCCCTGCCGCCCCGCTGGGTTGCCGTGCGCACCGGCAACACCGCGCTGGTGCGGGAAGTGTTGGGTCACGTCACCCCGTCCTCCGGTTGGGCGGACGCCTTGGGACGGGCGCGGGAACGGGCGCTGTTTGTCTCCGCGCCGGTGGATGGTTGGACGCTGGTCATCGGGGGGCGCCTGCCGGACCCGGTGTCGGACGTGGATGCGACTTACCGCTTTCTGACGGATTTCAGCCGGGATCTGGGGGAGGTGCAGTTCTATGGCGCCGACCGGGTGCTGAATTTCCATGCGTGGGCCCGGTTGCGGGACGGTCGGGTGGTGCGCGGGTATGCCTGGGCGGGCGAGACCCTGTGGAACGAGGGACGCCTGACCTTGGAGGAGCGCCTGTTGGGTCTGCGCGCCCGGGAATACGGGGCCGAACCGCCCGAATTGCGCTACGGCGAAACCAGTTCGGAACAGACCAACACCGAACGCGTGCCCCTGTTGGCCCGGCGTTGGGGCACCGATTTCGCCACCGCCAGCGAACTGCTGCTGCACTCGGAGGACGTGACTTCGGACGACGACCTGGAGGAGCGCGAGTGAGTCGGTCGGATGGACTGCGGGTTGGTTTCGCGGGATCAAGCCCCTAGGCTGCCGGCACAATGCCGGTCGAACCCGCCATTTCATTTTCCCATTGGGCCGTGTTCACCCTCTTCGTGGTGGGGGCCCTTGCGTTGGACCTGGGCCTGTTCCATCGCCGCAGCCGCGAGCTTGGGTTCCGGGATGCCTTGGTCTGGACGCTGGTCTGGTTCGCCGCCGCACTGGGTTTCGCCTTCTGGATCGGACCCCGTTTTGTCGAGGGATGGCGGCCGGATTCCACGACCCGGTTCCTGACCGGGTATCTCGTGGAGTTGTCCCTGTCGATGGACAATGTCTTCGTGATCGCGCTGATCTTCGGCTATTTTCAGGTGCCGAGGTCCTGGCAGCATCGGGTTTTGTTCTGGGGGATTCTCGGGGCCCTGGCGATGCGGGGGATCATGATCTGGGGCGGCAGCGAACTCGTGTCGCGTTTCCACGGCGTCCTTTATCTGATGGGGGCGTTCCTGGTGTTCAGCGGCTTCAAATTGATGCGCGGCACCGATGACGGCGACGCCGCTGCCCTCGACAAAAAGTGGGTGGTGCGACTGGCCCGACGCTGGCTTCCCTTCAGCGACACCTATGACGGCCAGCATTTCGTCACGTCCCGCGGCGGTCATCGTCGCTTCACCCCGTTGTTCCTGGTGCTGATCGTGGTGAAGACCACCGACGTGTTCTTCGCGCTGGATTCCATCCCGGCGATCTTCGGCATCACGCACCAACCCTACCTGATTTTCACCTCGAACGTCTTCGCCATCCTGGGCCTCCGGTCCCTGTACTTCGTCCTCGCCAGCGCGATGGGTTATTTTCGGTACCTGAAATATGGGTTGGCCCTGGTGCTGATCCTCATCGGACTGAAGATGCTCACGGAGTTTTGGCTCAAGGCCTGGCTCGGGGACGATCTCACCAACCTTTCGCTCACCATCGTGATCGGCATCATCTTCGCCTCCATGATGGCCTCGATGTTGGCGGCGTGGCATGAGCGTCACACCCATCCCCATACCTGACGATGCGGTACCGCTGGAAAATCCCCCCGTCGCGCCCGTTGGAAACCCGCTTGCTGAGGCAGGAACTCGGGATCGGTGAACTGGCCGCCGCCTGTCTCGTCGAACGCGGCTTCACCGATCCCACCGCCGCCGCCGCGTTCCTCGATCCCCGCCTCAAATCCCTCGCCGACCCCTTCCGTCTTCCGGCCATGGCCGCCGCCGTCGAACGTCTCTGGCAGGCCCGCAGCCGGGGCGAGGAAACCGTCGTGTTCGGGGATTATGACGTGGATGGCGTGACCGCGACGACGCTCTTGACGGAGGTGCTCGAAGGTCTCGGCTGGTCCGTCCGCCAATATTTGCCCAACCGGTTTGATGAAGGATACGGACTGACCCAGGCCGCGGCGGAAAACTGCCGTGCGCTCCATCCGGGATCGACCTTCTGGCTGGCCGTGGATTGCGCCACGACGGCGGTGGCCCCGGTGGCGTGGTTGCGCGGGCAGGGCGTCGAGATGGTGGTGCTCGACCATCATCAACCCGGTCCCGTGCTCCCCGATGTGGTCGCCTTGGTCAATCCCCAGTTGGGCGGGGAATTCCAGGAACTGTGTTCGGTCGGTCTCGCCTTCAAGTTTGCCCACGCCCTCCTCAAACGCGGTCGGCAGGAAGGGTTGCCGGGCTTCGAAGAATTCGATCTCCGCCCACTCCTGGACCTGGTCGCCCTCGGGACGATCGCCGACCTGGTGCCCCTGTGCGGTGAGAACCGGATCCTGGCCCAGGCCGGGTTGGAACGGTTGACCACGACGCGTCGGCCGGGTTTGGTGGCGTTGAAGGAAGTGGCGGGGGTGACCGGCCCGGTGCGGGTGGAACAGGTCGGTTACCAACTGGGTCCGCGATTGAATGCGGCCGGACGCCTTGAAACGGCACGACAGGCCCTCGATCTCCTCCTGGCCCGCGATCCGTCCACCGCCCGCCCCCTGGCCGAGAATCTCGACCAGCATAACCGTGAGCGACAGTTGATCGAGCGCCGGATGTCCGACGATGCCATCGGAAGGGTGCGTTCGCGGTTTGATCCGGTGCGCGATTTCGTGGTGGTCGAGGCGCAACTGCAATGGCACATCGGCGTGGTCGGCATCGTCGCCTCACGGGTGCTTCGCGAATTCCACCGACCCACGCTGATCATCGGCGGCGAGGGGGGCGAATGGCGCGGTTCCGGTCGGAGCATCGCCGGCTTCGATCTGGCGGCGGCCTTGCGCGGATGCGATGACCTCCTGCTCAAGCACGGCGGGCATGCGATGGCCGCGGGCGTGACGGTGGCACCCGACCAGGTGGAGGCCTTGCGCGAACGGTTGAACCGGATCGCCCAAGGTTGCCTGACCGCGGAGCAACTCGTGCCGGAATTGCGCCTGGACGTGCGGGTGGCGTTGGGGGATTTGGATCCCCGTGCCATGGCCGAGGTGGCCCGGTTGGAACCGTTCGGGCAAGGGAACCCGGCGGTGCAGGTCTGGGTGTCGGGCTTGCGGCATGCGCGTCCGCCGCAACGTCTGGGTGCGGAGAAGCGGCATTGGAAATTCTCGGTCACCGACGGTCGCACCACGATGGAATGCGTATGGTGGGGCGCGGGGGATCGTCCGGTGCCGGAAGGGGAATTCGAGCTCGCCGCCGTGGCGGAGGTCAGCGAGTTCAACGGCCGGCGCCAGATCCGGCTCAAGTTTCTCGACTGGCGACCGGCGGGGTAGCCGTCCCGGGGGCCTCCGCCTCGGTGCCCAGGCTACGGGGCACGGAAGCAGCCCGGGCGCGTCACGGGACGGAGGGGCTCAGCGCTGGGAATTGCCGCAAAAATCGCAAGAGGACGCAGAACTTTGAACAGGCCGGAACGAGCGGGCTTGGTCCATCTTTGTGTCTTTTTCTTGCGGCCACTTCATTCGGGCAGCCACCGGGCGTCCGCCTCGTACCTCGTCGGCTACCCAAGCTCCGTAGCCGACGAAGTCATGAGGCGGATCTGGCGTGGCCTGTCGGGGTCCGCCTCGTACCTCGTCGGCCACAGGTTTGGGAGGCGGAACCCGGAAGCGTCTATTCGCGCCAGCCGTGGTTCTCGCGGACTTGGAGCATGGCGGCCAGGACGTTGTTCCATGTCTCCTGCTTCAGCATCGTCTCGTTCGGGAACATGCAGCCGTCCCAGCAGATGTGGCGGGTCTTGCGGGTGACCTTGCCCTTGTCGTCACGGAGCCAATATCCGGCATCGCGCGGGACGTTGAGCTTGCCGTTCGGGTCGTTCACCGGGCAGTGCTTGCCGGTCTTGTCGTGGCTGCCCGAGCCCTTCACCGTGCCATCGTTCTGTGCCACATGGAAATCGATCGTCCACGGCCTCAAGGCGGCGGTCATCTTCTTCATCGCCTTGTGGAAGGCTTCCGGTTCCCAGTGGAAACTCTTGGGCACGATGCGGTCCCCCGGGGCGTTATAGCCGAGCGTATAAAGGAGCGTGTGGGCCATGTCCGCCTGGAACCCGACCACCTTGGGCATGGCGACTTCCTCGAGGGTCCGGATCATCGCCTTCCAAGAGTGCATGCCGCCCCAGCAGATTTCGCCCTCGGCCGCGAGACGTTCACCGAGATCCTTCGCCGCCTTGCCGCCTTCCCGGAACGTCTTGGCGATCAGCTTCGTGTTGGCCTTCGGATTCGCCGCCCAATCGTGCACCGAAGCGGCAGAATCGATCCGCACCACCCCGTGGGGCCGGACGCCGAGTTCCCGCAATTTCTGGGCGATCCGGCACGCTTTCCGCACCACCGACACCCAGTTCGCCCGTTTGGTTTCATCGCCCATCGCCGATCCGTCAAACCAGACGGGGGCCACCACCGAACCGACGGTGAACCCTTTTTTCGTGATCTTTTCCGCCAACGCCTTGATGCCGTCGTCCGAGATATCGATGTCGACGTGGGGATTGTAGAGGAAGATGTCGACGCCATCGAATTTCACCCCGTTGACCTCGGCCTTGGCGGTGAGGTCGAGCATGGTGTCGAGGTCGAGACACGGTTCGGCGCCGGGGCTGCCCTTGCCGACGAGGCCGGGCCACATGGCGTTGTGGAGCTTGGGGAAATTGTTCGCAGCGATGGTGCTCATGACGGGAGATCGGGTGACCGCGTTTAACTGCCGGAAAGGCGGACGCACCGCAAGCGACGATTGCGCGTGAACGAAGCGTGAACGAAGCGTTGCCCTGCGGCGGCGGTTCCCTTACATCTTGCGGACGGCTGTTGCGGACAACCAGCCGACGGCCGGCATCGCCCCCGATGCAAGTCCTCAAAACCGCCATGTCAGACACACCCGCACAATTCGCCCGGGACCTCCGAATCCGTCTCCGCCAGTCGGAGACGGAGAAGTTCCCGGCGTGGTCGGACGCGGAGTTCCATCGTTGGGCCGTGCGTTTGTTCCTGCTGCAATGCGCCGCCAACGAACCGTATGGTGCGTGGTGCCTGGCGCATGGGGCCGGTGGCCGGGGCATGAACGATTGGCGCTCGCTGCCCGCCGTGCCCACCGAGGCGTTCAAGTTGCTCGAGCTTTCTTCGTTGCCGGCGGCTGAACGGACCACTTATTTCCAGTCCAGCGGCACCACCGGCCACCAACCCAGCCGGCATTTTCATTCGCCCGCCTCCCTGGAATTATACTCCGCCTCATTGCGGCCGTGGTTCCGGGCCCATCTTCTGCCGGAACCGATCCGGGATTCCGGCCGGCCCGATTTTCTCAACCTGACCCCGCCCCCCGGGGCCTGCCCGCATTCTTCGCTGGTCCATATGTTCGGGGACGTGACGGGCGGGTTTGGGTCGCCTGATTCCGAATTCGCGGGCCGGGTCGCGCACGACGGCACTTGGGAACTCGACTTCGACCGCGTGCTCCGGACCCTGCAACGTTCCCAGGATTTGAACCGGCCGTTGGTCGTGCTCGGAACGGCATTCAGTTTTGTGCATCTGACAGACCATCTGGCTGCACAGGGCCTCCGGTTCCAGCTCGCCCCAGATTCGCGGGTGCTGGAGACCGGCGGATACAAGGGGCGTTCGCGGACGGTCCCGAAAGCGGAGTTGCACGCGGTCATCCGGCAATTCTTCGGAATCCCGGACGCGGCGATCGTCACCGAGTACGGGATGAGCGAACTGGGATCCCAAGCCTATGACCGGATCGCGGGGTCGGGATCCGGCTCTCCGGATACCGACAAACTCCCGCGCCGGCTCCGCTTCCCGCCGTGGTGCCGCGCGGCGGTGGTCTCACCGGAAACCGGTGATGAGGTGGATGCCGGCGGCACCGGTTTGGTCCGGGTCTTCGACCTGATCAACGTGTGGTCGGTGGCCGCCGTGCAGACCGGGGATGTCGCCCGGGATTGGCCCGATGGCTTGGAATTGCTGGGAAGGGCCGACGAATTGGAGCCCCGTGGTTGTTCGCGGATGGTCGCCTGACATGGCTGCTGGAGAACCATCGTTCCGGCCGGCCACGACGCTCGTGCAGACGACCGTGCTGCACGTATGGACGCACGTGTATCACGGGGCACTCCTGCCGCTCTACCTGCCCTTGGTCCGGGACCTCGCGCTGGATGGGGTCGGCCAGGCCACGCTGTTGGTGTCGCTCCTGATGGGCGCCTATTTCCTGCCCAGTTACGGGATGGGAATTCTGGCCGATCGCATTGGACGCAAGCCGATGCTGGCCGGCGGACTGCTGCTCAACGGACTGGGTTTTGTCGCGCTGTCCCGGGCCGATTCCTTCGCGGGCGCGGCCGCGGCGGTGGTGCTGGCCGGCCTGGGTGGCAGCACCTTTCATCCGGCGGCCACGGCCTTGGTCGCGCGATTATATCCGGCGTCACCGGGTCGGGCTTTCGGTTGGTTCGGTGTCGGTGCCAGCCTGGGTTTCTTCCTGGGTCCCTTATATTCCGGTTGGCGGGCCCAGGCGGTGGGTTGGCGACAGGCCCTCCTGGAACTGGGTCTGGGGGGGATGATCACCGCACTCTGGTTTGCGTGGCGGGCAGTGGAACCTCCCGCGCACCCGATCCGGGCGGCGGCGCCCCGGTTGGCGGGGCATCCGACACCGTCGGTGCGAGTTCCGGTCGCCCTGATGGGATTGCTGGCGGCGGCGTTCGCCCTCCGCGATTTTGGCGGGGCGGGGAATGGGACCCTTTCATCCTTATACCTGCAGCATGCCCATGGGGATTCCGTGCGCGACGCCGGCCGGGTCCTGAGCCTGGTATTCGTGGCGTCGGCGGTGAGCAATCCGCTTTTCGGACATTGGAGTGAGCGGTCGCGGCTCCGGTGGGCGGCCGGCTTGCTCCCCGTGGCCGCGGCCTGTCTCGCGGTTCTCCCGTGGGTTCCCCGGGCCGGGTTTCCGGCGGTCCTGATGGCCTTCGGTTTCTTTTTCATGGCGACCTACCCGATCGTCGAGGCGGCCTTGATGGAAGCGGTGCCGGATGCGATCCGGGGCCGCGTGTTCGGCCTTTTCATCACCGTGGGCGGCCTCATCGGGAATGGGTCGCACTGGCTTCTGGGTCACTGGGTCGGGTCACTGGGAACCGATGCCGGCGCGCCCGCGGCGTATCGTCCGCTGTTTGGGGCGTTGGCGGCCTGCGTTGCCGGATCGATCGTGGCACTGCCGTTGCTAAGGCGTCTGCAACTCTCCGGCCAGCGTCAGATCCACTGACATGAACCTCCCCAATCTGTTTCTCGCGGACCTTGGCCCCGACCTGAGCCTCTCGCCCCAGACGGTGCGCGAGGCCTGCCTGGCACTCCGCCGCAATCGCGAGGCCTGGCTCGCCCGGCAACGCACCCGGCAACTCATCGATATCCTGGCCTATACCGCCGACCAATGGCGGCAGCCCGAAAACGGTTTCCGCGCCCTCGCCCTGCGCGATGGACCGCGTGAGACCGGCCTGGGCGGATCCACCCTGGCGCGCGGGTTGGATGCCTTCCTGCGGCACCTGACCTTCGAGCAGCTCGAGGCGCTGGTGGTGCAGGATCTCGGCGACACCCGACGGCTCGACGAGTTCTCGGGCGGGATGGCGGAAATGCGGACCGGACGCCTGACGCTGGCCCGGGGTCCGGCATTGATCGCCCACATCACCGCCGGCAACGTGCCCATCGCCGCCCTCAACGCGATGGTGCTGGGCGTGCTCACCCGATCCTCCCAGTTCATCAAATCGTCCCGGGGCGCGTCCTGGTTACCCCGTTTGTTCGCCCAATCCCTGGCCTTCAATGAACCCAAGCTCGGCGCGTGCTTCGAGTTCGCCGAATGGGCGGGCGGTTCCCGGGAATTGGAGGCGGTCCTGTTTTCCGAGGCGGATTGCGTCACGGCCACCGGGTCCGACGAAACCCTCGCGGACATCCGCGCGCGGATCCCGGTGAACACCCGTTTTCTGGGTTACGGACACCGGGTGAGCTTTGCCTATGTGAGCCGTGAGATGTTGTCCACTTATTCAGTCGGGCGGGTGGCGCGGGACGTGGCGGCGGATGTCACGGCGTGGAACCAGTTGGGCTGCCTGTCGCCCCACGTGATCTATGTGCAGTTCGACGGGGCGATCACCCCCGAGGGATTCGCCGGTGAATTGGCGGCGGAACTGGCCCGGCGCGAAATCATTGAGCCCCGCGGGGAAATCCCGGTCGCCGAGGCGGGTGCCATCCAGTCCCGGCGCATGGTCTATGGCCTGCGCGCCGTCGCTCCCGCCCCCGATCCCGACCGGCTGCGTTATGAGTCGGCGTTCCGGGATCTGCCGGCCGGGGTCCGGGTGTGGCAGAGTGAGGATTCGACCGCCTGGACGGTGGTGTACGATGAGGATCCCCGGTTCGTCCATTCCTGCCTGAACCGGTTCATTTATATAAAACCGGTCCAACGATTCGACGAGGTCCTGCGTTTCGCCGAGCCGGTCCGGCACCAGGTGTCAACGGTCGCGCTGGCCGCGGTCGAACACCAATTGACCGAACTGGCCCTGCAGCTCGCGCATTGGGGCGTCCCGCGTGTGTGTCCGGTCGGGCGCATGCAGGAACCGCCCCCGGCATGGCGTCACGACGGCCGGCCCTCCCTGGGCGATCTGGTCACGTTCACCGACCTCGAGACCTGAACCGGAACTGACCGAAACCCTTATGGAACTCCGCAAAACCTTCCAGATCGAAGCCGCGCACCGTCTGCCCCATGTCGCCCCGGGCCACAAATGCGGACGGCTCCACGGCCACAGCTTCGTCATTGAAATCGCGGTGGAGGGTTTGGTGCAACCCTCCACCGGTTGGGTCATGGATTATGCCGATCTCAAGGCCCTGTTCCAGCCGCTGTTCGACGAGTTGGACCATCAATACCTTAACGACGTCCCCGGGTTGGAGAACCCGACGAGCGAGATCCTGGCGATCTGGGTCTGGGACCGGCTGCAATCTTGCCTCCCGGGATTGCACGAGGTGGTGGTGGCGGAGACCTGCACGTCACGCTGCGTTTACCGGGGACACTGAGCGGGTGGCGGATTGGCCGGCAAAGTTTTATTTGCCGCAAAAGAACGCAAGGAACGCAAAAGCAGGCGGCGGGGTGCTTTCCGGATTTCGTTGTGATCTTTTGCGTTCTTTCGCGGCAATATATCCGGGCCGTGGGTCTTTCGCGGCAGTCCGGCATCGCGCGCCACTCCCAGTCCAGGCGGGACATCGAGGAGGACTGAAATGGGACTCTCAGAGCTCGTCCCTCCGAAGGGTGGGTGTGCTTCAAAACCTCATCCGGCGGGGAAGGGTTCCTTGGGTTGCCAGTTCTTCAGGCGTGGATCGGCCGTTTCGGAAATCGGTTCGGAGGCGAGGCGACGCATTTCGTCCAGCATCACGTCTCGGGACGATTCTCCCACCATTAACCCCACCCCCCAGGAACCGGAAAAACGCGGGATTTCATCCAGGGTGAAGTCCCGTCGGTTCGCGGACATGGAGGGCAGGTGGGCCACGGCGAAAAGGGCGACGATGCACGCAGCCACCGAGGTGAGGATGATTTCCCAGGTGCTGCCGGTAGGGAATTGCGCCAGTCCTGCCCCGCCGCGCAGCAGGTTCGCGACGCGGAGCAGTTGGAAGCCCGTCCAGAACACGCCCCAGGAGTTCGTGCCGCGGTTGCCGAACAACGCGGCCCCGGCCCCGCCCGTCACAAAGGCCGACCGGAACGAGTTGGCCCCCGCATGATCCCGCCGCAGCCCCAAAGCCCACACCACGCCCATTCCGATCAAGAGTTCATAAGTGATCACCGCCGCAGTGTTCCAAGGCCGGGTGAGGAGTCCGATGCCGAGTCCCATAACCGCGAACCCGACCACCGCCCGGCGCAGGGGACGAAACCGGACGATCGGACCGCGCTTGTAGCCGTCGAGAATGGACGCCGGATTCAGCGGTGTGGTGAGCAACAATTCGAATGCGCCACTCCGGCGGTCGCGCGCTGTGATCCGGGCAATCGAATACGCTTCCAGCGGGCCCAGCAGACAGCAGAGCAGGAGCAGCACCGTGAGGATCACGAGGGTGCTGAACCCGCCCTTCGGCCAGGCGATTCCGCACGCGAGCCAGGAAGCCACAATCCCGCCCATGATCCAGGCCGCGACCCGTGCCCCCCGCGGATCCCGGCGTCCCACCCATTCGGTCGGGTCCCGGTCGAGGCACTCGCGTCGCGTCCGGCGCCATCGCTCATCCGCCTTCGATCCCGTTGCGGGAAGGAATGAACCCGGGCTGCCGATGCGCCGCCAGATCCGCGCGAGCACGATGGAAGAGGCGAGGAGATTGAACCCGCTGACGGCGAGCATCAGGCTCAACCCACGCCAGAAATGCGGTGCGGTGAGGGAGGTGAGCCCATCGAAGAGCAGCCATCCGGTCCGGGCGGGGCTGAGATCGAGCCAGGATTCGTGAAAGGGTGGGAGACCGGACAGGCGGAGTCCGAGAAACCATGGCAGGGGCGTCACGACGCACCAAGCCAGGAGCGTCACCCATGCGCCCACGCTGGCGGCGCCCTCATCGCGGCAAAGGGTCGAGGCTAGCAAGGCAACGCTCAGGGCGGTGAGCACGGCCGCGGGAAGCCACACCATATAGGCGGAGAAGGTTTCAAAGCTCAGACCACCGCTCAGGAAGGGGAGCGCCAACAAAGGCAGGCACGCGAGGACCTCCGAGCCGACCACGACGAAGACGCCGGCCAGTTTGCCGAGAAAGAATTCCGTCGGGCCCACGCCCGTGAGAAAAACGAGTTCCAAGGTCTGTTGCTGCCGTTCCGTGGCAATGATGCCCGAAGCGAGTTCCAAGGATCGGTGGACGGCTTGAAGCGCGATGCCGGCGAACGCCCAGGGAGCGCAGACGCGAAACACCGGGAATCCCAGAGATTCCACGACCATCAGGACGAAGGCGATTCCGGCCGCCCAACGCGCCAGCAGGACGCGCTGACGCAGCACCTGGTGTTGCCGGGCCGCGCAGCGCAGTTCGCGGAGGAGGATGGGGAACGGGTTCATCCAACCCCGTAAAACTTCGCGCAATTCCCGCCCCAGAACGCCTCTGAATCCGCCGCATCCAAGCCGCGCACCTGATCCCGCACCAACCCCTCCACCTCCGCATAACCCGCCGCCAGCAGGCACACCGGCCAATCAGATCCAAACATCAGACGGCGCGCCCCGAAGGCCTCCATCACCACCTCCAGATAAGGACGGAAATCCTCCGGTCGCCAGGCTCCGTGATCGGCCTCGGTCACCATTCCGGACACTTTGCACCGGACGTTTGGTTCCCGCGCCAGTTCGCCGATTTGTTCGCGCCACGGTGAGAGTCCACCCGTCTTGATCGGGGGTTTGGCAATATGATCCAGGACGAACGGTTGTGACGGGAAGGCCCGGGCCAGGGCGATCGCGGCGGGCAATTGGCGCGGATAGAGGAGCAGATCGTAAGTGAGGTCGAACCGCCCCAACAACCCGATGCCCCGGACGAAATCGGGCCGCATGAGGAATTGGTCGTCCGGTTCGTCCTGGACCACATGCCGCACGCCCACGAATCGCGGATGATCCGACAACCGTTCGAGATCTTCCTCCACCTGGAGCGAACGCAGGTCGACCCAGCCCACCACGCCTCGGATGCGCGGATCGGCGTCGGCGAGCCCGAGCAACCAATCGGATTCAGCCAGTGATTGGCGGGCTTGCACCGCGATCGAACCGTCGAAACCCAGCGGTCGTTGCAGGGTGGCGAGATCGGCGGGGAGCCAGTCACGGTGCAAGGGTGTGCCGGCGGGAATCCACGGATACTCGGCCGCGCGATGCCGCCAGAAGTGCTGGTGCGAATCGAGCCGCATGGGGAACGTCAATGCCGCACGCCGCTGCGTTCCTTGAGCCAATCCCAATCGGTGGTGGGACTTGCGGCGAAGACACCCCCGGCACCGCCCTTCACATTCGGGCGGACCGTTCCGTCCGGACCCGTGACCACCCAGCGATGCGTCTCGGTGTGGCCGTCGGTGAAGGTCAGGCTGGCGGCGCCGCCGTGCCAGGATGCGGGCAGGTTGCCCCACTTGGGTGCCTCCTCGAGCCGGTTCATGAAGAAACCGTCGTTCACCGTGTCCGGATGTTCGTCGAGGAACGTGAAGATCCCGGACGGGTTCGGGACATCGGACTCCTTGAAGAACTGCACGAAGGACGGGTTGAACTTGTTGGTGAGTTCACCGGGATCGCCAACCAGGGAGTTGAGCGAGAAGGAGCGGTTGCGCAGTCCGACCAGGCAGCGCGAGGTGTCGGAGGGGCACTTGAACGGGACGGCGGCCCGGCCCGTGTACCGTCCGAGCAAGGCGTCGGTGAGCAGGGCGTTGTTGGTGTTCTCGGGACTGTCCTCCCAGTTGAGCACATTGTTCGCCCACGTGGTGCGACGCGCCCGGGTCTCGCCCACGCCGTGGTTGTTGACGAACCGGTCCTGGTGATCGCCCGAGTATAATTGCAGGCCGAGTTGCAGGGTCTTGGCGTTGTTGAGACACGCGGTGCCCTGGGCGCGGGACTTCGCCTTGGACAATGCCGGGAGCAGCATGCCGGCGAGGATCGCGATGATGGCGATCACCACCAGCAGTTCGATGAGCGTGAAGGCGTCCCGCACGGGCCGGACGCGGGGGTGAGGCGACGGGCTCACTTGGAGGCGGGTGCGGGCAGGAGTTTCTGGACGACGGCCTCGGTCAGTTCATAACCCTCGAGCAGGGGATAGCCTTCCCAGCGAACAATGCCCTCGGGATCCAGGATCACCACGTGCGGAATCCCCCGGACCTCGTACTTCTTCTTGGTCCGGGCCCGGGTGTCGATGGCCTTGAAATACCCGATGGCCGGTTTGTTGAACGCCGCCACCGTCGCCTCGGGTTCGTCGGAGATGCCGATCACCACGAGGCGATCGCCGAACTTGGCGTGGAATCCGTTCAGTTCGGGAATGGCCTTGCGACAGGGCCCGCACCAGGTGGCCCAGAAGTCGATGAGCACCCAGCGGTTTTCGGTCTTGGGTTCCGGTCCGAGCCATTTTTCGACCACCAGCGCGGGACCCTTCTTGCCGAGGAACGAGCGCGCCCAGATTTCTTTTTCCTTCGGGTCGGAGCCGGCCGCGCGGAGCCCGAGTGGAAGGCTCAACGCACCCAGAAACCCGGTGGTGAGCGCAATGCGACGGGAAATCATTTTCATGGACGTGGGTGTCTTTCGCAACCAGTTAACGGCCGGGTCCGGCCGTCTGCAAGCGTCTTGCCGGCTGAAGCCCGGGGCTGGGCGCATCTGGGCATCGTGGGAAGGCGG
>JANYCC010000419.1 GCA_025360495.1 Verrucomicrobiota bacterium | reverse complement strand
GCACCGCTGGCCTTGAGCGTGGCGAGCACGGTGCCGAGACGTTGTTCGTTCAGGCTCAGTTGCCGTTCGACGGCTGCCTCCTCCAAGGCCTGCGCCTCGGACGTTTCATCGGGATGCGGATCACTTTCATCCGTGAGTTGTGCGAGAGCGTCCCGGACCAGGCCGCGCTGGTGTTTCAGGTAGCGGCGCGAGATGGATTCCCGCTCCGGATGGGAGGCGAGCCAGCCTTCGCCATGCTGGAGGAGCTTCGCCACCTCGTCATCACCGACCCAGTAGTGCTTGTCGTTATCCAGCACGGGCACGAGCACGTACAGGTGGCTGAGGACTTGGTGCAACGTCAGGGTCGCCTCCAATTCCACCCGGTGATACGCGCTCTCACCCCATTCGGGAAAGCGTTCGTCCAGGGGCAGGCGGGTGGCCCCAACCCGGTAGCCGAGCGGTTCAAAGAGCTGGCGCAGGAACGCTTCGCCACCGCGACAGGGCATTGCGGGGAGTTGAACGCGAAGCGGCAGCGGGGTCTGCGATAGCCCCGGACGATCCTTGCAGTCGGTGCCCGACAACGCACTGCCCAGCACCTCCGCCAACGCCACGCTCAGGAAGGAGGATGCGGCATAGGGACGGTCGTTGACATATCGATCCAACAGGCCGCCTTCGCCGGACGGACCGCGCCGGGTGCGGACCAACCCGACCGGATCCACCTCGACGAGCAGTGTCATCGAACAGCGTTCCTCATCGGCCTCGGGATAGAATATGTGGGCCCGGCCGAAATTGAGTTCGAACGATTGCACCCGCGCCGGGTTCTTGCGGAGCAGGAAACCCAGGTCGGTGGCCGGGTGGTGCGTGGTCGAGAGGGTCAGCAGCATGGGCGGGAATCGGGAGATGCGCCGGCGATCACTCCATCCCGGGTAGGACGGCTTCCAGGCCGAGACTCCGTGCCGCCAGCGCCAACTTCCAATCGTTGGTCAGGACACGGGTCAGACCGAGTTCTTCCATCGCGCCGAGGTGCAGGCGGTCCAGTGAACGCAGATGTAACCGGGTGGCGTCACGGTCCTGTCGGATGGCGGTGGTGAAAACGGTGCCTGGCAATCCGGTGAACCGGAAAGGCTCCAATTCGCGCAAGGCATCCAATTGCCGGACCAAGGCGAGATAGCGGGCTTTGGTGCAATCCCCACCGTGCCACGCAGCCTTCAACTGGGAGCGGGTCTCCAGTTCCGCCAGGGTGGATACGATCACCTCTGCCTCCGCCGACACAGCAGTTCTTACCGCTCCGCTCTCGGGTTCAAGGTGAAGCAGCTTCAGCAGGGAACTGGTGTCGATGTAGATCATCGCTTCCGGGGTTTGCGCGGTTGTTTGTCCCGTTCGGTCGACAGGTATTTTTCGACCAGGCGGCTCACTTTGCCCCCGCTGAGCCGGCGCTGCCACGCTCCATGGGTGACAGGATCGAAACGTTGGCGGGGTTTCTCCGGCGTCACGTAGCGCGTGAGTCGGGCCACCGGTTTCGAATCGCGGGTGATCACGATCTCCCCCTCCACCTGCAGCGCCTTCTCGGTTTCCGGCCATCGCTGGCGCAGATCGCGAACGGTCACGGTCTTCACGCCGGCAGGCTAACATGTTTCACACCACCGTCAATTGCTGCCTCCCGGCGTCCGATTCCGCCCGCCGCCACGTTGCCCCGACTACCGCATCCGGCCGTCCTTGAGGTTCGCCACATGCCCGTCCAGCAGGAGTCGGTTGCGGCCGCCCAGGTGCGCCGACCAACCGCGGATCTCGGCGGGCAACGCCGGGATCGTGTTCGGGAAATACGGATCCACCAACAGTTCCACGTCGGTGGGCCCGGCAGGGATCCCCGCCGTCGGATTGTTCGCCTCGGCCAGTTGGCTGACCGATTCCGGACCGGTCTTGCCCCAGAAATTATCGAGCGGGATCGGATCGTCGGGTCGGTCGAATCGCCACATCCAATAGTTCACCAGAGGTGCGGAGTTCGTGTCGGTGCCGCCGGACTGGCGGGCCTGGACCACCTGCGCCAGCGGTCCCGAGGAAACGGCCGGGCACCGCCAGATCCGGCTCCCGTCCAAGAGTTGACGGAGCACGACCGCCGCCCAACCGGCCCGGGGATCGCTCTTGGGCCAGGTGCTCCACGGTTGATAGCCACCGGGCAGGGAGCTTTTCAAATCGCGCCGGTCAGGGAACCGGTCCTCGTGTTCATCCAGATAGATCCGCCAGGCCAGCCCGATCTGGTGCTGGTTGGAGACACATGCGGATTTGCGCCCGGCACCCTGCGCCCGGGCCAATGCGGGCAACAGCAGGCCGGCGAGAACGGCGATGATCGCGATGACGACCAGCAGTTCAATCAGTGTGAATGCGGGTCTGCTGCACCGGGCATGTTTTCCGTTCGGGGGCGGGACGACGGTTGGGATTCTGAACAACAAAGGGTGCCAAGGGTGCCAAAAGACTTTCGTCAGGAATGAGCACTTTCTTTCGGACATTTGTACGCCTACTTCCCCAGCGCAAAGGCCACATAAGCATCGCCACTTTTCGTCCCGATCTTGCCACCGCCACAGGCGATCACGACATATTGCCGGCCGTTGACGGAATAGGTCGCCGGCGTCGCATAGCCGGCCGCCGGAAGCTTCGCCTTCCAGAGTTCCCGGCCGGTCTTGCGGTCGAAGGCCCGGAGATGTTCGTCCCGGCTCGCGGCGATGAAGACCACGCCCCCCGCCGTCACCACCGGACCGCCGTAGTTCTCGGTCCCGGTCGGTGGCACCCCCTTCGCCGTCAATTCGGGCCATTCCCCCAAAGGCACCTTCCAACGGTATTCCCCGGTGTTCAGGTCGATGGCGTTGAGGGTTCCCCACGGCGGCCTGATCGCGGGATAACCGTTGGTGTCGAGCCAACGATTATACCCGGTCAGGGTATAGGGGATCGTCCCCAGAACGTCCGCGCCCCCGGACTCCCGGTGTCCCGGAGCCGGCACCGGAGGATCCGCGAGGGCGCTCCCCAGCACGTGTCCCACCACCGCCCGTCGCTGTGCCTCGCTCAGGAAATCGAACGACGGCATCACGCCCTTGCCGGTCTTCAACAGGGTGAGCACGTCGGCCTCCTTCAATTTCAGCCCGATTCCGACCAATGAAGGGACGTTCTGCGCGGCGTTGCCCTTGTGATCGATCCCATGGCAGGCGGCGCAGATCTGGGTGAAGATGGCCTCGCCGCTGGAAGGGGGTTCGCCGCCGGTCCTCCCGGTCTCGACCATGTTCAACACCCATGGCATCTCGTTGGCATTTATATAAAGGATCCCGTCCGGATCAGCCGCCGCACCGCCCCATTCCGCGCCGCCGTCGAAGCCCGGGAAGATGATCGTGCCTTCGCGGCTGGGTGGGAGGAAGAGCGCGTGCGGCCGCAGTTTCACGAAGCGATCCAACACCTGCCGGTGCGACTCCGGCGAAATATCGGTGATCTCGTCATAGGTGAAGAGTTGCCGGGTGAACGGGGCCGGCCTGGTCGGGAGTCGCTGGCTCGGCCAGGCCGATTCGCCCTGCAGATCCGACATCGGGACGGCCACCTCACGCAGGGGAAAGAGCGGTTCGCCGGTCTCCCGGTTGAAGACAAACACGTGCCCGGATTTTGTCGCCTGGGCCACCGCATCGATCCGCCTGCCTTTATGGGTGACCGTGAGGAGGTTGGGCGGTGTGGGCGGGTCGCGGTCCCAGAGATCGTGCCGGACCAACTGTTGGTGCCAGACGCGACGTCCGGTTCTGGCATCCAGCGCGATCAGGCAATTGGCATAAAGATTCTGTCCGAGTCGGTTGCCACCCCAGAAATCAAACGCCGCCGAACCGGTCGGGCAGAAGACCAGCCCGCGTTTCTCGTCCAGGGCGAACCCGGTCCAGACATTGACGCCGCCGATGTATTGATACGCGTTGGGCGGCCAGGTCTCATATCCCGGCTCACCCGGTTGCGGGATCGTGTTGAAGCGCCAGACAAGCTTCCCGGTTCGGACATCGTAGGCCCGGATATGCCCCGGTGCGGCGGGTGCCGGTCCCTCGCCGACGCGCATACCCACGATCAGCCGGTCCCCAAAGATCACGCCCGGGGTGTTCGCGTGCAGGTCGAGGCCGCTGACATCCCGGATGAGGTCCGCTTTCAGGTCGATGGAACCGCCGTTGCCGAAGGACTCCACGCGATGGCCGGTGCGGGCGTCGAGTTCGTGGAGATAATGATCGTTCCCATATAAGATGCGGTGATCGGTGCCGTCCGCCCAGTGGACGAGACCGCGGTTCACCCCGGACTTGGTGATCCCCTTCACCGAGGCGGGATTGAAGCGCCAGAGTTCGCGTCCGGTCGCGGCCTCGAGGGCGAACAGTTGGAGGTCGGGTGACGTGCCGTAGAGCACCCCGTCGATGATCAGCGGGTTGCATTGGATCTGCGTCCGGTTGTTGGTGTCGCTTCCGCCGGCACGATAGGTCCACGCCACCTCGAGCTTCGTGACATTCCTGGGCGTGATCTGGCGGAGGGTGGAATAATGGCTGCTGGCCTTGTCGCCGAGATAGGTGGGCCAGTTGGAATCCGGGGCCGGGGCGGCGAAGTTGGAGACCGCGGGCAGGAGCAGCACGGAAAGGGTGCAAAGCAGGCGTAATCCCGTGGAGCCCCGGGGATTCCGGCCCGAAGGCTGTACATTCTCATTCATGCGGAGTTGGGGGGAGACTTGGCCTTCCCGGGTTGCCCGTCAATCGTGACACCGGTCCTTGGAAGCCCATCGTAGGAATATTCTCAGGCGGAAATATTGGGAGTGGAGGAGGGGATGGCTTGCGTAAGGCGCATGAACGGTGGCATGCTGCTGACGTATGGCAAGCGGAGTATCCACCATCACCTCCAAGTGGCAGATCACCCTGCCGGAAGAGATTCGCAAGGCGATCCCGTTCAAGATCGGTCAGCGGATCGCCTGGGAAATCGAGGGCGACAGGCTCGTGGGCCGGCGGGTCCGGTCCATCACTGAACTCGCGGGATGCCTGAAGTCTGAGGTTTCATCCGCGGTCGGTGATGCGGGACCGCGAGCCTTCACGAAGGCCTCGGTGGCCCGGCATGAACGCCTCTCCAAGCAAAGACGATGAAGGAGATGCTGCTCGACGCCAACGTGATCGTACGCTTCCTCGTACAGGATGACCCCACGCAGAGCCCGGCCGCCACGGGGCTCTTCGTCCGGGCGGAGCGGCGGGAATTCCTGCTGCACCTCGACAGCCTGGCGGTGGCCGAAGTTGTCTATGTGTTGATCGGGCGTTATGGCCGGAGCCGGACCGATGTGGCCAATGCCTTGTTGACCCTCATCCAGAACCCCGGCGTTGAGACGGCGGATGCGGGTATCGTCACCGACGCCCTGTGGCGGTTTGCCTCGGCCAATGTGGATTTCGCCGACGCCTGGCTGGCAGCCCGTGCGGCGCAGGCCGGCCACGCCGTGGCCTCTTTTGATCGTGACCTCGACCGATTCAAAGACCTCCGGCGTCACGAGCCGAAAAACTGAGCCACCCGCAGCAGGTTCAAGCTGAGGGCTGCCAGGCTTCCGGGTCACAGGGTGGCTCGGGCGGAGCCTCGTCCCACCGATTCGAAGTGCCCGTCGGCGTGGTTTGTTTTGGGCGAGGTTCCACCCGAGCCGCTTGTGAGTCCGGGGCGGGGGGGTGCCAGGCTGCGCCACCGGGCCGGAGGCGCCGGCAGACTGGGCTGTAACAAGTCCACGGTTTCGTTTATTCCCCTGCGGATCGCCTGTGTCCGAAACCAGAATCACCCCCGCCGCCCAGCCCCCGCTCTTCGCGACCACCCGCTGGTCCGTCGTGCTCGCGGCGCGGGAGGTGGCGTCGCCCGATTCCGAGGCGGCCTTGGAGGCGTTGTGCCGCGCATATTGGTACCCACTCTATGCCTATGTGCGGAGTTCGGGCCGCTCGCCCGAGGACGCGCAGGACCTGACCCAGGAGTTTTTCGCGCGACTTCTGGCCCGAAGCTGGCTCCGGGTCGTGGTCCCCGAGAAGGGCCGGTTCCGCACCTTCCTGATGGTCGCCCTCAAACGGTTTCTCACCAATGAATGGCATCATGCCTCACGTCAGAAACGCGGCGGCGGGATCGCGCCCGTTTCGTTGGACGCGACCGAGGCGGAGTCGCGATTCGCAGTCGAACCATCCCTGGGGCCCGACGGGATTTATGAGCGGCGCTGGGCCATGACCCTGCTGGAGCAGACCCTGGATCGGCTCAAGGAAGAGTTCACCCAGGCGGGGAAGGCCGGCCAGTTCGATCTCCTCAAGGAATGGCTCACCTCGGACCGCGGCGAAATCCCTTATGCGGGGGTGGCGGCGACCCTCGGCACCAGCGAGGGGGCGGTCCGGGTCGTGGTGCACCGGATGCGCAAACGCTTCCGGGAATTGTTCCGCGAACGGGTCGCCCAGACCGTGGCGGCCTCCGAGGACGTGGAGGCGGAAATGCGACAGATCATCGGGATCCTCAGCCGGGGATGAAAAACGATGGCCCGGTAACAACCACCATCATTTGTTTATTTGGAGGTTGATGGACAACTCGATGACATCAGGGCCGGGGTGGGGGAGGGAAGGAACGCGATGAGCACAGTGACCGAATCCAAATGTCCGAAGTGCGGCGTGGCGCTTCCCGCCGATGCCCCTCACGGGCTATGTCCCCGTTGCCTGGGTGCGCTGAACTTCGCCACGGAGACCGTGTTCACCAGTGCGGATGCTCTCGCTGCGCAACCGCCGTTGTCCCCCTCGGAACTCGCGCCCCATTTCCCCCAAATCGAAATCATCGAATGCCTGGGCCGTGGCGGCATGGGCGTGGTTTATAAAGCACGACAGAAATCACTCAACCGTTTCGTCGCCCTCAAGCTCCTGGCTCCGGAACGGGTGCAGGACGCCCGGTTCGCCGAACGTTTCACCCGCGAAGCGCAGGCCCTGGCGCAGTTGAGCCATCCCAACATCGTCACCATCCATGACTTCGGGCAGGCCGGCGGATTCTATTTCCTGCTGATGGAATTCGTCGACGGCGTGAACCTGCGCCAGTTGCTCCGGGCGCGTAGGTTTTCCCCCGAGGAGGCGCTGGCCATCGTGCCGCCCCTGTGCGACGCACTCCAGTTCGCACACGACCGGGGGATTGTCCACCGCGACATCAAGCCCGAGAACCTGCTTCTCGACAAGGATGGGCGCGTGAAAGTCGCCGACTTCGGCATCGCCAGGATGCTGCACGGGGGTGGCGATCCATCCGGTCAGGACGGGAAAGAGAGGGTGGTGGAAAATGCCCCGGGGCCCACTGGTGCCGGCATCTCCGGCACCCCGGGTTATATGGCCCCGGAACAGCGGTCGGCCCCGAACACGGTGGATCGCCGGGCGGACATTTATAGCCTCGGGGTGGTGCTTTATGAAATGTTGACCGGCGAATTGCCGACGGACCGGATCGAGGCGTCGTCGTTGCGGATTCGCGGCCTGCAGATCGACGTGCGCCTCGACACCATTGTCCTGCGGGCCTTGGAACGGGCACCGGAACTGCGGTTCCAGACGGCGGCGGAATTCCGCGCGCAGGTGGAGACCGTGGGGAAAGGCGGTGCGGAGTCGCTGACGGGGAAGGGTGTGGCACCTGCCGTCAAGTCAACCGGGCCTGCAGTGCCGCGCAGTCGGGCCCGATTATTCGTCGGGATGGGGCTGCTCTTTGCGGGAGTCCTGCTTTTCGGGGGAGTCCTCTTGGTTGGCCAGCGGTGGCAAGCGCAGCGGAAAGGCTCGCAGCAGAGGTTCGATGCCTGGCTGGGCATCACGCCCGACCCGGCCGCTGTTGGATTGGCGATCCCAATCGGTTCAGGAAGTGCGATGTTCACGTTGAAATCGATCCGGGTCGTCAACTTTCGGACGGTGGAGGTCCGGATGGAGGTCAGCGCGGATCCCTCCCGACGGGTATGGGCGGGACAGTCGTTTCCGAATGGCTCCGACGCCCCGGCGCCGATGGACTATGTGGGCAAGACCAATGGGCCCGTGACCCATTGGATGCTCTGGGCCGAATGGTATGTGCCGGCCGCATTTGAGGGAGACCAGGTGGCCGCGGCGCTGCGGCAGGTCCGGGACCGCTGGTTGGATCGGACGGGCGAGATCACGCCGGGGGCCCGTGTTGGATTATTCTCCGTCACCAACGCGGCGGGTGAGGCCTATGCAGGCTATCTGGGTTATGACGGGCCGAATTCGCCATTGGTCCGGTTGCCAACACCGACGACGGCCAAGCTGGAGCAGAATCGCGCCGAATTGAGGACCCAGGGTATCACACTGGATTCACTGATGATCAGGGTGCGGAGCAAGAAGGGTGATGATTTGCGCCACTTCCTATCGGCGGCGCGTCCCACCCCGGAATTGCAGAAACTGTTGGGCAATTTCAATTCGGCGAATCAGAGAAAGATCCAAATGGGCTTCGACCTTGGACCGGACCATCCCGAGGTGCGGCGGATCGCCAGCCTGATCGCTGAACTCAACGAGCAGTTGGACCGGGAGGTGAAGGGGATTGTGGAGGCGCTGGAGGCTCAGGTGGAGATCAACAAGGTGGCCTTGGAACAAATCGATCGCCTTCACGCCGAGTCGAGCGCTGACGGCGTCCGGATCCACAAGGGGTTTGCTCCGCCCAATTAGCAGGGAACCGCAGCAGGAGTCTCACGCGAAGGCGCGAAGCCGCGAAGGAATCCAAGGACTTGGGATTGGGCTGTCGTCGTCGGGCTGACTCCCCAAAATCTCATGGTCCGGGTGGGAACGTTCTCAGCCTTCTTCGCGGCTTCGCGGCTTCGCGTGACTGCGCATTCCGGTCTCATTGCATTGGCTTGTCATTATTTCGTGGCATTGAGAACCCACCGGATCAGTGGTCAGCACGTGGGCGACTGCTGGAACGTCGTGCCGCAATCGCTGCAATACCGCGCCCCGGAGAAACCGAACACTCCGCACTTTTCGCACTTCAGTCGTTCGCGTTGGGCGCGACGATGGATGATGAGGTTGCGCCCGTATAGGATCCAGGAAAACGCGTTGGAAGCCACGATCACCGAGTCGTGCAGGTGAAACACCGCATAAGCCAGCAGCAGCAGCGCCCCCACCAGACTCAGCCACCAGAACAAGGCCGGCACCGTCACCCGGCGGTGTTTCTCGGTCGCATACCATTGGACGAGGAAACGGCTGGTGAAAACCGCGTTGCCCGCCCAGCCCACGACCTTCCAGGCGTGCCATTCAATTCCGAGAAACTTCCCCTCCCGCCACACGACATCCTGCCAAAGACTCATGCCCGACAGGATGCTGCGGAGCCGTCGCGGGTGGCGAGAGGTCAATTTCGCCCTTCCCGCAAGGCCCCGTCGTCCGGTTCCATCCGGGCATGAAGCTTACGGAATTGCACTTGGGGATGAGGGTCGTGCATCCGCAGTACGGCGAGGGCATCGTCAAATCGATCAATGAATACGCGGCCGAAGTCCTGTTTGCCGACGGCCGCAAACCGGTCGATCCGGCTACCAGCGACCTGATGCCGGCCGAACCGACCGCGCACCTGCACGGGTTGACGCTGCCATTGGAACATCTGATCCGTAAGACCGTGGAGGCCTTGGCGGATCGGTTGGGCGTCGAGAAACCCGATGCGGCGGTCCAGGAACTCGGGCTCCGTTGGCGCGGCGGCAAACTCGTGCTGCATCCGGCGGACGCGGCGCTCCAGACGAAGGAGATCGAAATGGAGGTCTTCTTCCACAAGATCGTCATGGTCCGCAACCAGCTCCGGGTCCTGGAACAAAAGATCAACGGAAGCGAGAGCCTGACCTCGGCCGAGAAGTTCGATTGGCAACAGTACCTGACCCGCTGCTATGGCTCCCTGACGACCTTCAACCTGTTGTTCAAGGAGAAGGAACAGGCCTTCTGACGCAAAAAAAATCCCGGAAGGCCTCCCCCCGCCGATGTCCGACCCCCCGGCGCAGGATCGGGCCCATGAAAGATCGATGGTCGATGTTGTTCCCCGGTAACGCGGAAATCGAGGTCGTGGCGGTGTTCGGGGGCAGTCGGGTCGTGCGGTTGCGCAACGGACGACTGGAGATCCGGGGTGGCGACGCCCCGGACCGGGCCGAGGCCAAGGAATGGACCTCGTTCTTCTGCCACGAAGCCCTGCCCGGGATGGAGTGAGCGACCCGGGACGGCGCACCTCCGTCAACGGCCGTCGAGCTTGAGGAAGTTCGCCAGGATCGTCCGGCCGCCCTCGGTGAGGATGCTCTCCGGGTGGAACTGGACGCCCCAGATCGGCAAGGTCCGGTGGCGCAATCCCATCACCTCGTCCTCGTCGGTCCAGGCGGTCACTTCGAGGCACTCGGGGATCGAGTCGCGTCGGGCCACCAGCGAATGATAGCGGGTCGCCAGAAACGGGTCGGGCATGCCGGCGAAAAGATCCTTTCCGTTGTGATGAATGGGCGAGGTTTTGCCATGCATCATGCGGTAATTCACGACGACTTGGGCGCCGAACGTGTGGGCGATGCATTGGTGTCCGAGGCAGACCCCGAGGATCGGCACCCGGCGGTCTGCGAAGGCCCGGATCAGGTCGTTGGACAGGCCGGCTTCCCGTGGTGAACAGGGCCCGGGCGAGATCAGCACCCGCTCGGGACGCAGGGCCAGTGCGGCGTCGACCGTGATCTGGTCGTTGCGGTGCACCTGCATCTCCACCCCCATCTCGCCGAGATACTGGACGAGGTTGAAAGTGAAGGAATCGTAATTGTCGATGACCAGCAGCATGCGGGAGGAGGTTAAGAGCGTAGGGGTTTGAAGGGAAGTCCGCGCGCAACGAGCCGTCCCCACGTCGCGGGAGGGACGCTCAGAATGGCCACGCCGACGATGATCAACACCCCGGCCCAGCGCAGGCGCGGACCGAGTGGCTCGTCAAGGAGCCAACCGCCAAGCAGGACCGCGATCAGGGGGTTCACATAGGCATACGTGGATACCTGGGCGGGTTGGCAATGCCGGAGGAGGAACACATAAGCCGTATAACCGATCAACGATCCGAAGACGACTAGGTAGGCGAAGGCCAGCAATGAATGGGCGGAAACCTGGGCGGTGTCCCAGCCGACAGCCTCGCCCCGCACCAGTCCGACGAACAGCATCGCCAAGCCACCACACAGCATCTGGGCCGCCGCACCCATCAGGGGAGAGTGCGGTCGGTCCGAATGCCGGGTGAAGAGTGAACCCGCGGCCCAACACATCGTCGCACCGCAGAGCGCCACGCCGCTGGAGACCGGAAAAACCGGGCTTCCGACGGTCCGGTCCGACACCAGGGTGACCACCCCGGCAAACCCCAGGAAAACCCCGATCCACACCACGACACGCGGCCGGGTCCCGCCGGGTCGGAGCCAGTCGAACACCGCGAACCACACCGGGGTGGTGGCGATGAACAAGGCGGTCTGGCTGGAGGTGACCGTCTTTTCGGCCCAGACCACGAGTCCGTTCCCCCCGAGCATCAGGAGCACACCGGCGATGGCGGCATTCTTCCATTGGCGGGCGGTCGGCCAGGCATCGCCCCGGCGGTGCAACAAGGGCAGGAGCACGAGGCCGGCGAGAACGAAGCGGGCGCCGCCCAGGAGGAAGGGGGGCATGGTGGCGACGGCGACCCGGATGGCGAGGTAGGTCGAGCCCCAGACCAGATAGACGGCGGTGAAGGCCATCAGGATCTGGCTGCGGGGAGGCGGGGTGGTGGGGTTCATGGCGACGGACCTCTCGGCGCTCCGGGGGACCGCGGCGGGAAAACAAAACCCGCCGGCGGAAGCACGGCGGGTTTCGAGGCAGTGTGGTAAGGATTCCTATCCAGACTGCGAAACCGGCCGCGGAGCCCAGGCCCAGGCGCACAGTGCACCCGGACGGGCAGCACCAAGCCAGGACACCCGGACCACCGGGCGGACCGTTTTGGCGTGCGGACGGTTCAAACTCACGCTGGGGACGTTCAGGGAAGGGAAGGTAGGTAGTCAACTTGGAAACCAATGATTGGAGCGTCCTGCCGTCCGCTCCTACGTCTTGCCGTTCGGGACGTTGATCCCGACGATCTCCAGGCATGCCGGACCCGATCCTTTTCCACGAACCCTTCCCGGGCGTTCGGGAATGGTCGGTCTTTTCCCCGGCCCATCGCGTCGAACTCACCGCCCATGCCCTCAACGGGCCCCAAGGTTGGGTGGTCTTCGATCCGATCGGGCGGCCCGACCCATGGCCGGAATCCGCGGTGTCGGCCATCGTCCTCACCAATGGCAATCACGGCCGGGCGGCGGCGTCCTGGCGGGAACGGTTCGCGTGTCCGGTGTGGGCGCCGGGCGGAATTGACATGGAAATCGCCGGCTCCCGAAGTTATGAAACCGGGATGTCGCCCGTGCCCGGTTGGACGGCGCAGTCCCTGTGCGGGGGCGGCCCGGGAGAAACCGCATTCCGGGTGCCGGAAATGGATCTGGTCGTGTTCGGCGACGCCGTGGTCAATCTGCCGGGTCGCGGTCTCGAACTGTTGCCCGCCAAATATTGCTCGGATCCGACGGCGTTGCGCGAGTCATTGCGGCGCCTTCTCACCGAACCGTTCGGTCGGGCTGTGTTCGCCCATGGCACCGCGTTGGTCGGATTGGCATCGGTCCGACTCGGCGCGCTCTTGTAATCGGACCCCCGCCCGCTAGCGTCCGCCGCCGTGCTGAGCGCACCCTTTGAAATCGGACTCGCCCTCCGTTATCTCCGACCGAAGTGGAACTTCGTGTCGGTGATCACGTTGTTGTGCGTGCTCGGCGTCATGCTGGGCGTGGCCGTGCTGATTGTCGTGATCGCGGTGATGACCGGGTTCGACTTGGAATTGCGCAAGAAACTCGTCGGGTTCAACGCCCATATCAAACTGGGTGTGGAGGGCGGCCCCATGGCGGATTGGGAACCGATGATGCGGCGCATGGAGGCGCGACCCGGGGTCAAAGGGGTGGCGCCGTTCATCCTCGGGATGGCGATGATGCAAACCCAACCCGACCCGGCGGTGGAACGTCCGCGGACCTTCGCCCCGTACGTGCGCGGGATCGATCCCGAGTTGGAATCCCACGTCAGTGTCCTCACCCATTCGGTCGTCGATGGGAAATTTGATCTCCGCGGCAACGGGTTGATCGTCGGCAGCACGTTGGCGGACAATCTGCGACTGCGGGTGGGGGACCGGGTGGCATTGTACTCGATCCATGCCTTGGATCGGATGCTGAAAAGCCGCAACCGCAAGGAACTGGAACTGGTTCCGGCCGAGAATTTCGAGGTGCGCGGCATCTTCCAGATCGGCTACGACCAGATCGACGCCACGTTCATCGCGATGTCGCTGGCCAACGCGCAGGACCTTTTCGGCCTCACGAATTCCGTCCATGGCCTCACCGTGATGCTGGAGGATTCCACGACGGGGAACACGCTCCGGCACCAGCAGGCATTGGAAAAGGACCTGGGCCCGCCCTATCGGACCGTGAGTTGGATGGACGAAAACCGGGACCTGCTGGGCGCGATCGAAATGGAGAAGGACGCGATGCTGGTGATCCTGTTCTTCGTGATGATCGTGGCGGCCTTTTGCATCGTGTGTTCCCAGATCGCCTTCGTGATCCGCAAGACGCGCGAGATCGGGATCCTCAAGGGGGTGGGTGCGACGACCGGGCAGGTGGTGCTGGTCTTTCTCACCCAGAGTTTCGCGGTCGGGTTCATCGGGGTGATCGCCGGGGTCGGGGCCGGGGTCGGGGCGGTGGCGGTGCGCAATGATTTCCTGATGCTCATGCGGAAACTCAGCGGACGGCAGTTGTTTCCGGCCTCCATTTATAGTTTTGCGCAGTTGCCGGCGTCGGTGGAACCGCACGACCTGATGCTGATCTGCGGGGTGTCGCTGGTGATGTGCCTGCTGGCGGGCGTGGTGCCGGCATGGATCGCGGCGACGATGCGCCCGGTGGAGGCCCTGCGGAATGAGTGACCCGGTTCCCCAACGCATCCTGGTCGAGGCCGCCGGCCTCAAGAAAACCTACCGCGTGGGCGACCGCAGCGTGGAGGTGTTACGGGGCGTCGATCTGCGGGTTCATGCCGGGGAATTCCTCGCCTTGCGCGGTGCCTCGGGTGCCGGCAAGAGCACGTTGCTCCATCTTTTGGGCGGGCTCGATGTTCCCGATGCCGGTCGGATCGTGTTCGACGGCGAGGTGCTCACCGGCCGCGGTCTTTCCGCCCTGGCCCGGTTTCGCAATCGTCGCGTCGGGTTCATTTTCCAAGCCTATCACCTGATGCCGGACCTGACGGCGCTCGAGAACGTGTCGTTGCCCGCGCGGGTGAACCGCATGGGTTTCGAACCGGCCCGGGATCGCGCGAAAACCCTGTTGGAACGGGTCGGACTCGGTGCCCGGCTCACGCATCGGCCCAATCAGTTATCCGGCGGGGAACAACAGCGGGTTGCGATCGCCCGATGCCTGGTCAACCGTCCGGACCTGATCCTGGCGGACGAACCGACGGGCAATCTGGATTCCCGAACGGGGGACGGCGTGCTGGAACTGTTGCTGGAATTGCGGGCGGAGCATGGCATGACCCTGGTGGTGGCCACGCATGACGGGCACGTTTCGGGACGGGCGGGGCGGGAAGTGCAGTTGATCGACGGCCTGGTGGGGACCTGAGCCGCCGAATTGACCCACACTCGGAGGGACGAGCTCCGATCGGTTGGGGGGCGTGGGACTCTCGGAGCTCGTCCCTCCGATCGGTGGTGGGCGGCCTCAGGGACTTTCGTTTTCCGGCGGTCGCGGATGGCGCCGGAAAGCATTCTCGATCCAAAGTTTCCAGACCATCCACAGGGCCTCGCGCACGATGTCCTTCGACATTTTCGAGGTGCCTTGGAAACGGTCCGTGAAAATGATCGGAATCTCGGCGATGCGAAGTCCGCGACGCCACACGCGATGGGTGAGTTCGATCTGAAAGCTGTAGCCGTTGGAATGGACGGTCTCGATGTGGATCGCTTCGAGGGCGCGGCGGCGGAAGCATTTGAACCCGCCGGTCGGATCGCTGACGGGCAGGCCGGTGATCAGGCGGACATAATGCCCGGCGCCGATGCTAAGCAGCAGCCGGTTGAGGGGCCAGTTGATGACCCGGATCCCGTTGGCGTAACGCGAGCCCAAAACCAGGTCGGCCTTCTCCGTCCTGGCCGCCTCCAAGAAGCGCGGAATATCGGCCGGATTATGCGAAAAATCAGCGTCCATCTCGAAGATGAACTCGTAGTCCCGCTCCAGCGCCCATTGGAATCCCGCCAGGTAAGCCCGGCCCAATCCGCTCTTGTCGGGCCGGTGCAGGACATGGACATGGGGGTTTTGGGCGGCGATCTCGTCCGCCACCCGGCCGGTGCCGTCGGGGGAATTGTCGTCCACCACCAGCACGTCGAGGACGGCGGGTTGGGACATCAGCCGTTTGACGAGTTGCGGCAGGTTGTCGCACTCGTTGTACGTCGGAACAATGATGAGGGTGTCGGCGGCCATGGTCTCCGGGCCCGGGGAATGTCCCTGTGTGGCGTCGTCGACTCAAGCGGCGAGTTTTGGTGGAAGCAGGGGACCGCTGTGGCGGAAGGCAGGTGGGCCGCTTGCAAACCGTGCCCCACCTTGCCTAACGTCCGCCGCCGCCGGTTCGTTGTCCGGCGTGGCATCACGAAGCACGCACCCCGTCCTTTCCCATGGCATTTCTTAACGAACATTACCTCAAGCTGAAGGCCGGTTATCTGTTTCCTGAAATCGGGCGCCGGGTGAAGGCGTTCAATGACGCGCATCCCGACGCGGCGAAACGCCTGATCCGATGCGGCATCGGGGACGTGACGGAGCCCTTGCCGGCCGCCGTGATCGCGGCCCTGCACCGGGCGGTCGACGAAATGGGGGTCCGGGAGACGTTCCGGGGATACGGTCCGGAGCAGGGGTACGACTGGTTGCGGGCGGCCATCGCCCACCATGATTACCGGGCCAAGGGCCTGGACGTGGCCGACGATGAGATCTTTGTGAGCGACGGTTCCAAGTGCGATTGCGGCGGCATCCTGGATGTGCTCGGGAGTGCGAATCGGATCGCGATCTCCGATCCGGTATACCCGGTGTATGTGGACACCAACGTGATGGCGGGCCACACCGGGGAGGCGGACTCGGGCGGCGCCTACGGGGGGTTGGTGTATCTGCCGTGCACGCCGCAGAACGGGTTCATCCCGGAGCCACCGCAGGAGGCGGTCGATGTGGTGTACCTTTGTTCACCGAACAACCCGACCGGGGCGGCGGCGACGCGGGCCCAATTGCAGTCATGGGTGGATTATGCGCTGAAACACCGGGCCATCCTGCTGTTTGACGGCGCTTATGAAGCTTACATCACCGAGTCGGGCATCCCCCACTCGATCTATGAAATCCCCGGGGCGCGGGAGTGCGCCATTGAATTCCGGAGCTTCTCGAAGAACGGGGGTTTCACCGGCGTGCGTTGCGCCTTCACGGTGGTCCCGAAAACCCTCATGGCCCGGACCGCAGCCGGTGAAAAGAGGGCGCTTCACCCGCTGTGGCAGCGGCGGATGACCACGAAATTCAACGGGGTTTCCTATCTGGTGCAGCGGGCGGCCGAGGCGCTCTATTCAACGGACGGACAAGCCCAGGTCGGGCAGTTGCTCGCCCATTACCTGGGCAATGCGGAGGTGCTGGTCGCCGGCGCCCGTGCGGCGGGTCTCACGGTCCACGGTGGGCGCAATGCGCCTTATATCTGGGTGGAGACTCCGGCCGGCCACACCAGTTGGCAGGCCTTCGACAAGATCCTCCGTGAGGCCAACGTCGTGATCACTCCGGGCAGCGGTTTCGGCTCCAAGGGCGAGGGATATTTCCGGGTGAGCGCTTTCAACAGCCGGGCCAATGCCGAGGAGGTGGCCCGCCGTCTGCAAGACCTGAAGTGGTGAACCCGGACCATCGGAGATCGAAATTCGGAGATCGGAGATCGGGGCTCGGAGATCGGCGGGCTGCTGCGGCGCATCCTGGCACTGCCCCCATGGATGCCATCAGGGCGGCTCGGGTGGAACCTCGCCCTACCAAAACAGACCACGCCGGTGGG
>JANYCC010000416.1 GCA_025360495.1 Verrucomicrobiota bacterium | reverse complement strand
GTAATCAGAAGTCAGTGGTCCCGATCTCCCCCTTCCCCCCTCACCCCCCGACCTCCGACCTCCGACCTCCGATCTCCGACCTCCGACCTCCGATCTCCGATCTCCGATCTTCGAACCCCGAACCGATCAGCGGCAGGCGGTGCGGTTGGCGCTTTCCAAGGCGATCTTGAGGGACTGTTGGTAAGCCCGGCTCTTGTGCGACTTGGGGGTGCAGGGATTCTTGAGCAGTTCGGCCTGGGCCAGGTCGAGCAGGTCGGCCGGGTGGCAGCGGCCCGAAGCGATGCCCGGGGTCTTGACCCAGTCGGTCGGCTTGATGAACCCGTTGCCGAGGTTGAGGTGGAAGAGGGCCAGGTGGGCGGAGAGCTTGGAGGCCATGCTCCCGGTGTTCAGGTCGCGATCCTCGCGGGAATTCCTGTCGCTGTTGTCGCTGCATTCCCCGTCCCGGTTGTCGTCGCGATCGCAGCCCAGTTCGCGCTGCAGGTAATCGCGGACCCGGCGGCAGCCGTCGTCCAGGTCGTGGGCCAGGCCGGCACCGAAGTTGCCGCCGCGGGCGTCGATGAAGTCGAGGTCGCGGCCGCTGGGATCAACCAGCTTGAAGGCGGACAGTTCGGCCAGCTCGGCGCCGCAGACGCGGGACCAGCCCTCGGTGCCCCAGTACTTGCTGCCGCAACCATTGCCATGGGGCCGGTTCACCGGGCGGCAGACATAGCCGAAGTCCAGGTCCCGGCGGTTCTCCCCGGCCCCGAGGCTCAGGGTGGCCGCATCGCGGGACTTCAGGCCATCGGCATCGAAGGTGGCCAAGAAGCCGGCCTGGGGCACGACGCGCACGGTGTAGGTGGCGGCGGGCAGGTTGGCGAAGAGATAGTCGCCGTTGGAACCGGTGGGCTGGCTGGCGACCACGGCGCCGTCCCGCACCAGTTGGACGGTCCACTTGGCCAGGCCCTTCTCGGCGGAGTCCTGGGTCCCGTTGGCATCGAGATCCAGCCAGACCCGGTCCCCGATGGAACCCAAGGCGGGGGCGGGCCGGGGGGCGGCCACGACGACCGGGGGCAGGGGGGCCGGGATGACGACCGGGGCCGGGGGTTCGAAAGTGTAGACCAGGGTCGCGGTGAGGGAGGCCTTGGTGCGGACCAAGAAACAATAATCGCCGGGCCCGTCGTAATAACCCTGGCCGTGGGCCGAGGCGCTCAGGCCCAGGGAGTCCAGCCCGATGAAGCCGGAGAGATCGTCGGCGGCCACCGAGTAATCGCGCCGCACACTCAGGGAGGAGGACTGGGCGGGATTGGCGATCCCGGAGGGGCCGGCGAAATCCACGGTGCCGTCAGACTCGGACAATTGGTTGGTGAAGCGCACGGCGGGGGCGAGGGCGGCGAGTTCGGCACCGCTGAGGTCCAGGACCCGCAGGGTGACATCGGAGCCGGAGACCACCGACCAGGGGACCGTGTCCTGGTTCTCCACCGAGGTGCGGGTCTCATTGAGTCCGTCCAGGGAGAGGCTGACCGCCAGCAGGGAACCCAGGGCCGGGTCGAACTTGGGCAGGTCCAGGGCCTGGGTCCAATCGGTGGAGCTCAGGGGGACGCTGGCGGAGTGGGTGACCGACTGGGCGGCGTGGGCGACGCCGGAGCCGAGTCCGAGGGCCAGGGAGGTGGAGAGCACGAAGCCCCGGAACCCGTGGGGGATTCTGTTCGAGGGGCGGGCGGAGCGGATGTTCATCACAGGAGAGCCCATCGCAGCCGGGATGCCGGAAGGGTTGGCACGGTGTGGAAAGGGACCCTTCCGACGGCCGGCACGGGCGTCGCGACGAGGGAGGGAAGGGGCGCCGGTGATGGGGTGAAAAGCCACAATTGCTCAGCACAAACGGGATTAAATGCCTTTGCAAAACGGGAATGAAACCCCGTGTGTGTGGCCCGGAAGAAAAGTGGATAATAAAAGATATGGGGTGCCGGAACCGGGGTTGGGAGCGCCGGGGAACGTGCACGTTCGGGGAGTCCATCCCGTGCAGGTGCACGATGGGCGCAATGCAAGGAGGCGTGACGATGCAGCGGGGATT
>JANYCC010000362.1 GCA_025360495.1 Verrucomicrobiota bacterium | reverse complement strand
GGCAACCGCCCTCGGGTCGGCCGGTCAAGGATGTCGAGGGGCATGGGATGGGTGTGGTGCGGTTCGAGGAAGCGTTCGCCCGATCCTCGAACGTGGCGGCAGCCAAGCTCGGCCTCCGGATGCCGATCAATGACTTCATCGATTACATGCGCCGGCTGGGATTCCTGCAGCGCACCGGGATCATGTATCGCGACGCCTCGAACTGGGGGGGCGAGTATCCCGGGCGGATCCCCAATCCGGAGCGTATCAATCTCGAGCGACACGGGCGTCTGGCCTATGGGTACGGCCTCTACGTCACGCCGATCCAGACCGTGATGGCCGCGGCCGCCATTGCCAACGATGGCATCCTGATGAAGCCGCTGCTGGTCCGTTCCCTGGAGACTCCGGACGGGCAATTGGTGGCGAAATTTGAACCGCGGGCCGCCAGTGGGGTGCCGGTGCTGAAGCCCGAGACGGTGGCCCAGATGCGGCGGGCCATGCGCCGGGTGGTGACCGATGGGACGGCCAAGATCGTTGCCCTCGAAGATTTCGAGGTCGCGGGTAAAACGGGCACCTGCCACAAAGTGGATCCGGAGACCGGTCGGCAGAGCGCGGACAAATACGTGGCCACCTTCGTGGGTTACCTGCCGGCGGACCGGCCGGAGCTCTGCATCCTTGTGCTGGCCGACGAGCCGGCCAAAAAGGGGGCGGGCTCCTATTTCGGCGGAAAGGCCTGCGGGCCCGTGTTCAAGGCGGTGGCGCAACAGGCGGCGAGCTATCTCGCGCTGGCGCCGGCGGCCCGGACCAACCTCAATACCACTCTCGCGTTGAACACCAACCAACCCGCCCTGCGGGTGAACTGACATGGTGCTCGAACAACTCCTCAACCACCTTCCGGAAGCACGATTCGACCGGTCCCGACTGCGCGCCGTTCGTGCCCGGAAGGTGGAAGGGATCACCCCCGATTCCCGGAGGGCTGGTTCGGGCATGGTGTTTGTTTCACTTCCGGAGCGTCAGCGCGAGAACCCTTTCCAAGTGCAGGCGGCCCTCGAGCGGGGCGCTGCCGCCGTGATCTGCGATTCCGCCTCCCCCGCACCGGCGCGGTCCGCCTGCGTGCAGGTCGCCGATGCCCGCGCCGCCTTCTCCCAGACGGCGGCCCTGTTCCATCAACATCCCAGCCGCCAGCTCCAAGTCTTTGGGATCGGAGGCGAGCCGGAATCCCGAGGTCGCGTTTCCGCCTTGCTCGCCGACCTCCTCTCCGCCTGCGGCCAGGACGCCGCGTGGTTGGGCGCCGAGGGTTGCCGGGCCGGCGGACGATGCCTGCCCTGGCCGGCCGATCGTCTCGATGCCTTCCAGATCCAGGCCCAATTGGCGGCCCATCTCCAAAGTGGCGGCCGCTCGTGCGTGATCGAACTCCTCCCGGGGTTGGTGGCCGGGGGGCAATTGGCGGCGATCGATTTCACCGCCCGGGTGACCGCGGAATTGGCGGGCCAGCCGACCCTGATGGCCGAACGGCTCACCGTCCGCGGAAGCCGGTTGCGTTTGGAACTCGGCGGCCATTCCCTCTCCGTCCACACCCCGTTGGTCGGCCGGGCCCAGATCCACGCGCTCGCCCAGGCCGCCAGTCTGGCGTTTGGAGCCGGCATGCCGGTCAAACGCATCGCCGCCGCACTGACGCGATTGCCTTTTCCCGCCGGGTTCCTCGAACCCGTTCGCCGGGGACAGCCCTTCGGGGTGTTGGTCGATGGCGCCCGAAATGCCCTTTCCCTGACCCTGGCCCTCCGGGACGCCCGGGAATTGGCCACCGGCCGGCTGGTCGTCCTCACCGGACCGTCCCCCGAACATTCCTTCCCCGAACGCTGCGCCCTGGCCGAGACGGCTTTCGAACTGGCCGACGAAGTCATCGTGACAAGTGACCAGGCGCGACCCGAAGAATTCGCCGGATTGGCCGCGGAGTTTGTCGGGCGGGCACCGCGCGTCCCGGTCCGGGTCGAAGCCGACCGTCACCAGGCGATCGGTCTGGCGTTGCAGGGACGTCGGCGGGGTGATGTCGTGGTGTTGGCCGGTAAGGGACCGGCGGGAACGCAACGGCTGGGCGCGTCAGTGGTTCCTTGGGACGAACGCCGTCATGCCGGCGAGGCGCTGGCTTGCCTGGGTTTCGTGGGGGGTGAATTGTGAGCCAGACCCCATGGACTCTCGACCGCGTGACGGCCGCCACATCCGGGCAGTTGTTGGCCGGTGAACCCGGTACGGCGATCCGGCGGGTGGTGACCGATTCCCGTCGGGCCGGACCCGGTGACCTCTTCGTGGCCCTGTCCGGGCCGAACTTCGATGGCCACGATTTCCTCACCGAAGCAGTTTCCCGCGGGGTGGCCGCTGGATTGATCGCCGCGGACCAGGTCGGACGTGCCCCCCGGGGGATGGCCCTCGTCCTCGTGGACGATCCACGGGCCGCCTATGGTCTCCTTGCCGGTTGGCATCGGCGCGGTTTCGAGATTCCGGTGACCTGCGTGGCCGGGTCGAATGGCAAGACCACGACCAAGGATCTGCTCGCCACCCTGCTCGCGACGGCGGGTCCCACCCTGAGCAGCGAGGCGAGCCATAACAACGATGTCGGCGTGCCAGGCACCCTTCTGCGTCTGGACTCCACTCATCGGGCCGCCGTCTTGGAGGCCGGCACCAATCATCCGGGTGAATTGGAACCGCTGATCCGGTTGATTCAGCCCCGGTTTGGAATCCTCACCAGCATCGGACGCGAGCACCTGGAGTTTTTTGGCGACTTGGAAGGGGTTGCCCGGGAGGAGGGAGTGCTCGGCGAGGTGTTGCCGGCGGAGGGCCTGCTGGTTCTTCCGGACGAAACCCCCTTCATCGACGTGATCGTGGCGCGGACCCGGGCGCGGGTGGTGCGGTTGGGAGGCAGGGGACCGACTGATTGGGCGGCGGTCGCGACGGAGGCGGAATGGCGGGGAACGGTTTTTGAAGTGACCGGCCCGAGGGCAGATTGGTGCGGCACCTGGCAGGTTCCCCTGCCGGGACGCCACAGCGTCCTGAATGCCCTGGCGGCACTGGTGGTGGCGGCGGAACATGGGATCGACCCCGCGGCTGCCCGGGGGGCATTGGCGGCGTTTCAACCCCCACGGCAACGACTCAACGTCGTGGAAGTGGGCGGCGTCCGCCTTCTCGACGACACATACAATGCCAATGCCGACAGCATGGGCGCGGCATTGCAGACACTTTCCGACCTCCCCTGTGCGGGCCGCCGTGTGGCGGTACTCGGTGATATGGCGGAACTGGGAAGCCATGCCGGGACTGCGCATGGGGAGGTCGGGCGTACTGCCGCACACACGGTGGACGCCTTATTCACGGTCGGGCAGTTTGCCGAGGTCACCGCCACGGCGGCACGCGGGGCGGGACTGGGAAGGGCCACCGCCTGTGCCGATGTCGGGGCGGCGGTGGCGGCGGTGGTCGGGTTTGTGCGATCGGGCGACACGGTGCTTGTGAAAGCATCCCGGTCGGGTCGGTTGGAGCGGGTGGCCGCCGCGCTGAAGGAACACCTGCAACGGCCCGTGCCCGCGTGACATGCTTTACCTCCTTGCTGAAAAATTCCCGTTCGCGCCCTGGACGCTCTTCCGGTACGTCACGGTCCGGGCGGGTGGGGCATTGCTCACGGCGTTGTGGTTGAGTTGGTGGCTGGGACCCCGGATCATCAATTGGCTGCGGGAACTGAAGTTTCGCCAGGATTACCAGCCCAAGGACGTGAAAGGGCCGTCCGATCTCACGGCGCAGGCGGCCGACCTGGCGAAACGGGGAACCCCCACCATGGGCGGAATCCTCATCGTCCTGGCGGTCGATGTTTCCGTGCTCTTATGGGCGCGATGGAACCCGCTGGTGATCCTGGTGCTGGTGACCTTCGTGAGTTTTGCGGGACTGGGTTTGTACGATGACTGGATCAAGGTCTCGAAGCAGAATGCTGAAGGGGTCGCCTCGCGGCTGAAGCTTCTGGTGCAATTCGGGGTGGCCGCGGGCGTGGTCGCCTACCTCTGGGGTCTGCCCTCGGGACGGGCTTTGGTGACGGAATTGCACGTGCCCTTCGTGCCCTCGAAATACGCACTGGTTTCCGGCCCGGTCGCCGCGGCGTGCGCGCTGGCACTCTCGCTCCTGACCATCGTGGGAAGTTCGAATGCCGTGAACCTCACCGACGGCATGGACGGGTTGGCGACCGGGTGCACGGTCATCTGCACGGGGGTGTTCCTGATGCTGACCTACGTGGCGGGGAACGGGAAGATCGCCCGTTACCTATTGGTTCCACCGGTTCCCGGGGCCGGGGAATTATGTGTGGTCTGCGGGGCCCTGCTCGGGGCGGGACTGGGCTTTCTGTGGTTCAATGCCCATCCGGCGGAAGTGTTCATGGGTGACACTGGGTCGCTGGCGCTCGGCGGGGCGCTGGGGGTGCTGGCCGTGGCGATCCATCAACCGCTGACACTGCTGTTGGCGGGCGGGGTCTTCGTGGCGGAGGCCCTCAGCGTGTTCCTGCAGGTCGGTTGGTTCAAATACACCCGGCACCGCACCGGCCAGGGTCGGCGGATTTTCCGAATGTCCCCCCTGCATCATCATTTCCGCAAGATGGGCTGGGCCGAGTCGAAAATTGTCACCCGTTTTTATATTGCCGCCATCCTTTGCGGTGTCCTTGCCCTGGCCACGCTCAAGATCCGATGAAACCGATGATTTATATCAGGAATCCCCCGGTTTTGAAGTGTCGTCCACGGGCCGCTTGCGCCCGTGGGCGCGGCCCGCTAGAAAACGTGTCGGTGGCGGTGCTGGCGGCGGCACCGGGCGGCGCGAACTTCACCATGTTCCAACTCATTGCGGCGACGACAACCGGGGGACCGGTTGCATGTTGCGCACGGGTTGCAGCCTTCACGGGTCGTGAGGGCGGGCCGACCGGCCGTCTTGCGAGAATTTCGCCTTGGGTTTTTGTGAGGGAAAACCCCGGCGCAAAGCAGCCATCAACGACATTCCAAACTCTTGGCGCCAGCCGGCGCCGCCACATATCATGAGCACTCCCAACCCACTCGCGCCCCAAGGTTCGCTGCTGGAGCAGCAGGGCCGGGGCAGATCCACGTTGCAGATCATTACCTTCATCGGTGCCCTGCATGTCTTTTTCCTCTGCGGCTTGCTGTGGATCGGCTGCAAAAAGGACGACCGCCCCCAGTCCGGTCTCGATCCGCTCGCCAATCCGGGTTCGCTGTCAGGCGTCGTCGACTCCAACGCGATTCCTTCCAACCCCGTCCCCGCGCCGATCACGCCCGCGCCCATCACCCCGGCACCGATTCCCAACACCCTGATCACTCCGGCCCCGACGACGGTTGTTCCGCCGGCCCCCGGGCCCATCGTCCCGGCGCCCCTCGCCCCGGCGGTCGTGGAGCCGACGCCGGCCCCGGCGACCGCCGCTTCCGAATACAAGGTCCAGAAAGGCGACACCGGCGTGGTCATCGCGCACAAGCACGGAATCAGTCTCGCCGCCCTCAAGGCCGCCAACCCGACGGCCAAATGGAATGCGCTCAAGATCAACGAATCCCTTCACATTCCTGCGTCGGATTCCCGTTCCGCCTCCGGTGGCTCGCCGGCCCCGGCGCCCACCTTGGGTTCGTCCCCCGGTGCCCCGACAACCGCCCCGGCGGATGGGACGGCCTATGAAGTCAAACCGGGCGACACCGGCGCCAAGATCGCGCGGAAGTTCGGCGTTTCCTGGAAGTCCATCCGTCACGCCAATCACCTGACCAGTGACGTCATCAAGCCGAAGCAAAAGCTCACCATCCCCGGCAAATCGGGTGGTGGCGCAACGCCCTCGGGAGGCACCCCTGCGGAAACAACGCCCGTGATCACCCCGACGGCGATCCCGATCGTCGCCCCGCCGACGGGTTCTTACCCGGTCCCGACCCCGGGGCGTCCGTAAACCCTGGGTCATCGCGGTCGGGACGGCCCGTCAACCGTCCCGACCGGGCCACAACGTCGCGAACGCACACCCTGCCGAACCCAACATGCGCAATCTCACCACGGCCCTGATCATCGCAGTCGGTGCCTTGGTGGCACTGAGTCTGACCATGCTGGCCAGCGCCACCATGCTCGACGGCGGGTCCGCGGCCGCCCTCCGCAACCAGGCGGCGGCCTGTGCCGTGGGATTCGCCGGGCTGATCGGCATGGCATCGGTGGACTACCGGCGCTTGGAGCGGATGGTGTGGTGGATTTATGGGCTCACGCTGTTGCTGCTGGTGTTGGTGCTGACCCCCGTGGGACACGAAGCCAAAGGGGCACAACGCTGGCTGTTCGGCACCCAACCCTCCGAGATTGCCAAACTGTCACTGATCATCGTCGTGGCCTGGTACGGGGCTCGAAACCGGGCCCGGATGGACCGGTTTGTCCCGGGAATCCTCGGCGGCGCGGGCCTCGCAGTGCCCATGATCGCCCTGATCCTGAAGGAGCCGGATCGCGGGACTGCGGCCCTGTTGATGGGGGTCACCCTGCTGATGCTCCTGGTGGCCGGCGTCCGCTGGTGGTTTGTCATCCCGCCCGCCGCCATCGGGGGCGCGGTGTTGACGGCCATGGTGGTTTTCAGCCCCATGGCCCGCGATCGGATCGACGCCTGGATCCATCCCGCAAACCACAAGGACGGTGCCGGCCATCAGGTGCGCAAAGGTCTTTTCGCCTTCGGTCAGGGTGGGGTGGAAGGCACCGGTCTGGGCAAAGGCTCGCTCAAGTATAATGTGCCGGAAGTCCACACCGATTTCATTCTCCCCGCCGTCGGGGAGGAACTGGGCCTGCCCTACACGCTCGGGGTGGTCGCGGCCTATGGCCTGATCCTGTTCTGCGGCCTCGCCGTGGCCCACCGGTCGCCGGACCGTTTCGGCCTGCTGCTCGCGGCCGGAGTGACCTTCCTGATCGCCGCGCAGGCCTGCATCAACCTTGGGGTCGTCACTGCCGTCCTGCCCAACAAAGGGATGCCGCTGCCCTTTGTCAGTCGGGGTGGCTCCAGCATCGCCGTCCTTCTCACCATGGTTGGAATCCTCCTCAGCGTTGCCCGGCAGGCCGCGCCCGGGGCCTCGCATCCGACTCCGGTTCGCAGTCGTCGCAGCCCGTTCTCACCGGACACTGAATTCGCCGGAGCGGCATGAACGCCGATCCCCAACCCCATTTCGCCATTGCCTGCGGCGGCACCGGGGGACACCTGTTCCCCGGGGTCGCGGTGGGTGAGGCGGTGCTGGCGCGGGGTGGGTCGGTGACCCTGCTCGTGTCCACGAAGGAGATCGACCGGCAGGCGGTCCGTGGAGTGCGCGGAATGGAAGTGGTGACGTTACCGGCGGTCGGTTGGCAGGGGCGCAACGCGGTCCGTTTCATCCGCGCGTTTTGG
>JANYCC010000358.1 GCA_025360495.1 Verrucomicrobiota bacterium | reverse complement strand
ACGCCTTGCCGGGATGGAAAACGACCGGCCCGTTCTGGTGGGACCCGGTCGCCGTGTAGGTCTTGCGCGCCCCGGGGCTGCGGGTGGAGCGCTTCTCCGTCTTGGGGACCTCGGCCACGACTTCACCCGGGGCCAGCACCTTGGGCGGGGGATTGCTGCTGCTCACCACCACCTTGACGATGGCCTTCACGTCGGCGTGCAGGCGGATCTCCACCTCGTGCTCACCGAGGGTGTGGATGGGCTTCTCCAGATGGATCTTCTTCTTGTCCAGCGCGACGTCCAACTGCGTCTTGAGGGCATCCGCGATGGAGCCGCTGGTGACGCTGCCGAACACCTTGCCGTCCTCGCCGGTCTTGACGCTGACGGTCAGGGTCACCTTGTTCAGGCTGCGACCCAGCTCGCTCATGCTGTTGAGCTCGAGGGATTCCCGATCCGTCCGGCGTTTCTGGAGGGATTCCAGCCGTCGTTTGTTGGAATGGGTCAGCGGGATTGCGAGTCCCTGCGGAACCAAAAAGTTGCGGGCGAAACCCGAACTCACCTTCACCTGATCCGACTCGGCACCGAGGCCGACCACGTTCTGGATCAGAATCACTTCAGTCTTGGGCATGGTAAAAACTCTTTTCTGTGGTTTGTAAAGAAACGTCAAGGACGTGGTGAGGAAGTCTCAGAACGGCACGTCATCATCATCGGGCGGCGGACCATCGGACTCGGCGGCGGGGTTCTCCGCCGGTTTGGGCGGGGCGGGGCGGGCCGGTGCGGGACGGGGACCGGAACCCGGACCGGATCCGGATCCAGGGCCAGGCCCGCCGCCGGGCGAACCCCCGCCCTCTTCCCGTTTTTCCCCGACAAACTGGAACCCCTCGAGCACCACCCGGAGTTTGCTGACCTTCTGGCCGGTGTTCTTGTCATCCCACTGGTCGAACTTGAGTCGGCCCTCGATGAACAGGGGCCGGCCTTTCTTGCAGTACTGGGCGATGACTTCCGCCTGTTTCCCCCAGGCATCGATGTCGACGAAGGTGACCTCCTCGCGGGCCTCCCCCGTCTCCGTGGTGTAGCGGCGGTTGACCGCCAGACCGAGTCGCGCCACGGCCTGCCCCTTGGGCGTGTACCGCAACTCGGGGTCGCGGGTCAGGTTGCCCATCAGGATGACCTTGTTATAACTGGCCATGGCGCGTGTGTCTTCCCCGGCGTTGGATCAGGTCGCGGCCGCGACCGGGAGGGTCGCCGGGGCGCCGGCTTCGGCACCCGCCTCGGTGAACAGCACCCGGTGCACGTCCTCGACGTGGGCAAACTTCGTCTGCAACACGGTCAGCGTCGCCGGCCCGGCCTCGAAGATCACGTTGACATAATGTCCGGCGTTGACCCGGCGATCCGCCACCCGGGCGAAAGCCTTCTTGTCCAGTTTCTGGACCGTCTCGACCTTGCCGCCGGCGGCCCCGATCTCGGTGGACAATCGGTCGACCGCCTCTTTGAGACCCTCTTCCCGACCCGCCAAGTTTAGAATGAACAATCCTTCGTACCGTTTCACGATCTGATTCCTTTCCTAGCCGGTCAATCGACCGGCCCGTTATAGAGATTCATTGCCCGTTCGATCCCATCCGACAGCCAGCATTCTGACTGCCGCACGGCCCGATCGGCCACCCGTTCCCAGACTTCCCGTTCTTCGGCGGTGAAGCGTCCCAGCACATGGCCCGTGATGTCCCGCACCCCCTGATGGGGCCGCGCGATACCCAGCTTGAGCCGGGGGAACGCCCGGGTCCCCAGGTGTTGTTCCACTGAGACCAACCCATGGTGACCGCCCGCACTGCCTTCGGCCCGCAGCCGGAGAACGCCCAAGGCCAGGTCGGCGTCATCGACGACGACCAACGCCCGGGCGGGTTCCAAGTGATGGAACCGGACCACCGGACCCACCGCCTCGCCACTGGCATTCATGTAGGTTTGCGGCTTGCACAAGAGCACCCGCCGCCCACCCACCGACGCTTCCGCCACCGTTGCAAAGAACTTCCGTTCGGTCCGCCATCCGGCCTTCCACCGGGCGGCCAACCGGTCCACCAACATGAAACCGGCGTTGTGACGGGTGTCGCCGTAATCCGGACCGGGATTGCCCAGACCGACAATCAACGACAGCGCATTCACGCCGGAAGAGGGTGCCGGGGGGCCCGGACCAGGGCCCCCCGTTGCCCCTCAATTCACGTTCACTTCTTCTTGTCGCCGCCCTTTTTCTCGTCGGTCTTGGGCGGGGCTTCGTCGCCCTTCTTTTCCTTGATCATCTCGGGCTGCTTGCCTTCCGCCGGGGCCGCTGCCGCCGCCGTCGGTTCCGGTTCCGCCGCCAGGGCCGCCGCGCACTTGAACACGGTGACTTCCTTCTTGCCGAGGATCTCCACCCCGGCGGGTGCCACGAGGTCCGACAGGTGGATCGACTTGCCGATCTCCAATCCGGAGACATCGACGAGGATCTGTTCGGGAAGGGCGTGGGGCAGTGAACGCACCCGCACCAGCAAAAGGATGTGTTCCAAGGTGCCGCCCGCCTTGACACCGGCGCATTCCCCGGTGGATTCGACCGGCACCCGGATGGTCACCATCTCGTCGGGTTTGACCTCGTGGAAATCCACATGGAGGACATGTCCGGACACCGGGTGGTGCTGGACGGCCTGGACCAAGGCGAGGCGTTGGGGGCGGACATCCCCGGCGATGTTGAGATCGACCAGGATGATTTCGGAGTGGGCGGTGTGGACGAGGATGTCGAAATCCTTGGTCCCGACCTCCAGGTTCTGGGGCTCCGAGGCCCGTCCGTAAATGTTGGCGGGAATCCGTCCGGCACTGCGGACGGCCTTGGCGCCCTTGCGCCGGGATAGGGAGCGCAACTGGGCGCTCAATGGCATTGTTTTCATGGACAAGTCTTATCTGCCGGCCCCGGGAATCCCGGAGGTCAGCCCTTCAACTCGAAGAGCGAGGTGACCGACGAATTACTGTGAATCCGTTTGATCGCTTCGCCCAGCAAGCCCGCCACCGACAGGGTCGTGATGTTCACGCCTTCAATGACGGGGCGCGAGACACTATCGGTGGTGATGAGTTCGTCAATTACGGATTTCCGCAATCTCTCCGCCCCGAGTTCATTGATCAGCGCATGCGAGACACACGCGCGGATCTGCTGCGCCCCGCGACTCTTGAGCAACGCCGCCGCATTCACCAGGGTCCCCGCCGTCTCGGTCAGGTCGTCCACCAACAGCACGTTCTTCCCCTCGATGTCCCCGATCACCGAGATCGCCTCGGTCTCCGTCGGGCTCTTGCGCCGCTTCGCCACGATTGCCAGTTCCGTGCCCAGGGTCTGCGAATAGGCGGCGGCCATCTTGAGGCCCCCGAGATCGGGACTGACCACCACCAGGTTCTGCACCGAACTGCGCCGCAGATGGTCGAAGATCACCGGCGCCGCATAGAGATGGTCCACCGGGATGTCGAAAAAGCCCTGAATCTGCTGGGCATGCAGGTCCATGGTGAGGACCCGGTTGGCCCCCGAGGCCACGATCAGGTTGGCCACCAGCTTGGCCGTGATCGGCACCCGGGGCTGGTCCTTGCGATCCTGCCGGGCGTACCCGTAGAACGGCAGCACCGCCGTGATCCGCGACGCGCTGGCCCGCCGCAGCGCATCGATCATGATGAACATCTCCATCAGGTGCTCATTGGCCGGCGGGCTCGTGGATTGCACCACAAACACATCTTCGCCCCGCACGTTCTCCTCGATCTTCACGAAGGTCTCCCCATTGGGAAACGGCCGCACGATGGAGCGACCCAACGGGACACCGATGGATTCGCAGATGGAACGGGCCAGGATGGGATTCGAGTTGCCTGAGAAGACTTTCACAGCGTCCTACGGGGGAATCGGTCGGTTCCAATAAAAAACGCCACCGGACTGCGGTGGCCGAATGCAGGGGGCAAAGTGACGGAACCCCTCACCCAACGGCAAGGGATTTCCCCGTGGCCGCCGAGTCGGGCCCAACCATCAATCCCCAATCTCCAATCCAAAATCATCAATTCCCCAGGCCGCGTCGGGGGGAAAAATTGATGATTGGCGATTGGGGATTGTTGATTGCCAATTGGGGGGATTTCCCAGCGCGTAAGGATGCCCCCTACACTTTTCAAAGAAAATACTTGCGCTGTTGTAGGGAATTTAACTACAGTGCATCCACCAAGGCGAAATGGCGAGTTCATGGTGCTGACAACAAAAACCCCCGCGAGCGTTGGGTCCCATCCCCCCAGGTGGTCCCCCGCGCCCGATGCCCGACGGATCCGCCCCCTGAAGGCTGACCCCCGAGCCGGGAATCCGGCTGAAGTCACATCTCTTGGACTGCAGTCCGGATTCCATCACGTGATCCGTCCGGCACTGACCCCCGCAGCACACTGAAGTCGGCCACCAACCCTGGCAACACAACCGGATCAGATCCAAGATCAGATCCAAAGAGAAACCGAAGCCCGGACGCAAGTCCGGGCTTCGAACTTTCCCCACCGATCCCCCGCCCGGGTCAGTGTCCCCCGTAATACTTGCGCGTGTACTCCTGCACCATCCGCCAGGTGCTGTACTCGGCCGCCAACGTCGCCAACGATCGTCGGATCCGGGCGATCCATCGACGCGGAATCCCGTTGGCATCCCGGTCGAAGAACATCGGGATCACCTCCTCGGTGAGCACCCGGTAGAGGTTTTCACTGTCGACCCGATCCTGTTCATTGACGTCCTCGGGATGGGAATCCGGCCCGATGGCAAAACCGTTGGTGCCGTCATACCCTTCGCGCCACCAGCCATCCATGATGCTCAGGTTCATGCATCCGTGCGGCGTGGTCTTCATGCCGCTCGTCCCGCTGGCCTCCAACGGACGCCGCGGGTTGTTGAGCCAGATGTCGCAGCCCGACGCCATCATGCGGCACACATGGATGTCATAGTTCTCAAGGAAGACCAGGTGCCCCTGCAGTTCGCTGAATTTGGACAGGTGGATGACCTTTTGGATGAACGCCTTCCCATGGTCGTCGCGCGGGTGGGCTTTCCCGGCGAAGATGAACTGGATCGGGCACTTGGAATTCTTGACCAGCTTCACGACGTTGGCGAACTGGTCGAAGATCAGCGGCGCCCGCTTGTAAGTCGCGAATCGCCGCGCAAAACCGATCGTCAGCGCATCCGGGTTCAGGAACGCGTCGAACGTGATGAAATCCGCCCGGCTCAGCGCATGCCCCTGGATCACCAGGCGGCGCCGCGCAAACTCGATGAGCTCGCGACGCAATTGGTAGCGCAACGCCCAGAGTTCCTCGTCCGACACCGCCGACGGATCGCTCACCTTTTGCCAGAACTCGGCGGAATTCGCGTCGGCGATCCAGTCCAGGTCCGTGCGTCCGGGATATAATCCGGCATACTTGCGCCGCCAGAAATTGCGGACCGGCCCCTTCATCCAACCCACCAGGTGGATGCCGTTGGTCACATGGCCGATCGGCACCTGGGCCGGGTCGGTGGTCCCGAAGAATTCGCACCACATCTCGCGGCTGACCTCCCCGTGGAGCGCGGACACGCCATTGGCCGCCCGGCTGTAACGGAGGGCCAGCACGGTCATGCAGAACGATTCCGTCAGGTCGCCGGCCCGCACCCGCCCGAGGTCCATGATCGCCTGGTGTTCGAGGTGCAGGTCGGTCACGAAACCCAGGGCCGCATACGCCATGAGTTCGCCGCTGAAGCGGTCATGTCCGGCCTCGACCGGCGTGTGGGTGGTGAACAGGCATTGCTGTTTGGTCAGTTGCGACGCCTCGGCGAACGGGCGGCCCTCCACCAGTTTTTCCCGGATCAATTCCAGGGTCAGGAACGCGGCATGGCCCTCGTTCATGTGGAAGGTGCTCGGCTGAAGCCCCAACGCCCGGAGCAACCGCACGCCCCCCACCCCGAGCACGATCTCCTGCAGCACCCGCGTCGTGCTGTCACCCCCGTACACCCGCAGGGTCAGGTCCCGGAAATGCGGCTCGTTCTCCGGCCGGTTGGTGTCGAGCAGATACACCGGGACCCGGCCGACATTGACCCGCCAGGCGTGGAAATGGACGGTGCATGCGGCGAGTTTCACCGAGCACACCAGCGGCTGGCCCTGGGCGTCGAGCACCGGCTCCAACGGCAGGTTGTTCGGGTTCAGCAGCGTATAATACTCGGTCTGCCAATTGTCCGGGTTGACCGTCTGTTGGAAATAACCCTCCCGATAAAACAGGCTGACCCCGACGAACGGCAGGCCCAGGTCGCTGGCCGACTTGGCATGGTCACCCGCCAGCGCGCCCAACCCCCCGGCGGCGATCGGCAGGGTCTCGTGAAAGGCGAATTCGGCGCTGAAATAGGCGACCGGCCGACCCTTGAGTTCCGGCGCGGCCCCCGCCGCCCAAGTCCCGGGCAACTGCAGATAGGCGTCGAATTTCTCCAACACTTTCCGGACGCGCTGGGCGAAACCCGGTGCCTGGAGCCGCACCTGGAGCTCGTACTTCGACAACTCGTGCATCACCGCGACGGCATTGTGATACAGGTTTTGCCAGCAACGCGGCGACAGGTCGTGGAAAATCTCCTGGGCGTCCTGATCCCAACTCCACCACAGGTTTCTGGCCAGGCGGTTCAGGCCGGCGGTGAGGGCGTCCAACTCGGCGGGCGATAAGGGGGTGTCCGACATGATCTTGGCAAATTCGCGCCGGGAATCGGCGACCCCCAAGAACTACGGGCCCCCTTCCCCTGTGCAAACCAAATCTCGCCGCCTCAACTCCGGATGCATGAATGCCGGCGCTGGACCCCATGAACCGCCCCGGGGATCCGCGCGCATCCTTGGGCTGTGGGTGGAAGACCGCTGGGATTGTGAACAACCAAGGGCGCAAAGGGCTCGGGAACCCCTCCTGCAGGGACACAGCTTGGGGATTTGGTGGGCTTGGCACCCTTGGGACCTTTTGTTGTTCCAACCTCCCGGAATCCGCCACCGCGTGGTCCGGCGCTTGCAGCGCAATCACCCGACGCCCACCATCGGCCCATGGTCCGACTGATCCGAGACATCCATCATTCCGATGCGGCCGCGGGCCGGCCTTCGTTTTCGGCCGAGTTCTTCCCACCCAAGACCGAGGAGGGCGAACGTCGGTTATTCGCCGAGGTGCTCCCCGCCCTGTTGCGCCAACCCGTGGGCTACTGCTCGGTCACCTATGGCGCCGGCGGCACGACCCGTGAAAAGACCATTGGCATCGTCGAACGGATCCAGCGCGAACACGACCTCACCTGCATGATGCACCTGACCTGTGTGGGGGCGACACAGGACCAGATCGCCAGTGTGGTGGCCGAGGCGCGGCAGCGTGGGGTGCTCAATCTGCTGGCATTGCGCGGCGATCCCCCGCCGGGGACCGGGGAGTTCGTCCGGACCGAGGGCGGTTTTGAGTATTCCAGCCAATTGGTCGGATATCTCCGGAAGCAGGGCGGGTTCAGCATCGGGACCGCCGGTTTCCCCGAAGGCCATATCGCCCAGCGAGCCGGCAAGTTCGTGGATTGGGCGCATTTGGCGGAGAAGGTCCGGGCCGGCGCCGACTTCGTGATCACCCAGTTGTTTTTCGACAATGCCGATTACTACCAATTCCGGGATCATCTGGCCGGGCTGGGCGTGACGGTGCCGATCATACCGGGTCTCCTGCCGGTGCTGGCCCGGGCGCAGACGAAGAAGTTTGTCGAACTGTGCGGGGCGCGGTTGCCCGAACCCTTTTTGGCGCGCTTGGAGGCCTTGGGGGACGACGACGCGGCGGTGACGGAATTCGGGATCGAGTGGTGCACGCGGCAGGCGGAAGACCTGTTGCGGCAAGGGGCGCCCGGACTCCATTTCTACACGCTCAACAAGGCCCATTCCACCGTCCGCATCCTGGAGAACCTGACCGGTAAGCGGTGATCAGGGATCGGAGATCGGAGATCGGTCGTCGGAGATCTGTGATCGGTGATCAGATCTTCCGGTCTCCCTCGCCCCGTGAGGAACGAGCGGGGAGAGGGCCGGGGGGAGGGGTCGGCCAGCCCGGCGATCCTCGTCCTCGCGTCTCGTCCTCGCGTCTCGTCGAACCTCAGGCCGGATCGAGGGGGACGAGGGCCGAGGACGAGAGGCACGAGTACGAGGACCTCACGGG
>JANYCC010000327.1 GCA_025360495.1 Verrucomicrobiota bacterium | reverse complement strand
ATCGCCGGTCAGGCCCGCCAACAGGCCCGCCAGCCAGCCCAGGGGATTGAGACCGAGCACCACCGCCAAACCGGCCCCGAAACGCGCCGGCACCACACCCGGCTCGAGGGCGACCGCACCCCAGCGGGCGGCCCGATTGCTGGCGCGTTGGACCCCGAGCAGCATTCCGATGCAATTCCCGAGGAGCAGGGCCCCGAGCACCAACAACGCACATTGCCACGTCGAACGGATGGTGGCATTGCGACCGGCATAGGCGACGGCCACCGCGAGATAAAGGGATCCCAATGCCAGGAATCCCCGGATCCGACCTTGGATGCGGGGTTCGGGAAGCCGGGCACCCACCGCGACGGCGATGGCGGCGGCGAGACAACAGGCGAGATGAAGGGCGACCCCGATCACGGACGGAGCTTCCCCCGTTGGGACCGAACCCGACAAAGGATTTCCATCGGGTGGATTTGGGGCATTCCGGCCACGCCCGTTTGGTCGCAACCGGGGTTTCCGGGAATTCCCAGCCGCAAACAATGGGAATTCTGCCTTGCCTTTCGGGCGTGGGCTCCAAACATCCGCCGCCACATGAGTTCAGAGTCCCAAGGGTCCTCGCTGCAGTTGGATTTGCTGGCGTGGTACGAAGTCAACAAGCGGTCCGTGTTCATCGGGCTGGGCCTCATCATCCTCGTGGTGGCCGGGTTGATCATCCGGAAAAACCATAAGCAATCCCAGTTGGAGGAATCGAGCCAGGCCCTCCTGGCCCTCGAAACCACCGCGGGTGAGACCAATCGCATTCCCGTCGAGAAACTGGTCGCGGTCGCCCAGCAACATCCGGGCACCCCGGCGGCGATCCAAGCGACCCTTCTCGCCGGCCGCGAACTGTTCCATCAGGGCAAGTACGCCGACGCCCGCGCCCGCTTTGACGCCGTGGCCGCCGAGTCGGGGCACGACCTGCAACCGATCGGTCTCTTCGGCGTGGCGGCGTGCCTGGATGCCGAGAACAAGCTCACCGAGGCACTCGGTGCCTATCAGGCGATCATCAATCTCCCCGCGGCGGCGTCCCTCGCCAACCAGGCCCGTCTGGCCAAGGCGCGCCTTCATGAGACTCTCAAGCAGCCTCAGGAAGCCATGGCCCTCTATGACCAGATCGCCCGCTCCGAGTCGCCGGCCCTGGCGAATGACGCGATGATCCGCAAGGCGGCGCTGGTCCGGCTCCATCCGGAATTGGACAAGCCGGCGATGTCGACGAACACGATCAAGATCCTGCCGCCGGCCGCCGCCCCCAAGCCGTAACCCATCCCCGCTCCGCCCATGAGACTCGCCATCATCGGGACCGGGTATGTCGGTCTCGTCACCGGTGCGTGCTTTGCCGAGGTCGGCCATCACGTCCTCTGCGTCGACATCGACCCCCGCAAAGTCGCCGTGCTCAACGCCGGCGGCATCCCCATCTACGAGCCCGGACTCGAGGATCTGGTCCATCGCAACACCGCGGCCGGCCGGCTCCGCTTTACGTGTTCCACCGCCACCGCCGTTGCCGAGGCCGAGGTCATCTTCATCTGCGTCCCCACCCCGCCCCAACCCGATGGTTCGGTGGATCTCTCCTTCATCGAAGGGGTCGCCCGGGAGATCGCCGCGCACCTGACCGAGTACCGAATCATCGTCGACAAGAGCACGGTGCCGGTGAAGACGGGCGAAAAGGTGGCGGAAACCCTCCGTCGTTATTCCCGCACGCCGACGGAATTCGACGTGGTGTCCAATCCTGAATTCCTCCGTGAGGGGTTCGCCGTCGAGGACCTGATGAATCCCGACCGCATCGTGATCGGGACCAGCAGCGTGCGGCCGGTGCCGAAGATGCGGGAGGTCTACGCGCCGTTCGCCGCGCCGTTGATCGTGACCGACACCAACTCGGCGGAACTGATCAAGCACGCGGCGAATTCGTTCCTCGCGCTCAAGATCAGTTATATCAACGCGATCTCCGCGATCTGCGAGGCGGCCGGCGCGAACGTCCTGGAGGTCGCCAATGGCATGGGGATGGACGAACGGATCGGCCGGCGTTTCCTGAATGCCGGCATCGGTTTCGGCGGCTCGTGCTTCTCCAAGGATTTCAGTGCGTTCATCAAGATCGTCGAGCAACTCGGTTATGATTTCCGTCTGCTGAAGGAGGTCCAGCGCATCAACACCGACCAGATGGACCGCTTCTTCAAGAAGATCCAGGAGACGCTCTGGGTGCTCAAGGACAAGCGGCTCGGCGTGCTCGGCCTCGCCTTCAAGCAGAATACCGACGACGTCCGGACCAGCCCCGCGGTCGATCTTTGCCAACGGCTGTTGCGGGAGGGCGCCCGGCTCCGCGTGCACGATCCCAAGGCGATGGAAAAGGCCCGCGCCGTCCTGCCTCCCTCCGACGCGGTGGAATATGTGGACGACCCGGATGAGGTGTCCGCCGGCTGCGATGCCCTGGTGATCGCCACCGAATGGCCCCACTTCGCAAAACTGGACCTGGCCCGGGCCCGTCGCCAGATGACCACCGCCATCCTCTTCGACGGCCGCAATCTCCTGGACCGCGCCGAGGCCGAGGCCCACGGCTTTCTCTATCGCGGCGTCGGGCGCTGAGTCCATGAGGGTGATCGACGTCGTGGCGGGTTTGGTGTTCCGCGACGGCCGACTCCTCATCACGCAACGACGGGCCGGTTCGCATCTTGCCGGCCTGTGGGAATTCCCCGGCGGAAAATTGGATCCGGGCGAGGATTGGATCCCGGCGTTGCACCGTGAACTCCGCGAGGAACTGGCCATCGCCGTGGAGGTGGGTCCGTTGGTCGAAGAACTGACCCACGCCTATCCGGAGAAGACGGTGCGACTGCGTTTTTACCGCTGTGACTGGAAAGAGGGCGAACCCCAGGCCCTGGACTGCGCGGCTCTGGCCTGGGTCGGACCCGACGAGTTTGGCCGGTACGAATTCCCCGCCGCGGACGGACGGTTGCTCGAGCGTTTGCGTGCCGATGCGGAATTGTGGAGCGGAGGCTGAAGGTGCAGCCGATGCGCATTCCCATGCAGTGATGCGACGGCCCATCCCGGTCCCCCCTCGCCCCGCGAGGAACGAGCGGGGAGAAGGGTCGGCCAAGCGTGCAGTTTCTCGTACTCGTACTCGTTCTTCTCGTTCTCGGCCCTCGTCCTCGATCGGGCATTGGGCTTCGAGGACGAGACGCAACGACGAGACACGAGACACGAGACACGAGACACGAGTACGACGACCCGCCACCACGCCTCCCGTGTCATCCGTGCCGTCCGCGGTTTGTTTTCTGCAGGGTCTCGACGGTAATCCCGACGGCAATCCCGACGGCATAAGCGATGAGATCGAGCCAGGAAAAGGTCGAACCGAGAACCAGGTGACCGGGCGTCGTGCTGCGGATCGCGTTGATCCACGGTGCCTGATAAAGCTGGCTGAACTCGATCGCCGCCGAAGTCCCCAGCGCCAGCGCCACCAGGTTTCGCGTCCGGGCGGCGGGAAGAACCATCCCCCAACCCAAGAACACCGTCAGGGCCCAGAGGGCGTCGCCCGGAAACTTGCCCAGAAAAGCCGGAAACAGGCCTGGATAACGCCGTGACGCCAGGCCCAGCACGATGACGCCCAAGGTTGCCGCAGCATATGAAAGCCTGCTCCGACAAGGGCGGGTGGGTCCGGCAGTGGGAGACGGCATCGGTCCTATTTCGGCGCCCCCGCGGAGCTGACTCCCGCACTCTGCAGCACCTTGCTGAAGGCCGGGCACGTCGCCGAGTATTGGAATCCCCCGCCCGTGCCCGCCGCGCCGAACCGACCTTTCCGATCGATCGCCACGAAGTTGATCGAGAGGTCGAATCCCTTCGGGTCCATCTTCGCAATCCGGCGGATCGTCTCAATGCAGGCATCCTCCGGGTGCAGGCCCTGGCGGATGTATTCCACGATCAGGAATGAGCCGCAGTAACGCATCACGTTTTCCCCGATCCCGGTCGCCCCGGCGGCACCGATTTCGTTGTCCACATACAGGCCGCTGCCGATGATCGGGGAATCACCGACCCGACCCGGCAGTTTATAACCCAACCCGCTGGTGGAACAGCCACCGAACAGATTGCCATCGGGCAGCAGCGCCACCATGGCGATCGTGTCGTGGGTCTTGGGAGTCGTCTTCGCTTTCGCCTGTTGTTCCTCCCACTTGCGCCACGCCGCCTCCTGGCCCGGCGAAACCTTGGGCCCGCGTTCGAAACCGTTCTCCGCCGCGAATTTCATGGCCCCTTCGCCGACCAGAAACACGTGCTTGGTGGTTTCCATGACGCGACGTGCGATCGAGATCGGATGCCGGAATCCCTCGACCGCCCCCACCGCCCCCGCCCGATGGCCGGGTCCGCTCATGATGCAGGCATCCAGTTGCACCACGCCCACGGAATTCGGGGTGCCGGACAAACCCACGCTCGGGTTGGTGGCATCCGATTCGGTCACCTGGATGCCCTGTTCGATCGCATCGAGTCCGGAACCGCCGGACTGGAGGACGGCGAGGGCTTTTTCATTGGCCGGCTTGCCGAAAGGCCAGGTGGAGACCAGCAACGGGGCGGCGGCTTGGAGTGCGGAACGGTCGGTCGCAGGTGCGGCGACAGCCCGGTGGTTGA
>JANYCC010000317.1 GCA_025360495.1 Verrucomicrobiota bacterium | reverse complement strand
CGGATCCCGCTGGTACGCCAGCGGGGCGTTCGCCGCGTGACGGAACGCAATCGCCCGGTGCATCGCGGATTCCAGCGCCGCCATATCAATCGGTTTGGTGATGAAATCATCCATGCCCGCGGCCAGGCATTTCTCCCGGTCCCCGGCCATCGCATTCGCGGTCAACGCCACCACATAGTGCGGGATCCGGCGCCCATACGTGCCGTCCGCCTCCTCCCGCCGCAGGCATCGGGTCGTCTCGTACCCATCGAGCTCCGGCATCTGGCAGTCCATCAGGATCAGGTCATACGGCTTCTTCGCCACGGCTTCCAGGACCTGGTTCCCGTTGATCGCCACGTCGGCGGACAAGTCGAGTTTTCGCAACAGGGCCAACGCGACCTTCTGGTTGACCACGTTGTCCTCCGCCAACAACAGCCGCAGCGAGGACCGGCCATTGTCCGGATGCCGGATCGCCGCCCGGGCCGTCTGGGTCCGGGCCTCGGCATCCTCCCCGCGCAGCACGGCTCCCAAGGTCTCCAATAGCCGGGAACGCTTCAGCGGCTTCACCAAGTGGGCCGCGACCCCCACGGTGCGGAGCAGGCCCGGATCCAATCGCTGTCCCAACGGCGCGACCACCACCAACCGCGCCCGCTCCAAACCGGGCGAAAGATGAATCTCATGCGCCAGGGTCAGCGCGTCCATGTCCGGCAATTGCAGGTCGATCAGCACCGCTTCATACGGATGCCCCCGGGCGGACGCCTCCCGCATGGAGTCCAACGCCGCACCGGCGGATCCGACGCAATCGGCCACAAAACGGGTGTCCGAGAGCTCATGCAACAGGGTTTCCCGGGCGGCGGGATGATCTTCCACGGCCAGCACACGGACCGGCGGGCCGAAGGCTTCCGGCAAGGGGATCGGAGGCACGATCCTTCCAAACGGCACGACGAACCAGAAGGTCGAACCCCGCCCCGGGGAACTTTCCAACCCCAGTTCCCCCCCCATCGCACCCACCAATTGCCGGCTGATCGCCAAGCCCAACCCGGTGCCCCCGAACCGCCGGGTCGTGGAACCGTCCGCCTGCGTGAAGGATTCGAAGATCTTCTGCTGGGATCCCGACGCGATCCCGATGCCGGTGTCCCGGATCTCGAACCGCACCCGGGACACCCCGTTGCTTTCGCCCACCTGTTTCACCCGCAGCAACACCTCCCCCTTGCTGGTGAACTTGATCGCGTTGCCCAGCAGGTTGGTCAGCACCTGCCGCACCCGCCCCGCATCCCCCCGCACCACCCCCGGCAACTGGTGGTCAATCCAGGCCGCAAATTCCAATCCCTTGCTGAAAGCCCGTTCCGCCAGCAGCTCCGCCGTGTCCTCCACCATGTTCCGCAAATCAAAATCGGCCGACTCGAATTCCACCTTCCCGCTCTCGATCTTCGAGAAATCCAGGATGTCGTTGAGGATCGTGAGCAGGGCCTCCGCGCTCGAACCGATGGTCTCGGTGTAATCCCGCTGTTCCGGCGTCAGCGACGTGTCCATCAACAGATGGGTCATGCCGATGATCGCGTTCATCGGGGTCCGGATCTCATGGCTCGTGTTCGCCAAAAACTGCGACCGCGCCCGGGCGCTCGCCAACGCGGCGTCCCGCGCCTGCTCCAACTCCAGTTCGGCGCGCTTGCGTCCCGTGACATCCTCCACCGTCCCCTCGTAAAACAGCAGCCGCCCGGCCGAATCGCGCACCGCCCGCGCATTCTCCGAGATCCAGATCACCGTCCCGTCCTTGCGGAACACCTGGCTCTCAAAATCCTCCAGTTGATCGTGCTCCTGCAACAGTCGCCGGAACTCCGCCCGCCGCCGCGGATCCACATAAAGCTGGTGCTCGATGTCGGTCCGCTTGGCCATCAACTCGTCCACCGTGTCGAACCCGTAAATGTGGGCGAGCGCCAGGTTGGCCGACAAATAATGCCCGTCCGGCGTGGTCTGGAAGATGCCGTCCACCGCGTTCTCCACGATGCTCCGGTACTTTTCCTCCGCCCGCTCCAGCTTCTCCTGCGCCGCCTTCAGGTCGGTGATGTCCCGCGAGATCCCGAACGTCCCGATCACGTTCCCACGCCGGTCCCGCAACGGCAGCTTGCTCGTCAGCACCCAGTTCACCCGGCCGTCCGCCCAGAGTTCCTTCTCCGTCTTCCCATCGATCGGTTCCCCCGTCTGCAGGATCCGCTCCTCATCCGCCCGCGCCGCGTCCGCATGCTCTTTCAGGAACAGGTCATGGTCCGTCTTCCCCACCAGCCACGCCGGATCCCCCACCCCGACCTTGCTCGCAAACGCCCGGCTCGCCCGCAGGATCCGGCTCTGGGCGTCCTTGAAATAGATCATGTCCGGCGCGTAATCGAGCAGCGCCCGCAGCAGGTCCCGCTCATACGCCAGGTCGTCCTGCGTCCGCCGCTCCAGGGTCACATCCCAGAAAATCCCCTGGATCCCGATCCGTTCCCCGTTCGGATCCAGGATCGGCGTCTTGATGACGTGCACATAATGGCGCTCCCCATTCCCCGTCATGTTCTCCTCGGTCGTCTCAAACAATTCCCCCGTGTCCAGCAAACGCCGGTCGTCCGCCTGGTACTTCGACGCCAGCTCACGCGGGAAGAAATCGAAGTCCGTCCGGCCCAGGATGTCCTCGCGGGAGCGGCCCAGCACCGAACAGAACCGCTGGTTGACGAACGTGAAGCGGCCATTGAGGTCCTTGCGGAAGATGTTCTGCGGAAGGCTCTCCACCAAGGCCTGGTAAAACGCCTCGTGCTCCCGCAACGCCAGTTCGATCCGCCGCTGCTGTTCGTGCGTGTGGGCCAGCGACGTCGCATGCCGGCGCAACTCCAGGTGCAGCACCGCCTGATGCGCCACCGTCTGCAGCGCCGCCCGTTGCCGGGTCGTCAACCGCCGCGGAACCCGGTCGAACAAAATCAGCGCCCCCGCCCGGCCACCCGACGGGGCTTCCAACGGCAAACCCGCAATCCATCGGAACGCGCTGCCGGAAAAATCGCCGGGTTCCCGCGTCTCGAGCCATCCATTGGCGTCCAGGGTGCGCCGCGCCAATTCCTCCGCCAACCGCACATCCTCCGCCTGCAACCCGCTTTGCCCATCAAGCCGCAGTCGTCCCCCATCCACCAGCACCAGGGCCGTGGCCGCGACCTGACCCACCTGCGTGGCCAGATTGGCCAGGTCATCAAGGGGGCCGCCGATGCCCGGGGAAGAGTGATTCATGGTTCGAACCGGGGGAAACTCTCACGACCCGCACCCGGGGTGTCAACGACCGCACCGGGCACGCACCCACCTCCCACCGACCGGTTCATGCTGCGGGGGCATCTGGGCATCATGGGAAGGCGGGCCATGGGGGAAGCGGGGCGGGTGGGAAAACCCGCCCTCCCAGGGCGGTCGCGACAGCTCCGGGGCGGCGGGTTTTCCTACCCGCCTTCCCACGATGCCCAGATGC
>JANYCC010000314.1 GCA_025360495.1 Verrucomicrobiota bacterium | reverse complement strand
CCGAGGCCGGAAAATATGGTCAGTTCCTTCTTTTCGCCGGCCTGCTCCAGCAGGACCCGGTTGGTGCCGATTCGCAGAATCTTGATGCCGTCGCTCTCGGCACCTTCGCGCAACAGGGTCGTCTGACCACTGGGGGTGCGGATGAAGGCGTCGCGACCGGCAATGCCGAGCAGGGCCATGGGCGGCGGTCGGACGACGGGGGCAAGCATCTCGCTCTGGGTGATACGGTCGATGCGGGCCTGAAGCAGTGGGGAGAGCGGGCGCGGAGGTTTGGGCGGCCCGCCGCCGCGCATCGCACCCGGACCCCCGAAGGGCATGCCGGGGGGCATTCCGGGCGGCATGCCGCCGGGTGACGGAGGACGTGGATTACCGGCCAGGTTCGTCCCCATGATATTAGTGCCCACGAGATTCGTCCCCATGGGATTCGTGACTGTGAGATTAGTGACCGTGCGATTCGTAGCCGCGATATTATTAGTCCCCGCGAGGTTATTAGTCCCCACCGGGTTATTAGTCCCCACCGATTGAATGGCGACGAGGTTGGTCGAAACCCCATTGGTGCCCGTCAGTCGGGCGGCCATCGTGTTGGTCGCGGACCCGATGGGGTTGGTGGAAACGAGATTGGTGCCCGACGGGGAAGTCATTTTCACGACGGGATTGGTGCCCCCCGGGGTTTCGTCGCTGGGTTGCCAATGGGGCGCGATGGGCACCCGCACGCCGTCCAGCGGATCCCGATGGAACACGAGGAAGCCCAATCGCAACACCAACAGGGCGGCGAGGCCGAGGCAAACAGCGCGGATGTTTCTCACCAGACGATCAGGCATCGGGAACCTCCTTCTTATCCCACTGTTCATAATCCAGCAGGATCAGGCCGAGACTCACCTTGATCATGCCGGGCCGGGCGGGATCCGACGATACCTGCAGGGTGTCGATCACCAGCGGGAAGCCGAGGCCCCGGAGACGATGAAGGAAAGCCATGAGGGCGGGGACCTGTCCCATCGCCTCGAGTTGGAACGTGCCCAGTTCGCGTTCGGAACCCCGGTTGAGGGATTCCCGGATCGGACCGAGCTGAAGGCCGCCCGAAGCCGCGGATTGCTGGAGGGCGGCGGCCGCCTTGGCCACGAGGGTGTTCTTGGCCAACCGCGCGGGGTCCATCTGGAACGTCTCCATCAGACGTTCCAAGCGGGTCACCCGGGAGCCATATAATTCGTATTGGGTCCGGAGTTGCGCCGCCTCGTGCTGGAGTTTGCGGTATTCGACATGGCGACGGCCCAGAAAGCCGAACGTCTGCCAGCCGCCAAAAACGGCCAGGTAAAGGCCGAGGCCGATCGCGGCAAAACGGATCGTGCGACGGTCGCGTTCGGTGAGGGCGGGGAGGGGCATGGGCGGTTTTCGGAGATCGGAGATCGGGGGTCGGAGGTCGGGGGTCAGTAATCAGTTATCAGTTATCAGTTATCAGTTATCAGCAGGCAGCAAGCAGTGATCAGTGATCGGAAGGCAGGGGTTTTGAGGCGGTGTTGGTAACGCTGGCGGAATTCGTTGGGGCCGAACCGTGGGTCGGGACGGGGTTGGTGGTGACCGTCGCAGAGTTGGTGCCGGTCGGAGTCTTGGGGCTGGTCGCGCTGTTGGACACCGAGCCTTTTCCGGAGGCGGGCTCAGGCAGGACGGGACCCAAGGCGAGGGCTTCGCGTTCGGCAGCACTCTTCCATCGGCCGGTGATGCGGAAGTTGATGCGTTGCCGGTCGGGAGTGGGGCTCTGGTCCTCGACGACGATCGTTGAAAAGAATCCGGAATTGATGAGCTTGAGCCGGAAATCCCCCACCTGCGCGAGATTCTGGAGGAACCCACTGAGGGAAATCTCGCCATGGCGGTTCATGCTGAGGGAATTGAGCCGGACACCCTGCGGGGCCGCCTGGGCGATGACGAAGGCAGCGTCAAGGTGCGGGGACTGGTTCAATTCAAGGTACCTGAGAAAACTCAGTTCCCGGTCGATCGTGGCGAATTGGGTGTCGTTGCCTTTGAGTCCGGCCAGGCGGCGGGCGAGGCGGGGTTGAAAAAGCAGGGCCTCGATATAAGGAAAGGCCAGTACGCCCACCAATAACGCCGCCGCAATCGCGACCTGTCGCCGGGGGAACGCACGCACCGCCCGGTCGGGTGAGTCGGTGTGCTTGATCTGCAGCAGGAGCAGAGAAAGGGGCTTCCGTCCGGGACGCGAGACCAGGCTCAGCTCCGATCCGAGCGTGGCGGCGGTCTGCCCGGGGTGGATCGGGACGGGCAGGACACCGACCGGATGAGTGCCCCCCAGGCGACCGGCCAGGAGTTGCGCCAAAACCGGCGGACCGGAAATCCAAAGGGGTCGGTCCCGCGCGGTCTTCGGCAAGATTTCCGCGAGTGCCGAAACCGCTTCCTCCAAGGCGGCGTCCATGGCGTCATTGCGATCGGTGCCGTCCCGATTTGGCAGCGACGCGAGGGTGGCGACCGCTTCGTCACGGGTTTGACCCAACCGCGAGCTGAGACTGTCCAGCCACCGGTTCTCACCCCAAGGCAGCAATTGGACGGACGGCGGGACCCCGGCCTCCATCAGGGTCAGTTCGGACTGGGTCGGACCGATGTCGAGCACGGCGAACGCCCGTTGATCGATCGGAACCAGCGCCATGCGGGCGAGGGCTGCCACGGTGAACATCGGATCCGGGTCCACCGGGCCCAAGATCGCGGCATACTCCTCGATGACCTCCTTTTTCACCGCCGCCACCAGGACCTCCTGACGGGGCGTCGCGGCATCGGTCGGGCCGGCATTCGGCAGGGTCAACCAACCCCAGGCGAGGGCTTCGGGAGGCAGGGGCAATTCGCTTTCGATCTTCAGTTGCAGCAACCGGGATAATTCAGCGGGGGCGGTGACGGGCAGAGAAACCGGACGAAGCAGCACCCCGCGGGAACCGATCGCGCAACAGACCCGGATGCGGGAGAGCCAGGTCTTGGTGCCGAGGAGGCCTTGCAGGGCGGCGGTCGCGGCGGCAGCGGAGGCGGGGGTCAGATGGCCGTCGGGGCCGCGCTCGATCGGGAGATCCACACCGGTGAGCCCGGTATGGGCGTGGAAGGAAGCCGACCGGATCTCGACGAAGACGAGGGTGGGTTCGAGGGCGCCGAGCGGTTTCATAAGTCGTCCTCCCGCCAGGCGAGGGTGTTCACACTGTTGAGGCCGACGTGGACGACGACCTCGATCCGTTTGCGGGAGCCTGAGGATCCGGCCCGGCCTTCGCTCAGGATGCGGAATGTTTCGGAACGGGCGGTCACCTTGGGGGCCAGTTGTTTGAAAACATCGCGGGTCATGCCGGGGACTTCGAGCAGGGCGGCGACATGGGGATAGAAGCCATTGGAGCGCCGTTGTGCCACCACCGCCTGGGCGAGCGGACGGGTCATCCCCGGGAGGCATAAGAGCACCTCGACGCCGGCGGTGTTTATATTGACGGCCCCGGGAAGGTCGGCGCGGTCCTCGACGGTGAGGTGATCGGCGATTTCCTTCAGCAGGGTTTCGTTGATCACCTTGGTGCCGCCGCCCTGGCCCGGGATGCCTCCCCTTCCGGCGGGTTGCGGGGGCGTGACATCGAGCAGGTCGGCAAGACTTTGAAACTGGTTCCGACCCCGATAGGCGACGATGGCGCGTGCGATCTGCTGGGTGATACCGCGGACACCGACGAGAGCCGTCTCGTCGGCCGATTGGACATTGATGCGGTCCGTGCCCGAGGCATCGACGTTCTGCACGGTGGAGAAGGCGGTCAACTGGGCGGCCCAACCGGCTTCCGGCTGGATTTCGTCCTCCTCTTCCGCGGACGGCGTCCCGCGGCGGGGGGTTTCCAGGGCGGGAGAGGCGGAGGGAAGGGAGGAAGGCTCGCCAAAAAGGAGTTCGCGCGAGACGCCACGGACCATGAGCAGTTCGCGAATCGTCGGGAACGGGCCGTTGCGGGGCATATAAGGTGGCTGGAGGGACTCATAATACGGGGCCTCCGCACCGCCCGGGGAGACGGTGCTGTCGGAGTCCCGCCAGTCGACGATGGCCGCCGCGACGTCCGGTGTGAGGCCGATGATCTTGGTGAGATCGGCGGCGTCGGCGACATTGATGTTGAGGCGGCTTTCCTCGTCGGAGACCCCGAAAATCACGCCGCCCCCCTCGTCATCGGTCCCGGCGCGAATGACCCGGAAGTGTCCCCGACCCAGGGCGACATCGCGGAAATCCGCCGGGGCATTATATAATCCGGGGCCGTGATGGGTGCCCGAGCGGCTGCGTTGGAGGGCGTCCTCATAAAGCAGGGCCTTGGCTTTCTCGATCCCTGCGAGCGCCAGATAATGCGCTTGGATGCGGTCCGCATGATATTTCCCAACGGTCAGGTCGAGCCGTGCGGTGTGCAGGACGCCCACGACGATGAGGGCCAGCAGCACCACGCACCAGAGCACCCCGATCAGGACTGATCCGGAACGGTCCCGGGAACCGGGGCGCATGGGGGTGGGAGATGGCATGGGCTTATCTTCCACCAGAGGGGGGGGCGGACGGATTGGGCGACGACGGGGATCCGGTTGCGCCGGTTGGGGCATCGGAGTCCGCGGTGGCCGGCAGGTTCAGGCGCGCGACCGTCTGGAACACCAAGGGCGGTTCGGTCGGGGGCGATTCCGGGCCGCCGGGTGCGGGGGGTTTGGCATTGAACCGGCGGTTGGAATCGAACGAGAGCGTGATCCGGACCGCCTCGGGCAGGCCCACCATGTTCGGTTTGGGGAGGGTGACCGCCTCGGATTTGGCGGATCCGGCCTTGGGATCGCCCCAGGAATCATACCAATCGAAGCCGTCATAATATTCCAGCCGCAGGCCCGCGATCCCGTTGGCGATCTCCTCCCGGACCCCACCCGAAAGCGGGTCGAAAGCGAGCGTGGGATTGCGTCGCCGCCACAGCGTATAACGTCCTGTTTTCGGGTCTTTCTCGACAAAGAGACTCTCCTCGCACCAGTCCCCTTCCCCGGGATGTTGCGGGGTATAATTATGGGTGGCGAAATCCAGATTGTCGGCGGACACCTCGCCGAGCAGCCGGCGGACACCGAGGAACGGGGCGCCCTGGGGCAGGGGACCCGCGCAACGGAGATCCGCGGCGAGCAGGCCCAGGGCGACGCGCGCGCTTTGGAAGACATCGGTGCGGGGCTCGACGAGCCGTTGCCCGGCGACGCCGGCGGTGAGACACGCGTAGGCCGCCGTCAGGATGAGGGCCATGAGGGCGGTGCTGATGGTCAGCTCAATGAGCGTGAAGCCCGCCCGCCGCCGGAAGATGGGGGGGAACCTCATGCGCCGCCCCTCCGGGATTTTTTCGGGCGGGTGGTTTTGCGGCCGCCCTCGTTCCGGTTGCCGATGTCACGGTTGGTTTGGGAGCCGGCCGGCGGATCGAAAAGCAAGGTGTGAAGCTCGAAGACCGGGACGGTTTCGGAGGTGTGTTGCACCTCGACGGCGACCTCATGCAGGCCTTCGATCGGGGTCGGACTCACGGTCTGTTTCCAACTGTACCTGGCCAGCCCGCCGGTCCCCTTTCCCTCGACGACTCCATCCACGATGAAGCCATCGGCCCGGAGCAGTTCGATCTGGCCGGAGGCCAGGAAGGCGGCGGTGGTTTGCAATTCCGAATCCTTGCTGGAACGGAGTGCGGTGGTGATGCCTTGGGCGAGTCCGGCGAGCGCGACGCCCAGGATCAGCAACGCGATCATGACCTCGACCAATGAGAACCCGGCGTTGGAGCGTCGGGCTTTCATGGAAGGCTCGGCTCCGTCAATTGCACCCGGGCCGTGACCGCGCTCACCCGCAGCGCCAACCGGAACCCGGCACGGTCGCGCAGGATGAGTTCGGCGGCGTCCGCGGTGCCGTCGGGAAAGAAGGTGATGGCCTCGACGCCCCGGGTGGACGGCGCGTCTCCACGGGACGACATCGGGCCCGGGGCGGTCGGATCGGCGGCGCGGGGACGGAGTTCGAAGGTGATGCGGGGATCGATCGTGCCCTCGCCGCCGGAGACATCATGGACGGGCGTGAAGGTGGCAGTGCGGGAGGATCGGCCGGTCTGACGTTCCAGGTAATATTTGCCCGCGGCCAGATCGAGGCGGACCCGATGGGTCTGGCTGACCGACACGGCGCGGCTGTTGGCAAGGCTGAAGACGTCGATGAACTGTCGGCCGGACGCGCGGAGGAGGCTGTCCTCGAAGCTGCCGCGCATCTCCGGGATGATCACGGCGGAAAGAATCGCGATCATCGCCAGCACGACCACGAGTTCAATGAGCGTGAACGCCGTGGCACGGGATCGCGACCGACGCCCGTGCGCATCCCTTCCGTCCCCCGTCGACGCGGGTGCGCCGGGGGGGCCAGGGGGGCCGGGGAAAAGGGCGGTTCGGGACATCGGTCGGCGGATTGGAATCACCAGTTGCCGATGTCGGCCGCAGCGCCCTCGCCACCATCGGCCTTGTCGGCCCCGCGCGACCACAAATCGTAACCGGCGGGATGATGGACTCCCGGCCTTTTATATTGATAGGGGAGGCCCCACGGATCGGGACGGAGCTGTTGGACATAGGGCCCGCGCCAGGATTTCTTGTCATCGCCGGTGGGCGGTTCGACGAGGAGCTTGAGGCCCTCGTCGGCGGTGGGATACCGGTCCATGTGGACGTAGAGCCGTTCCAAGGCGGACTCCATTTCGGCGACATGGGATTTCGCGGCGCTGATCTTGGCGTCGGTGGTGGTCCCGATGAATTGGGGGATGATGGTGACCGCGAGCACGGCGAGGATGACCACGACCACGGTGATCTCGATGATCGTGAAGGCGGCGGAGCGTGGGGAACGTGGGGAACGGGAGTGAAGTTTCACGGAAGGCAGTGGGTTGGGAATCGGAAGGCGTCAATGGATGCCGCGGCTCATGCGGAAGATCGGGAGCAACACGGCGATGACCATGAAACCGACGACGGCACCGACGACGACAATCAGGATGGGGGCGAGCAGGGAAATGATGGTCTTGATCCGGGCGCGGGTCTGGCGTTCCTCGATCGAGGCGACCTTGAGCAGCATGTCGTCGAGTTTGCCGGTTTCCTCACCGACGGCGATCATCTGAACGACGCTCTTGGGGAAGATCCCGAGACGGCGCAGGGAAGCGGCCAACGAGGCTCCGCCGCGGGTTTCCTCGGTGACCTGGGCGATCAGGCGTGCCAGGGCGAGATTGCCGATCGTGGACTCGACGATTTTCAACGCGGGAAGGAGCGAGACCCCGCTGCGGACGAGCGTGCCCAGCGTGCGGGCGAAACGTCCGAGGGCGGCGGAGCGGAACAGTCCGCCCATGATGGGCAGGCGGAGTTTGGTGCGGTCGGCCACCTCGGCGCCGGCCGGGGTGCGGACATAATAACGGAGGCCCGCGACCGCACCCACCAAGGCGACCAACACCGCCGGCCACCAGCGATCCAGGAAGGTGCTGACCCGAAGCAGCACGAGCGTCGGCCAGGGAAGGATCGTGAGCATTTCCTGCAGCATCGCGAAGAGCTTGGGCAGGACGACGGTGAGCAGGACCGTGACGGTGACGACGCCAAAACCGAGGACAAAGAGGGGATAGGCCACGGCGGAAACCACCTCGCTGCGCACTTCCGCCTCATGTTCCAGGAGGTCGGCCAGATCGTTCATGACGCCGGGCAGGGCCCCGGACTCTTCCCCGACCCGGATCATGCTGACGTAAAGTTTGCTGAACAGCCGGGGTTGGGTGGCCAGGGCGTCGGAAAAGGAAGCCCCGGTCCGGACCGCCGTGGTCAGGTCGAGCAGGACCGCCCGGAGCGCGGGGTTTTCCTCCTCTTCGCCGAGACCTTCCAAGGCTTGGGGAATGGGAATCGAAGCTCCGATCAACGCGGCCATCTGGCGGGAAAACGCGGTGACATCCTTGCGACTGACCCCCGATCCAAACGACCAACCGGCGGCGGGAACGGATGGGGCCGGGGTGGCGGTTCCGGGACGCGCCGGGGTCTGCCCCGGGCCCGGGGCCGCCGTGGTTGAACCGTTGGCCGGGGCCGAGGCCGGGGCGGCTTCGAGGCGGGAGGGGAACAAACCGCGCGAACCGAGTTGTTGCAGGGCGGCGCGACGGTCTTCGGCCTCAATCACCCCGTTCACCGATGAGCCGTTGTCCGCGATGGCTTGGTAACTGAAGGCTCTCATTCCAAGGCATCGCTGGCGCAGACGCGGACAATCTCCTCCAGCGTGGTGAGCCCTTCGCCGGCTTTGCGAAGGGCATCCTGTTGCATTGTCACCATGCTCCGATGGGCGGTCGATTTGAGTTCGGCGGTCGAGCGTTTCTGCAGGATCAACTCGCGCAACACCGGCGTGATGACCAGCAACTCGAAGATGCCGACCCGGCCCCGATAACCGACGCGGCATTCGTCACACCCGGCGCCCTCATAGAAGGAACCGTCGAGGGGTTTGCCGCTCAGCGTTTCGAGCTTGCTGCGGACGGACGGGGACACCGGGGCCGGACGACGGCACACGGGACAGATCCGGCGGACCAACCGCTGCGCCAGCACGCCTTCGAGCGAAGAGGAGATGAGGAAGGGCTCGATGCCCATGTCGATCAACCGGGTGACCGCGCTGGGGGCGTCATTGGTGTGCAGGGTGCTGAAAACCTGGTGTCCCGTGAGAGCGGCGCGGATGGCGATCTCGGCGGTTTCGGCATCCCGGATTTCGCCCACCATGATGACGTCGGGATCCTGGCGCAGGATGGCCCGGAGCCCGTTGGCGAACGTGAAACCGCGGCTGGGTCGGACCGGGATCTGGGAAACCCCCGCCAGTTCATATTCGACGGGGTCCTCGATGGTGACGATTTTCTTCTCCGGCGCGTACACCCCTTGGAGGATGGAGTAGAGGGTGGTGGTTTTGCCGCTGCCAGTGGGGCCGGTGGTGAGAAAGAGCCCGTGGGGTTTTTCGACCAGACGATCCAGCAACGTGGCGCGTTCGTCATCCAGGCCCAATTCCCGGGGATGCAGCAGGCGCTCATCCTTGACGAGCAGGCGCATGACCAGGCTTTCGCCGTGGATATTGGGCATGGTGCCCACCCGGATATCGACGCGGGACCCCCGGTGATTGATCTGGATATGGCCGTCCTGCGGCATGAACCGTTCCGCGATGTTCATGTCGGCCATGATCTTGATGCGGGAGACCAGGGCGGCATGGAGCGGCTTCGGGGGAGGGGGTTTTTCCTGGAGAAGACCGTCGATCCGGTAGCGCAACTGGAGCGTGCTTTCGAAGGGCAGCAGGTGGATGTCGCTGGCGCGCTCGCGCAGGGCGGTGGAGATGATGAGATTGACCAGGTTCACGACGGTCGGCTCATTGGCCATGACCTCGATGTCGTGGAGATTCTTGGGATCGGCACCGTCGCCCGAAGTGGGATCGAGATCCTCGATCATCTTCTCGACGGTGACCTGGTACCCCCCGGCAATCTTCTCCGCGATCTCGGCCGCGGGGGCGAATTGTTCCTCGACTTCGTAACCGCTCAGCAGGCGGATATCCTCCAAGAGCCGGCGATCGCAGGGGGCGGCGGTGGCGATGGTCAGGCTGCCGTCGAGCAAGGCCACGGGGACAATGCCGTGACGGTGGACAAACTCGGCCGGGAGCGTGCGGAGGACTTCGGGCGGGATGGCCAGACGGGCGAAGTTCGCCAGCGGCTTGAGGTGGGCCGCGCCATTGCGTCCCTCCGGCAAGGGCCGGGGGACGACATCCAATTCAATTCGGGCGGCATTCATCCTCTCTGCAGGTCGTATCGGCGGGTCGTATCGGCTGGAGCACCTTCGACGCGGCCTTCCTCCACCGGCATTCAGTCTGGTCCGGGCGAGGCGGGCGTTTGTCAGGCTATTGCCAAGTTTAACCGAGCCAACGCCAAAACGTTCCGCTCAAACTGAGCAAATTTTGGCTATGGACACGGCCGGACCACCGGCGCTCAAAAAAAGCCGGGCTCCGAATGTCACAATCCTCCGTCCCGGACCAGTCGGAGGGAGCCCTCATCGAATGCGGCCTCGCCCGTGGTCGAATCAAATTCGCAAACCAGTTCCACGTCGGCCTGTTCCTGTTCGATCTTGAAAGTGGAGGAGAGCGGGGTCCATTGGCCGTCGGGGGTGATGACCCGGGTGCGCGGTGATCCCGAAAGCCGGAGGCTGACCGCGCCCCCAGCGGCATCGACGCCCACCGTGCGAACCCGGCCCTCAAAATGATACTGTCCTGGACCCAATTCCACGCGGGTCCGCCACGACCCGGACGTGCCGCCGGAGGAGGCCTTGATCCGGAGGAGCATCTTGCCCTCCGATTGGCCCCGTTCAAAGCGCGGTGCCGGACCCCGTGCGAGGGGACCCGGATGCATCTTCCAATCCGAGAGCCGTGCGGTGCCATCGGCGCTGAACTCGATGGGACCCTTCGGCGTCACCATTTGGCCGGAAATGCTGCGGACCCGCTGGGTGATCCGGGCGCACAGATCCTCGATTTCGGCATCATGTTCCGCCGCCAATTCCGGCCCGTACGCCGCCAGGGTCGGACGGATGTGCGCCGCCAATTCGCGGACGCGGCCAATCATCTTTTCCTCCACGAACACGTTGGTCTGCAATTGGGCCATGCGGTTGAGATACAGCCGGCGTCCGGCGGGCAGCGCCATGAACGCATGGGAGATCTGACCGCGCATCTGGGGTTGGATCGGACTGCTCGGACCCATCCTGCCGCCCCGCCCGAACATCTGGTCCATCCCGTGCGGCATGAAGACCATCCGGCCGGTCGACCGGTCGTGAAAGACCCGGTAATTGTTCCGGTTCAGCGAATAGCCGTCCCAGTGGCAGAGCATCACCTCGAGGGCGAGCATCGACGCGAACCGGTCCACATCGAGCCGTTCGTTGAGCAACTGCCAACGTTTGGCCGGATCGGGTTCCGTTGCGGCCTCCATCAACTTGTGCAATTCGGCCCGGCCCTCGCCATCGGAGCCCGAATTGATGTCCAACCCGGCATCGATGTCGCGGACGAACCCGCCGTCATAGAGGTTGCCCTCGACGTCCTTGAAATAGCGTTTGAGGAAGGACTTTCCCCAGCCCTCGGTCACCACGTAAAGGCCGAGGTCGCGGCCGTTGACCAGCACCGTGGCGTGATCCGCGCGCGGCACCGGGACCCCGGCGGCCTCGAAGAGTTCCCGGCTCAATTGCTCGCAGACGAACGTGGGATCCTGGACCGAGTTGTTGAGCGAGATCTTGTTGAACCCATGGAACTTTTGCCCGGACGCGTTCTTCGAAAAATTAAGGGTCAACGCCGGCTTGTCATCGAAGGGTCGGAAACTTCCCGCCGAGCCCTTGGAATGGATCGTGACATTGGTCAAAACGACCACCCCTTCGCGGACGGTGGCCGGGACTTCCGGCCGGTCTTTCCCATTGCTGCGGCCGCGCCAGTAAAAGCCCCGGAGCGTCTCGACGTCCTGGGGGGCGATATCGATGGAAATGCGCCAGAGATCGGCCGGCACCTCGGAGACGGGAGCCTGGACCCGGGCGGAGCGGCGGCCCCAATTGCGGCCATCACCCCCATTGAATTGAACGAACGGGCCTCCCTGACGGTTCGCTTGGGAGACGACTTGCACGATCCCCACCACCGCGACCCCCGCAGTTGCCAGGAAAACCGACAGGGTCGACCAGACCAGGACCCGGACCCAACGGCGTTTCCGTGGTTTTGCCCGGCCGTAGGGGAGGGGGGGCGGCATCGGCGGGGGCAACACGGGAGGGTGATTCATGGCCGAAAAGACCGGAGTTTGGATTGCTTCTAAACGGGGCGGGCCAGTTTGGAACTATTTTTCCGCGAGACAGTAAAGGAATCGTTCGCCCCGCAGGTAGAATTCCCCGTCCACCAACGCCGGCGACGCGCTGAAGGAATCGTCGAGATGATTGGTGGCGAGGGTGGCGTTTTGGGAATCATGACGGAGCACCACCGTCGTCCCGTCCCGGCCGGTGACGTAGAGCCGGCCCGCGGCGCCGACGGGGGAGGCAAAGACAAAATCACGGATCCCATCGAGCCGGAGGGCATCGCCCCGCGCCCGACCGGTCGCCGGATCCAGTCGCGACAGGACATTCTGGTTGTGCCGCACGAAATACAGCGCGTCGTCGTAAAGCAACGGGGTGGAGACATAGGGCGTGGATCGGTTGAGTTTCCATACGACCTGGCCCGTGCCGGTGACATCGCCCTTGGCCCCGGCGGGCCGGATGGCCAGCATGGCCTGCTGATAATAGCTGTTCCCCGCGATCACCAAACCGTGATGGTACACCGGCGAAGAGACGACATTGTCGCTGAGACCGGCACATTCCCAGAGCGCTCCGCCGGTCGCGATATCGTAACCACGAACGCGTTTGGTGGCGCTGACGACGACCTGCGGGACGCCCCCCGGTTCGGTGACGACCAACGGCGTTGACCACGAGGTTTTCTCATCGCGGGCAACCTTCCAGAGTTGCCGGCCGGTCCCCTTGTCGAAGGCGTGGAGGAATGAATCCCCTTCGTGGTCCCAACAGACGATCAGGGTGTCGCCCGCGAGGACCGGCGAACTGCCTTCGCCATGGGCATGGAGCGTTTGCATCCGGCCGAGGTTCTTCTGCCATTTCAGGGCGCCGTCCACACCGAGACAGTAAAGGCCGCGCGACCCGAAGAAGGCATAGACGGATTCGCCGTCGGTGATGGGTGAATTGGAGGCGGGACTGCCGGTGACATGGCCCCCCTCGTGCGGGAACACCTCGCACACGACGGTTTTCCACGCGAGCTGCCCGTCGGTGCGTCGGATCGCCTGGACGCTGTACTCATGCCGATGGGTCACGGGCACGCTGTCGTGGACGCCCGGGGCCTGGTCGAGGACGGGTGGGAGGTCCGGGCCGACCGGTTCGGCGGCCATGAGGAAAACGCGGTCCCCGAACACGATGGGTGAGGAATGGGATTTGCCGGCGAGGGGGATTTTCCAGCGGACGTTTTTCTTCTCGCTCCACTCGACGGGCGGGTTGGCTTGGGGGGCGACGCCATTGGCCAGGGGACCGCGCCATTGGGGCCAGTAGTGGAGCAGATCGGACGGGGCATTCGTGCCCGATCGTGCGGCCCACGACGGCCCGACCAGCAACCCGGCGGCCACCGCGAGGGCTGGGGACCCACTGAACCATCGGTTGTGGAAACTCATTTCTTGAACCTTCACCGGACCCATCATCCCTGATTACCTTCCGGACGGGACTTGTTCCAGAACAAGTGCGGGCACCTGGGTTCTCCCGCCGCACGGGGACACCACCCGGCGAGAGACGGTTTGGTCACAGACAATGTTACAAATGTGACAAGGCGATCTCCAGGACGTCACCCATCCATCCCATTTTGGCGTGGCCAAAACTTCCCGGGCTTCCATACTTTCCACATGAATCCGCAAAGAACGGGTGCGGGACGGCGGAACCCACCGGCGTTGGGTGGTTTCACGCTCATCGAGTTGTTGGTGGTGATCGCCATCATCGCGATCCTGGCGGGGATGCTCCTGCCGGCATTGGCGAAAGCCAAGACCAAGGCGCAGGGCATCCTCTGCATGAGCAATGGCCACCAGATGACCCTGGGATGGAAGCTCTACATTGATGACAACCGGGAAAAGGTCCCTCCCTCGTACAACCCCGGCGGGAGCCAGTGGGTCAACGGGAGCCTCGATTTCAACGGTGCCAACGCCTCCAACTGGAACATCCGCGATCTCACCAACAGCCTGTTGTGGAAATATGTCGGGATGAGCCGCGCCGTCTGGAAATGCCCGGCCGACACCAGCACCGTCAAGAACAACGGCATCATTTACCCGCGCGTCCGCAGCATCTCCATGAACGCGTGGTTTGATTCGACCGATGTCGAGGGATTCACGTCGGGGTTCCGGGTTTACAAGAAGGCCGATGACGTTTCCGATCCCGGTCCGTCCCAGGTCTGGGTGTTTCTCGACGAGCGGGAGGACAGCATCAACGACGGTGAATTCGTGGTGGGGATGAACGGCTACCCGGATACGCCGGGGGCTTGGAAGATCGTCGATTTCCCCGCGAGCTATCATAATCACGCCTGCGGTTTTTCGTTCGCCGACGGGCATTCCGAGATCAAGAAATGGGTTGATCCCCGGACCTATCCGGTGCTGAAGAAAGGGGTGGAACTGGGCCTGAACGTCAGTTCGCCCAAGAACCAGGACGTGTTCTGGATGATGGACCACAGCACCCGGAAGAAGTAGGGGCGCTCGAAGATCGAAGATCGGGATTCGGAGATCGGGGCCAGAGGACCCTATTCCCGATCTTCGATCTCCGGATCCCGATCTCCGATCTTCAGCTTGCCCGCCGGGGGTTGATCAGGTTCAGTGCATGCGTGTCCCACCGTTGGCCCTTCATCCTTGGTTGCACCGCGCTTTTCACGGTCGGTTGTCACAAGGATGCGGCACTCCCGGTGACCGAAGCCAGCCCCACCCCACCTCCGATCGCGAAGGGGGCGGTCACCCCGACCGAATCGGCCGCGGCGCCGATCGCTGAAGCGGACCTTTCGGCGGTGCTCGCCGAACTCACCCAGGTCGTCAGGAAATACAGTTTCGAACAGAAGCGACTGCCCGCCTCGTTCGATGAATTGGTCACCGCCGGTTACCTCGCCGGCCCACCGACGGCGCCGACGGGCCGGAAGTTTTCCATCGATCCGAAGACCATGCAGGTCGTGGTCGTGAAACTGTAAGTGTGAGGACGGCCGAAACCCCTTTCGCAGCCATGAACGCACGCCGAACCACCCGTCGGACCGCCGCCTTCACCCTGATCGAATTGTTGGTGGTGATAGCGATCATCGCGATCCTGGCGGGGCTGTTGCTGCCCACGCTCGGCACCGCCAAGGCCCGTGCGGAGCGGTTGAAATGCACCTCCCAGATGAAGCAGTTGGGCCTGGCGTTCTCCCTGTTTCTCACCGATCACAACGACCAGTATCCGCCGGCCGTCTATCGCACCGGCGATTACATGTACCAACTGACCTGGGACGACCTGTTGCACCGGTACATCGGGGGATTCGACCGTTACCAGGACCTGATCCTGGGCATCACGGACGGCGCCAAGTGCCCCAAACTCCTGCAGTGTCCCGCGGATCGGAACAAGATCACGATCAGTTATGCGCAGTTCGGCCAGCGCCGGACCTACGCGATGAACGGGGCCAATGTGATCTCGCCGGGCCCGCTGCCCGAGCCCTTGCACGGCGTGGGTGTTTACATCCAGAACAACAACGGATCCCTGCCTCCCGAGGATCCCCCCGGGTATAAGTCCGGCGCGGTGCCCTCGCCGTCCGACACCCTTCTGCTCGTGGAGCAACCGAACGGCCGGAACATTGCCGGCAACGACTGGCCGTCCTTCAGCGTGGCCCCGACGGAGGGGGCGGGTAATCCGGCGGGGTTCACCGGCGACTGTTTCCAGATTTCCAAGAGCCAATTCGGCTATGGGAAGGCCGCCTACGGACTGCATGGCGGGCGGTTCAACTATCTCTTCCATGACGGCCATGTGGCCATCCATCGGATCACGGAGACCGTCGGTTTGGGCACCACCAATGCGCCCAAGGGCATGTGGACGGTGACACCGGGGGACTGAGTCGGGCGCTCATGGGGACGCCAAGGGGGGGTTCAAAGGGGTTCCTGGATCCGGCCCTTGAGGTCTTGGAACTTGACGAGGCAGAGGATCAGCAAGACCAGCGCCGCCGGACCGGCGATGTAGTTCACGATGGGCACCACAACCACCGCCCGGGTGATGGCGAACCAGAGGCCCAATTGCTTTCCCGAATCCCCGGCATCGGTCCGGCCCACGCTGGCGAAATAGGACGCGAAGGAATCGGGCACGCGCTGGAACACGAAGAAATTCCAGACGATGTTGAAGCACGGGATCATGAGCAGCCAGACCTGGCCCGGTTCCATTTTCCGATGTTCCCGCGGCACCCGCTCCAGCGCATTGGAGATCATCCAGCAAATGCCGGCCAGGATCGCGAAGTACACCACCAAGCCCACCGCCAAGCCGACGGCGCCGATGGCTAACAGGGCTTTGAAAGCGGTCTTGTCATCCGGGTTCATGGCAATCTGGGAGTCGGTGGGGGCGGGAGGTTTCGCAATCAGGATGCCTCATCGGGGGTGCCTGCCAAGCCTGCTTTTTTCGGCCGACCCAAGTCGGGGCGCAGGCTCCGATGGTGGTGGATCGGTCACCGCGGCCATTTCGCCCCTCCCGACTTTCCGCGGAGGGCGCAGGATTCCAATATGCCGGCATCCGCTGTCCGACAAAACCCGGCCTTCTGGAGATCCATCCCATGCCCGACACGTCCCTGCTCCGCATCGAGGTCACCAACGCCCGGATCTCGCAGCTACAGCATGCTCCGCGCGACCTCACCCAGCCGGGCTACGGATTGATCGTGAATTTTCCGGAGGCGACCCTCGCGGACGCCAATGACACCCCCCTGACCCGGGGTTTCATTTCCCTGCGCGCGCGTCCGGAGGAGATTTCCCCGGTCTGCCTGATGATGTTGAGCCGGTTATTGGAGCCCTTCAGCGGATTCTTCGTGCTCGCGTTTGAAGGCAGCTTCCAAAGCGAAAGTGAGACCGGGGTCACCGAGGTCCTGCTGGATCGGTTGGTTGCAGCCAATATTGAGCCGGGTTGAATCGCGCCAACCAAGGCCCGGAGGGACGAGCTCCGAGAGTCCCATTTTCCCCCGGTTTGATTGGGGACTCGTGTAACTCTTCCCTCCGAGCGGTGGGATCGATTGGGGATTCGTATGACTCGTCCCTCCGGATTGTTCGTGCCTCCGGACGATTCAGACCACGACCACCGTGTTCGTCAGGGTGCCGATGCCGGACACGTGGACGCTGATGACATCCCCGGCGGCGAGCGTGAAGTCATTGGGCGGCACGACGCCGGTGCCGGTGAACAGGATGGCTCCGGCGGGAAATTCCTGGCTCCGGGTCAACCAACCCGCCAGTTCGCCAAAACCGCGCTTGATGTTGCCCACCGCCGTCTCGCCCGAAAACACCATCGCCCCGTCCCGCTCAATGCGCACCCCGATGGTCCAACTCCGGACGGTCGCCTCGTCCACCCCCACCACGATGAACGGACCGAGGGCGCAGGAGGCCCGGTACATCTTGGCTTGGGGCAGGTATAAAAGGTTCTCCCCTTCAATGTCGCGCGACGACATGTCATTGCCCGCCGTGAACCCGACCACTTCCCCGCGCCGGTTCAGCACCAAGGCCAATTCCGGTTCCGGAATGTTCCATTTGGAATCGGCCCGGATCCCCACGTTGGCTTCCGGCCCAACGACCTTTTGTGGCAACGATTTGAAGAAAAGCTCCGGGCGATCCGCGTCATAAACCCGGTCATAGGCAGTGGCGCTGAAGTCGGACTCCTCCATCCGGGCCTTCTTGCTGCGCAGATAGGTGACCCCCGCGGCCCAGACTTCCTGGTTTTCCACCGGGGCGAGCAGGGAGACTTCAGGGAGGGCAAGTCGTGGGGACCTCCCTTGGGCCAAGGCGCTGAGAAGGCCGGGAAGATCGGTCGCTTCCAGCAACGCGGTCAGGCTATCCACACCCGCCGCGGTCAGATCCACCAGGGCGCCCCCGTCAGTGACCAACCCGATCCTTGGGGACGGGTTCGAAGGGGTGTTGAATCGGCAAAGTTTCATGGGGAATCCCAGTGGCTCAATGTTGGAGAAAGCCCTTCGGACGGACCGGCTCGACCATGGCGAAAGGCAGGGTGTCCGGAGTCACCCGCACAGCGGTCGTGAGCTTGAGCAACACGGGGGCACCGACGTCGAAGGAGAGCTCGATCATGGAGGCGGTCCAACCTTTGGACGGGGTGATGGCGGAACCGCGGTACACTCCGGCGCCGGCGTCCTCGAGTTGGGTCGCCCACCAACCGGGTCCGACCACCTCGAGCCGGAAATCCCGGGCGAGCGGATTGTTGATCTGCCAGAGCTTGACCGCCTTCGGGTGGTCCGCGGCCACCACCCGGATGGATCCATCGGTTTCATTCGACCACGTGAACCGCGGCAGGGTGGTGTGGTTGATCGTGGCATGATGCCAGGCGGCGAGGGTTTCATAGGCATCGCTGCCTTTCAGGGAATGGTCGGCATTGGGCACGTAACGCAGGTATTTCACGCCCGGCAGACGGTCGAAATAGAACTGCGAGGAATCCGGGAGGAAGAACTGGTCGCCGCACGCGTTCATCAGGAGCTTGGGCATCGTCAGGCGATCGCGGTAGCTGAACGGGTCCTCAATCCGATACAGAGCCGTCAACTCGGGCGTGCCCATCCAATCCATGATTCCCTGTTGGGTGTAGTTGCCGACTGCGGGCGAAAAGAACCCGTAGGCCCGGTAATGGTGGACCATGGAAGGGACCAGGTTGAGCGCATCGATCACGATCGGGCAGATCGCCACGACCCGCCGATCCACGATCGCGCTGGTCCACGTGGTCCAGCCGCGTTTCGAACCGCCGGCCACCACGAACTTGCCGACCTTCCGGCCGCCTCCGGCCGCGCTCGAGGTCCAAGCCTCCACGGTATCCATGGCGCGCACCGCCGATTTCGTCATGGGCAATCGCGCCGGCCAGCGCTCGTCTCCCGTCCGCAGGTACTTGTCCCACGTGTACGCGATCAGGTCGTCCTCGACCCGTTCCTGGCCGTCCCGACCGAAGATCAGGGCCTGGTTCGGCACCATCTTCAATTCGGCGACAATCGAGTGGGTGGCGAGGGCGATGCGCACCATTTCGTTGCCGGCCTTGGGGGGTTTCTCGTCACGGTTGCTGCCGCCGGTGATGAACAGCAGGGCCGTGTCCGACTGCACGTTGGCCGGGCGCACGATGGTCAGCCAGTGGCGCCACAGGGTGCGATTGACCTCATTGGTCGTCAGCCAACTCTGCGACGTGAGGTCGATGGAGACGACGGTCGCACCGTCCTGGGAGTTGGTGGCGACGGTGTGCCATGCGTAGGCCGGATCCGGCGTGGCCACGTAGCGGTCGAGGGCGGTTTCGAGAGCCCGGCTGTTGGGATTGGCGGCGGGCGACGGGATGTGGAAGGGACCGCCGGCGCGGAGGGAGACGGCCGCGAGCAACCCGATTGTGGCAACGGCCAGGATCGCCAGGGGTCGGCGGACGGAAAAGCGTGGAAGGCTCATGCGATATCGCGGTCACCCTACCCCGTGCCCGGTCCCGGGGGGAATCCTGAAGACGGTCCAACGGGCACAACTTTCTCAAGGTGACAGGCGTGAGGCGTGAGGCGTCACCCTGACCACTGACCACTGATTACTGATTACGCATCCCCGATCCCCGTTTACAGTCCTCCCCGCTTATGGCTTTGCGGTTTTTCAACACCCTGACCCGTGCCACCGAAGAGTTCGCACCGATCGCCGCCCCGGCAGTGGGAATGTACTGTTGCGGTCCCACGGTCTACGACTTCGGGCACATCGGGAACTTCCGCACCTTCGTTTTCAGCGATCTCGTCCGGCGCCATCTTGAGTTCCGCGGATTTGCGGTGAACCACGTGATGAACATCACGGACGTCGAGGACAAGATCATCCGGCGCGTCCATGAAACCGGCCTGGATCTCCGAGAATACACGCGCCAATACATCGACGCCTTCCTGCAGGACCTCGACGCCCTGGGCTGCCGGCGGCCGCACCAGATGCCCCGGGCCACGGACCACATCGCGGCCATGCTGCGGCTGATCGCGCGGTTGATGGAGCGGGGATTGGCTTATCGCGCGGCCGATGGTTCCGTCTATTTCAGCATCGATAAATACCGTGCCGCCGAACGCTGGCCGGGGTGCGCCTGCCGGTATGGGCAACTCGTGAACCTCAACCTCGAGGAACAACGTCCGGCCGGACCCGTGAAGGCCGACGAATACGACAAGGAGCACGTGGCCGATTTCGCCCTATGGAAAGCCCGGGTGCCGGAGGACGGCGGGGTTTTCTGGGAGAGCCCGTGGGGTCCGGGCCGGCCCGGTTGGCATATCGAGTGTTCGGCGATGAGCCTCGAAATCCTGGGCGACGGCTTCGACCTGCACGTCGGTGGCGAGGACCTGGCCTTTCCCCATCACGAGGATGAGATCGCCCAGAGCGAGGGTGCGGGAGGATTGGCGGGGGGATTGTGGGAAGCCCGACGACCCTTCGTGAAGTATTGGCTGCACGCCGCCCATCTGCTCGTCGAGGGCCGCAAGATGAGCAAGTCGCTCGGGAACTATTTCACCGTGCGCGACCTCCTTGCGCGCGGATTCACGGGACGGGACGTGCGCCAACTCCTGATCAGCGCCCATTATCGGGAGACCTTCAACTTCACCCTCGACGGTCTCGAGGGCGCACGCACCGCACTGGCCCGGATCGACGAATGCACCGGCAAACTCCGCGAACTGGCCGGCCCGGCCATCGCCGCGCCGGCCCCGGCCTTGGTCGAGGCCTTCACCGCCGCGTTGGATGACGACCTGAACGTTTCCAAGGCGTGGGGCGTGGTGTTCGACTGGGTTCGCGACACCAATCGGGCCTTGGCCGGCGGGGAACTCGACCCGACGCGGGCGGCGGCCGAACTCGCGGCGTGGGGAACCGTCGATGGCGTGCTGGGGTTGGGCGGGCGTCCGTCTGCCGAGGCGCCCGCGGAAGCCTTGGCCCTGGTGGAAGCCCGGACGGCGGCCAAGAAGGCGAAGGATTTCGCCCGGGCCGACGCAATCCGGGGCGAATTGAAGGCGCTTGGTTGGACCATTGAGGACACGGCGAAGGGGCCCAAGCTCAAACGTATTTAGGCCGCGCCCCTCCGAATGTTCACCGTCGAAACCATCACTGACTTCGAGGACCCGCGTCTGGCTCCCTACCGCAACCTGCGGGCCCAAGGCGACCACCTCGACCAAGGGGTGTTCATCGCGGAGGGCGAGAAGATCACACGCCGCCTGGTCGAGTCGCCGCATGGCGTCGCGTCCGTGATCGTGTCCCCGAAGTGGGAGGCCGACTATCGGACCTTATTGGCCGCCCGACCCGACGAAGTCCCGTTGTTCGTGGCGCCGGAGGAGATCATGGCCCGGTTGACCGGACTCAAGTTGATACAAGGTGCGTTCGGAGTCGGACGTGTCCCGGCGCCAACCACGCTGGAGGACCTGCTTGCACTGCCGTGTCCCCGACTTTTCACCGCAGTCGATGTGGTGATGAACGCGGTGAACATCGGATTGGTCCTGCGCAATGCGGTGGCGTTGGGCGTGCAGGCGTTGATCGTGGGGGAAACCAGCGCCCACCCGTACCTGCGGCGCTCGGTGCGGACCTGCATGGGCACCGCGTTCAAGATTCCCTACCATCTCAGCGACGGTCTCGTGGCAACGCTGCACGCGTTGCGGACGGCGGGAGTGCGATGTCTGGCGGCGCATCCCCATACCCGCCAGCGCTTGCTCCCGCAGGCCGATCTCGCGGGCGACTGCTGCATCGTGCTGGGTTCCGAGAGCGAGGGTATCCGCCCCGAGGTGCGGGCGGCGTGCGATGAGGCGGTGGCGATCCCGATGCAGTCGGGCGTGGATTCGCTGAACGTGGGCAATGCCTCGGCGGTGTTCTTCTATGAGGCGTGGCGCCAGCGGAACGGCAGAACGTAGCAGCCGATGGAAATCGGCAGTCGCCGTCACGGCCTCACACGCAGGCGGCGCATTCCCATGGGCGGCTACGGATGACCGTAGCCGACGACGTGAGGAGGCGGATCTCCCATGGCCTGTCGGGGTCCGCCTCGTACCTCGTCGGCTACGCAGGCCGATGGGAAATCGGCACCGTCTTCTCAGTTCAGCGCTGCGCCGGCCGGGACCTCGTGGATGGTCTGCTGGATCTCCTGGCTGACCTTGGTGCCGTCCCGGGCCACCAAGTCCCACTTGATCGATTGCTGCATCACCTGACGGATGTCCTCGACCTGCAGCGTCACCGTCCGACCGTCCGCCGAAAGCTTCGCCGCGGTGAGGTTGATCGGCTCGCGACCCTTTTTCTTCGGATCCGTCACGTTGAACTCGGGCGATCCGTAGTCCTCGCTCCGCAGGTAATTCCAGCGTTTCCCGCTCCAGTTCTGCAAATCCTCGGCCGACGCCTTGTCGAGCGGTTGGAGGAATGTGAGTTGGACGCCGCCGGAAATGACCTTGATCCCGGAGACCGAATAAACGGGTTTGCCGGTGTAACGGACGCGATCCAGGCCCGTGTTGCGCGAGGCATTCGACTGCCATTCGCTAAGGCCGGCGACATAAAGCTGTCCGTCTTTCGGATTGAAACGGGCGCGCATGACGGACGAGGTGAACTTGAGTGGGAATTTCACGACACCGCCCTGTTGACGGCCTTGGGAGATGTCCTGGCGCATGACGAGGTAGAGGCTCGATTTGCCATAAGACTCATGGAGCATCTCGCCCTTATACGGACCCCATTTGTCGCTGGTCACCCAGATCTGGCCACCGCCGGAATTGTCATAATCGCTGTGGGACAACCAGACGACCGGCGGGGCGAAGTTCTTCGCGGTCTCGGGCGGCGTGAGTTTGTTGATCACGCCGTGGAACGTCTTTCCATCGACCCAGTTGATCGGCGTGGTCGGCACCCAAGTGCCTTCGTTGTCGGAGGTGGTCACCTGGCCGTCGGCACGCACCCCGATGCCGTTCGGCGCACGGAAACCGCGGGCGATGACCTCAAACTTCTTCCCGTCCGCGCTCACCTTGAAGAGCGAACCGGCATGGGAACAGACCGTGCCATTGCCTTGGGAGGCCTTTTGATCGCCGAAACCACGGCCGCCGCCGTTCACGGGGTTGGCCTTCGCAAAATAGAAATTCCCCGCGGCATCCGCCTGCAGGTCGAACACGAACTCATGGAACCCTTCCGTCGACATGATGTCGTGGTTGAAGTTCTCATAATAATCCGCCTCGCCATCGTGATTCAGGTCTTGCAACCGGGTGATACCGTCGCGTCCGGACACATAGATGGTGTCGTGGACGATCTCGATGCCGAGGGACTCATACAGGCCCGAGGCGAACCGGCGCCATTCCAGCTTCTCCAGGCTGTCGTCGATGCCGGACACGATCCAGACGTCGCCATCGTGCGTGCAGAGCGCGGCGCGGCGGCCGTCGCTGAAGAAGGCCAGGCCGCCGAAGCGCACCCGCCGGTTCCACGGATTCTTCTCCGGGGCGGTCAGGACATCGGTGACATAGGCGCCATCGGGGGTGGTGGAGGTGTTGAGCTGACCTTTGAGGACGACGGGCTCGGGCCAATGGGCGGGTCCGCCTTGGGTGAAGTCCTTGAACACCGCCGCGCCGCCAAGGGCTTGGGCGAAGGCTGTGCCGGCGGCGTCATCCCCCCGCGCAATCGTGATTTTGAAAGTGGTCGCCCGGGTTCCCTTGGCCACCTGCAGGGTCACCCGGCCGTCCTCGAACTTCAGCGACGCGCCCTTCGGAAGCCCTTCGCTCCCGATCCGGGTCACGACACCGTCCGGTCCCGTCAACCGCACCACCCGGCCCTCGACGGAGGACTTGGCGTCCGCGACATCGACCAGGACGAGGGAGAAGGGTTCCGCGACCTTCTGGCTCTTGAAAACGACGCCGGAACGGGGCGGATCCAATCGGAAGGTCCGGACGAATCCAGTTTCGGCGCCCACCGGGATCACGGACGGTTGCTCGTAGATTTTCGTACCGCGGACCGTGTAGGCGAGGGTGACATCCATGCCTTGGACATAAAGCCCGTCCCAACGGCCGAGATCCTTGGAGATCGGACCGAAAGGTTCGGTCCGGGTGTCGACGAACTTTCCATCGGCGCCCGCCACGCCGGGGCCGGCGGCGGTTCCGAATTTCTGGTCGCCGACGATCGCCGGATGGTGACCGTGGGCACCGTCGAACACGACGCCGTGCGTGGTGATGTAGCCCCCGGTCCAACCGGCGGCCATGCGGAGCATATCGGTGTCGAACAGGACGGCGGCATCCGGGCCCAGGCGGATGGCGAGGCCCTTCATGGCGACGTTGCCCTTGGGATACTTGGCGTTGATGCAGGCGCCCTGGAACGGGAAATCCTTCTGCAACAACTCTTCGCGGACCTTGTCTTGGGCCTGCAACGGGACGACGACGGAAAAGGCCGCCAGGGCCGCCAGGGCGACGAAGCGGACCCAATCAAACGGATGTGCTCGCATATCTTGATAGTTCCCTACCGAAGTGGGGGCGGGGCCGCCAGTGGCAAACTGGACGGAACCGCATTTTCCCGGAAAAACGGGGTCGGAACCGGCAGTCGACTGAGCGGGGACGGCGGGGATTCAACCGAGTTTGACGGAGACCCCGTTGGTGCTGCCCCGACGGTATCCCGCCAGGTCCACGGCGACATGCAGGTAACCGAGAGCCTTGAACTTCTCGGTGACCCGTTCCGCCAGGCCGTCGACGAACAATCGTGGCATCTCCGACGACCCCACCTCGATCCGGGCCAAAGCGCCCTGACCGAGTTGGTGATGGCGCACGCGGACCTCGAAGAACCCGAGATCCCGCAGAAAATACTCCGCCTCCTCGATCATCCGCAGTTTCTCGACCGTCACGGGTTCGCCGGTGGGGATGCGGGAACTGAGGCAGGCCAACTGGGGTTTGTCGGCGGTGGGCAAACCCAGTTTCGCGCTCAGTTCGCGGATTTCCGGCTTGGTCAATCCGGCTTCCTTCAGGGGTGCCCGCACGGAGAATTCCCCGGCGGCCCGCGCTCCCGGCCGATGGTCCCCCACGTCGCTGGCGTTCTCGCCATAGGCAATCACCGCGTATCCACCGGCACGGACCAGCGGCGTCAACTCGTCAAAGAGGGCATGTTTGCAGAAATAGCAGCGGTCCGCCGGGTTCGCGAGATACCGTGGATCGGCGAATTCACCCGTCCGCACCACCTGCACGGGAAATCCGAACCGCGCCCCCAATTCCAGCGCTTCCGCCAACTCGCGACGCGGCAGACTGGGGGAGTCGGCAATCGCCGCCAAAGACCGGGCCCCGAGGACATCATGGGCGACGCGGGCGAGCAGGACCGAGTCGACCCCGCCCGAATACGCCACGACGCACGAGCCAAAGCTGCGCAGCAACTCCTGCAGGTGCGTGTATTTCCGGTCCAACATTGGGATCACCCTATACCCGAAAAGTGCCGGGGCCAAGCCGCGCGCAGGAAGCCCGGCGCAGGAAGTGGCCCGCCTACCTCGTTTGAAATGACCGGGTGGAATTCGTCGGGGCCGGGCCGGGTCGCGGCCCGGGTTCCACCGGAGCCGAATCCGCCGCGGGGACCACGCGAAATTCCCGTGGCGACGGCGATATCCCGGGAATCCTTGCCCCATTCCGCCACCACCAGAATCCCAAGGCGAAAAAGACGATCCCACCCGCCGCCGCCCAACGCATCCGTCGCCATTGTTCGGGAAACTGCCGACCCTTCACGGATGCCGTCTCCAAGGGTCCCGTTGCCGTCACGGCCGCCGGACCATCGAGCAACTCGCGAACCCGCCGGAACACGGTGGGCCACGGCACCATCCCCGTGCCGGCGGACAGCCCATAAAAACGGCTGTCGCAGCCATTGCGGGCGCAATAGCCCAGCCGGAGACGCTCCAACCGCGGCGACCCGGGGGCCGACGCCGGATCCAATGCCAATGCCTCCAGTTCCTCCGCCGTCAACGCGATCCCGCAGCCGACGCACTGGACCCGGATGTCGTGCGCCAACAATTCCCGGATCCGGGGCGCGCCCTCGCCGGTTTCCCCGAGGGCTCGCGCCAACGCCGCATAGACCCCCGGCATCTCCACCAACCGGACTTGAAGTTCCGAATCACGACCCACGTTGGGAGCTTATCCCAAGTGTCGTTGCGCGTCTCTCCCCGGATTACGGCCGTGACCATCTTCAGGTGAGATTCCCGCTGCATCGTCACGGCTTCGGTCTGGCGGCTGTTGTCCAACGCATCGGCCCGCTATCGTTATCCCCATGATCCGCCGTCCGCCACTTCCGGTCGTGCTGCTGGTGCTCCTCGCACTGTCGTCCACCTTCCGCCTCGGTGCCGAAGCCCCCCCGGCCGGTTGGTTCCCCTTCAATCCGGCTCCGGACGAAAACGCGTCGGACTCGGTCACCGATCTGCGGAAACTCAACGAAGCCTTCGCCGGGGAACACGGCTTCATCCGGGCCCGGGGCGGACAATTCGAACGTTCCGGTGACGGCGAAGCCGTGCGCTTCTGGGGCGTGAACGGACCCCCGCACGACTCCGGGACGCCCGGGGAATATCGGCGGGCCGCGCAACGCCTGGCCCGATACGGCGTCAATCTGGCCCGGCTCCACGGCCCGATGTTTGATGCGGCCGGGCGTCCCGATCCCACGAAAGTGCGACGGGCCCAGGAACTGGCGGCGGCGCTCCGCGCGGAGGGGATTTACACCCATTTCTCGATCTATTTCCCGCTCTGGCTCACCCCGAAGCCCGACTGCGATTTTCTGCACGGTTACGATGGCAATCAACACCCCTTCGCCGCCCTGTTGTTCAATCCCGATTTCCAAGCCCGTTACCGGCAATGGTGGGAGGCGCTGCTGTTGACGCCCAACGCCGACGGCAAACGGTTGGTGGATGATCCGGCGGTCATGGGGCTGGAGATTCAGAATGAGGATTCGTTCTTCTTTTGGACCTTCAGCGAAAAAAGCCTCCCCGCGCCCCAGCTCGAAATCCTGGAACATCGCTTCGCCCTCTGGCTCGAGAAACGCCATGGGTCGCTCGACGCCACCCTGGCCGCCTGGAAGGGCCAGCGCACTCCCCGCGATCAACCCACGGCGGGGCGCATCGGTTTCCGGCCGCTGTGGTCGATGGCCAACGAGCGCAGCCTCCGCGACCAGGACACCGCCGCCTTCCTGCTCGAAATCCAAACCGGGTTCTATCGCGACACCATCGCGTTTCTTCGCAAGCTCGGTTTCAAGGGCGTGATCACGGCGTCCAATTGGAACACCGCCGACAACCGCGTCCTCGGTCCGCTCGAAAAACTCAGCTATCTCGCGGGTGATTTCGTGGATCGCCATGGCTATTTCGGGTGCGGCACCCGGGGTGAAAACTCCGAATGGTCGGTGCGGGCCGGTCACACGTGGGCCGACCGCAGTGCGTTGCGCTTCGATCCCGAGGAGCACGGAAAACCGCGGTCCTTCAATCATCCCGCCATGGACACCGAATATGACGGCCGGCCCTCAATGATCTCCGAGACGACGTGGAACCGCCCCAACCGGTATCGTTCCGAGGCCCCGCTTTATTATGCGGCTTATGGCGCACTCCAGGGGACCGATGCCATCGTCCATTTTGCTTTGGATGGAGCGGATTGGAGCGTGAAACCGGGCTATTGGATGCAGCCATGGACCTTGCTGGCGCCGTCGCAGTTCGGACAGTTCCCGGCCGCGGCGTTGATGTTCCGCAAGGCCCTGATCCAACCCGGCGCCGTGCTCGCCCGTGAGCAGTTGCCGACCGCCTCGGCCACCGCCCTCACCGGCACCCGTATCCCGCTCGACGCCTCGTTTGACGAACTCCGGCTGAAGGATGTCCCTGCGGGCACGATCGTGAAGCCGGGACAGGTGGTGGATCCGCTCGTTCATTTCGCCGGTCGCACGCAGGTGGATTTCAAGGGTGAGGAACCCGCGCTGGAACTCACCGACCTGGCCCCTTATATCGATCATCAGGCCCAAACGGTGAAGAGCACGACCGGTGAATTGCTGCTCGATTACGGGCGTGGCGTGCTGCGCATCAACGCCCCGGCGGCCCAGGGAGCCAGCGGTGACCTGGCCGCCGCCGGGAAGATCACCACCACCGACCTCACGTTGGAGTCACCGCTCGATCTCATCCATATGATGGCGGTCGCCCTCGACGGAGAACCCCTGCGCACGTCGCATCGGATGCTCGTCCAGGTGATGTCCGAGGAGCAGACCACCGGCTGGCAGGCGGCGGACGTCGGGGAAGGTCGTCGCAAGATTGTCAGCATTGGCGGCGATCCGTGGCAGGTGAAGGAACTTGCGGGCACGGTTCGATTCAACCGTCCCGATGCCGCGGGATTGAAGTTCACGGCCTTGGATTTGAATGGTCGTCCGACGGGTTCTGCGGGCCAGGGACCGGAGCTGAAGCTGCAGCCGCGGACCTTGTATTACCTGGTGGAAGACCGGTGAAAGACGGGGCCGCACAACGACAGAGCTGCGGAGCTGCAGGCCCGGTCTTCCCCCCCCTCCAGCGCTCCTGTTCTGCGCTGGCCCGCCGGCCCATCCCGCGCTCTAATCAGGGCATGTCCACCCGTCTGTTTCCCGCGTTGACCCGCGCCGTGGCGATCCTGGCACTCGCCGCCCGAACGCTCGCCGTCGGGCCGGGCCAACCCATCCTCCTCTGGCCCGGGGAACCGCCCCTCCCCGAGGGCTCAACGCCCGCCCCCGCCGGCGAGGAAAAGGACACTTCCAAACCCGGCGACAATCTCATCGCGGGACGCACGGTCATCCGCCTGGGCAATGTCCATTTCCCAACGATCACGGTGTGGCGTCCGCCCGCCGACCGCGACACCGGGACCGCGGTGTTGGTGTGTCCGGGCGGCGGCTATCACATCCTCGCAATGGACCTGGAGGGCACGGAGGTGTGCGAATGGTTGAACTCGATCGGGGTGACCGGGGTGCTGTTGAAATACCGGGTCCCGCGCAGTCCGGGGTCGGACCGCCATCCGGCCGCCTTCCAAGACGCGCAACGGGCGCTGGGCCTGATGCGGCAGAATGCAGGCGAATGGCACCTCGATCCGAAACGGCTCGGGGTGCTGGGTTTTTCGGCGGGCGGACACCTGGCGGCCACGCTCTCCACCCATGCGACGCAACGGACTTATCCCCGGGTCGACGCCGCGGACGACCTCGATTGCCGCCCAGACTTCACCGTGCTCATTTATCCGGGCGGACTCGCTGTCAAAGACCAGGGCGACATCCTTGCGCCGGACCTGACTGTCGGGCCGGGAACACCGCCGGCATTCCTGGCCATGGCCCAGGATGACCCGGTGCGCGTGGAACATGCGTATGCTTATGCGCAGGCCCTGCAACGGGCCAAAGTGCCGTGTGAGCTTCACGTGTTCCCCACCGGCGGCCATGGCTATGGTTTGCGCCGCACCGAACTTCCCGTGACACGCTGGCCGGACCGGGCCGCCGACTGGATGCGGGAACGCGGGTGGCTGGTAAAGAAATGAAGATGAAGGCCCCGGGATCGAGTCCAAGAAACCGCATGCCGATGATCGCCCTGAAAGTGCACCTCCGGATCACCCTGGCCCTTCTGGTTGGGACCAGCCTGTGGAGTTCGCCGTGCGCCGTCGCTGCCGATGGGCCCATCCGGTTCAATCGTGACATCCGTCCCCTGCTTTCGGACCGGTGTTTCGCCTGTCACGGCCTCGACCAGAAAAAACGCAAGGCCGGGCTGCGTCTCGACACCGCGGAAGGGGCCGCCGCCGCCGACAAGGACGGTCATGTGGCCATCAAGCCCGGTGACCTGGCCGGCAGCGAATTATGGCGGCGCATCCAGGCCACCGATCCGGACGACGTCATGCCCCCGCCGGACAGTCACAAGACCCTTGCGGCGGCGGAAAAGGACCTGTTGAAGCGCTGGATTGAACAGGGCGCGCCGTACCAGAAACATTGGGCCTTCGAGCCTCCCATCGCTGTGGAACCGCCCGCGGTGGCGCCCGGCACCCCGGTCCGGAATGCCATCGACCGTTTTCTCGCGGTGCGTCTGGCGAAGGAGGGGTGGAAACTCTCACCCGAAGCCGACCGGCCCACGCTGATCCGCCGGCTGAGCTTCGACCTGCGGGGATTGCCACCGACCCCGGTCGAGGTCGACGCCTTTCTCAGCGATCGCCGACCCGGTGCCTACGAGCGGTTGGTGGATCGATTCCTCGATTCCCCGGCTTATGGCGAACGGATGGCCCGGCCCTGGCTCGATGTGGCCCGCTACGCCGACACCCACGGACTGCATCTCGACAACGAACGGCAGATGTGGGCTTACCGGGACTGGGTCGTTCGGGCGTTCAACCAGAACCTGCCCTTCGACCGTTTCACCGTCGAGCAACTCGCGGGCGACCTTATTCCGGGCGCCACGCAGGACCAGATCGTGGCCACCGGCTTCAACCGCTGCAACATCACCAGCGGCGAGGGCGGGTCGATCGACGCCGAATACCTCTTTCGTTATGCGGTCGACCGGACCGCCACGACGGTGCAGACGTGGATGGGCCTGACGGCCGGTTGCGCAGTGTGCCACGACCATAAGTTCGACCCTATTTCAAATCGGGAATTCTATTCCTTATATGCCTTCTTCAACAGCGCCGCGGACCCGGCGATGGACGGCAATTCGCTGCTCACGGCGCCGGCATTGAAGCTCCGGTCGACCGCGGATGACGCCCAACTGGCTTCGCTCGCCGCCCGGACGGTGGATGTCGAGGAACGGATCAAAGCCGTCGCCAGCCGCACCGAATACCTCGACCCGGCGGCTCTCACCCCGCCACCCGTCCCGCGTGACCTGGACCACCTGTGGATCGATGACGACGCCCCGTCCGGTTGGCACATCACGGCGAGTCCGGGCGCGCCGACCCGTTGGATCACGTCATCGGAGGGCCCGGTGACGTCGGGGAAGCGTGCGTTGGCGCGCGAGGACGGCGGCCTGGCCCAGGATGTCTTTGAAACCACCGACGCCCGGGTGGAAGTGCCCCCGGGCGGCCGGCTTTATGCCCACGTCTATCTGGACCCAAAGAACCCGCCGCGGACGGTCATGTTGCAATACAAGCGTGAGGAATGGAAACACCGCGCCGTGTGGGGCGACGTGGATGCGATCGATTGGGGCGCCAAGGGCACCACCGAGCGTGCGCACCAGGGTCCCCTGCCCGAGTCTGGCAAGTGGGTCCGGCTTGAATTCGACGCCGCCAAAGTGGGGCTCAAACCGGGCGACAAGCTCGATGGGATCGCCTTCACGCAATTCGGCGGCCGCGTGTACTGGGATCAGGCGGGCGTTGCGGGCCGCATCGACCCGGTGAACGATCCCGCGCAATCATTCCAAGCCTGGACCCGGCAGTATGAAGGCAAGGAACCGGGGGAATTGCCGGCGGCTTTGAAGGGGATCTTCAAGTCCACCACGGCCACCAACCGCACGCCCGCACAGGTGGCGTCGCTGCGCGAACATTATGTGGCCCACGTGTGTGCGACCACCCGACCCGCCTTCGGGGAATTGGTTGCGGAGGCGGACGCCGTGCGCAAAGAGCGCGAGGCCTATGATTCGGGAATCCCCTCCACCTTCGTATTTCGCGACATGGATTCACCCCGGGAGAGTTTTCAAATGGTGCGCGGACAGTATGACAAGCCGGGCGACCGGGTCGTGCGGGGTGTGCCGGCGGTCTTTCCGCGGTTGCGGACGGCGGGTACGACCAACCGCCTCGACCTGGCGCGGTGGCTGGTGTCTGATGAACATCCCCTCACGGCACGCGTGGCGGTCAATCGTTTCTGGCAGCAATTCTTCGGCATCGGCCTGGTCAAGACCGCCGATGATTTCGGTTCACAGGGGCAACCCCCGAGCCATCCGGAATTGCTCGACTGGCTTGCCGTCCGGTTCCGCACCAGTGGCTGGGATGTGAAAGACCTGGTCCGGTTGCTGGTGACCACGGCGGCGTATCGGCAGGAATCCCGGGTCAACCCCGATCAACTGCAGCGCGATCCTGAGAACCGGCTGCTGGCGCGGGGTCCCCGTTTCCGTCTGGATGCCGAGGAGATCCGCGACAACGTCCTGTTTGTATCCGGTCTGATGGACGCGCAGATGGGCGGTAAGGGCGTGAAACCGTACCAACCGCCCAACATCTGGGAGCCCGTGGGTTTCATCGGTTCGAACACCCGCGAATATAAGCAGGACCACGGCTCGGCATTATATCGGCGCAGTCTCTATACCTTTTTCAAACGCACCGCGCCGGCGCCGTTCCTCTCGACCTTCGATTCACCCAACCGCGAACAGTCCTGTTCGCGCCGGGAACGCAGCAACACACCGTTGCAGGCGCTCCAGTTGCTGAACGACGTGCAGCATTTCGAGGCGGCCCGGGCGCTGGCCTCCCGGATCCTCGCCGAGGGGGGTGCCACCCCCGAGCAACGCATTCTCTGGGCTTACCGCCTGCTGCTCGCCCGCCCTCCGGCCCCCGCCGAACTCGCGATTGTCCGCGGGACTCTCGACCAGCAGCTGGCACGTTATAAGTCCGATCCCGAAGCGGCTAAACGGGCCGTTGCCAATGGCGAATCCAAGATCCCGACCGCCGCGGATCCGGTCGAGTTGGCCGCCTACACCCTGACCGCCAACCTGCTCCTCAACCTGGACGAAGTCCTTACGCGCAACTGAACCGGCGCCCCACACCGTACACCATCTTTATGGATCCCTTCCTGGATTTCCAACGACAGCAGACCCGCCGGCAATTCTTCGTGGGCAGCGGATTGCGGCTCGGCGGGCTCGGCCTGGGTTGGCTGATGGCCGGACGCGGTACCCAGGCTTGGGCTGCCGCGGCTGGTGCACCCGGGCGCATCCATCCGCCCCTTCCCGGACTCCCGCACTGGGCCGGGCGCGCCAAGGCCATCATCTATCTTCATATGAACGGTGCGCCGTCCCAGATCGACCTTTGGGATCACAAACCCGGATTGAAGGAATACTTCGACAAGGAACTCCCCGATTCGGTGCGGATGGCCCAACGCCTGAGCACGATGACAAGCGGTCAGGGGCGTTTCCCGGTGGCGCCGTCGAAATTCAACTTCAGCCCGCATGGCCGCAACGGGACGATGGTCAGTGAACTGCTGCCGCATACGGCGCGGGTCGTGGACGAACTCGCGGTCATCCGCACGGTTCACACCAATGCCATCAACCATGATCCGGCCTGCACCTTCGTCATGACGGGCAGCGAAGTCCCAGGGAAGGCCAGCATCGGTTCCTGGCTCGCCTATGGGCTGGGCAGCGAGAGCAACGATCTCCCGGCGTTCGTCGTCCTGACCCCGTCCTTCCCATCCTCCGGCAACGGACAGGCCCTCTTCACCCGGATGTGGAGCAGCGGCTTTCTCCCGACCCGGTTCAATGGCGTCGCCCTCCGTGGTGCCGGAGATCCGGTCCTTTATGTCCAGAATCCCCCGGGTGTGGATCCCTCCGACCGGCGCACCCAACTGGACGCGCTGAGCCGGCTCAACCACCTCGGTTATGAGAAGTTCGGTGATCCCGAGATCCAGACCCGGATCGCCCAGTATGAAATGGCGTTCCGCATGCAGACGAGCGTGCCCGAACTCACCGATCTCTCGAAGGAAAGTGCATCCACCTTGGAGATGTATGGCGCCGATGTGAAACGCCCTGGCAGCTTCACCCAGTCCGCCTTGCTCGCCCGCCGCCTGATCGAGCGCGGCGTCCGTGTGGTGCAGGTGCTCCACCGCGGGTGGGACCAGCACGACAACCTCCCGACGGCGTTGCGCAACCAATGCCTCGACACCGACCAGGCCACGGGCGCCCTCATCCAGGACCTGCGTCAGCGCGGTCTGCTCGATTCCACGCTGGTCGTGTGGGGGGGAGAATTCGGGCGCACGGTCTATTCACAGGGCAAACTCACCGCCGACAACTATGGCCGGGACCATCACCCACGGAACTTCTGCATGTGGCTGGCCGGCGCCGGCATCAAGGGCGGGCAGGTATATGGCGAGACCGACGATTTCAGCTATAACATCGTCGAGAACCCGGTGCACGTGAACGATCTGAACGCGACGATCCTGCACTGTCTCGGGATCGATCACAGCCGCTTCACGTTCAAGTCGCAGGGACTGGACCAGCGACTCACGGGCGTGGAGGAATCGAGCGTGGTGAAGCAGTTGCTGGCGTGAGCTTCCCGGGACGGACTCCGGGAGTCCCGTTTCTCCAGCTCCGAAATCCCAGGCCGGCGCCCCCCAATATCAGCAGGGTCCAAGACGCCGGCTCAGGTATCTGGACGATGCCGACCCGGTCGAGCGCCGGACCGGAGGCGCTGTTGTCCAGGCTCGTGAAAACCAGGGTCACCGTCGGCGCGGCCGGAACAAACTCCAAGGTGCGCAGCGTCCACCCCAAGTCAGCGGGATTGCCCGTCTGGGTGGCGGAGAAGCTCTGCGAAACACCGCCAATGTCCACCTGCATGCCCTTGGTGGGAGCCCCGCCATCGGGGTTCGCAGCCATCAGGAAACTCAGCTCGTAGGCCACTCCGGGAGTCAATCCTCCCACGGTCTGGAAAATCGATCCCGCGGAAACCCCGCTGAGGTCGAGGGAACGGGCTCCCTCTCCCGCCACCCACCGACCGCCAATGTAATCGACGGTGCCGCTGGAAACGGTCCAACCGAAAATCGTGGTGTTGTCGGGAGCGGTCATCCCGATGTTCAACCCGACACCGGTATTGGGATCCAAGCCCGTCTCGAAGCTGCCGTTCAGGACGGTTTGCGCCTCGGCTCCGCCCGCCAGGCAACCCAGCAGGACGAGCGGGAAGGTCATCCGTGGGGATTTCCAGGTTTTCATGGCTGTTGTTAGACGGTGAGTTCCCGGCTCAACTCGGTGCGCCAGGCTGTTGAGTCGGGGTCCGAGTGCGGACCGACGGTATAACATTCCCAAAGCTCCCCGGTCGGCGTGTGCCCATGGGTCTCGATCCACCCAATGAACTCACCCCAAGCCCCGCCGAGACCCTCGTAAGGCCCGTGATAGACCGTTCGCACCATCTTCATGGCGGGCCATCGCCCCGGCTTCACGCGACCGACGGCGGCGACCGGGGTTAGCACCGGCACGCTCACCTCGAAATCAAAGGTGTCCGTCGGCCTTCTCAGATGGTGCGTGAACCAAGGCCCCGCCGGATCGATGCCTTGGGCGGCGATGGCACCCAACAACTCCCGGATGCCCGGACCCATCACACTCTGGATCTGGTCCCGCGGAACCGTGAGGTGAATGAAGGCCGTCAACCGATCCGTGGTCTGGATTATTTCCGGAATCTCAATCATGACGGAGTGACAGGATGGGCGATGGATATTTGGGAAGGGCCGCCCATTCTTCAGGAATGGTGTTGGATTGTTTTCGGCCGAGGGAAATCGTGCAAGCACGACTTTCCGTCCAAGGAGGATGCGGTTAGGAGTCCCGGGCTTCAGCCGGTAGGACACCCGCATGCACGAGGACCGTGAATGGAAAGGGACGTGAGGTTCGGGAAGGGACGCGCGACCGGCTGAAGCCGGTACTCCGAACGAACCGCCGGGCAATTCCTCCTTCCGGAACCGCGCGAACGGCCCTATACCCTAGCCCATGTTCCGCCGTCTGGCCGCATTCCTTTGCGTGCTCCTCCTTGCCTCGGCCGCACCCGCCGCCGGGCCCGATGACCAGTTCATCGTCATTTATAATCTCATCCAGCAGGCCGACAAATCCCCCGACAAACTCCAGTCCTTCCGCCTCTACACGGAGGCGCAGGAGGGCTTGAAGAAACTGCAACGCGGGTATCCGGCATGGAATGAACGGGTGATCAACTACCGGCTCCATTATTGCAGCGACAAGTTGGCCGGGCTCCAGGAGGTTGCGGATCAGGCGACCCGGAAACCCGTCCTCCTCAATCCGATTCCGGAAGCGCCTCCGAACGAGGTGTTGACGCAATTGAACGACCTCAATTCCCGGATCCAGACCCTTGCCTCCGACAAACAACTCCTTGAGGCCCGCCTGCGGGAGGCTCTCTCCGCCCAACCCGCACCCATCGATCCCCGCGAATTGCAGGCTGCGGTCGAGAAGATATCGGCACTCCAAAGCACCAACGTCACTCTCCTCGCGCGGATTGCCGCCCAGGAAACCGAACGCAAGAACCTGGTCGACAAGGTCGTCGCTGAGGAGGCCCAGAAAGCCCTCGTGGAGACCCGCCGGCAATTGGCCGAGCAAAAGCAGGCCGCGACCCGTCTCGAACGCGAACGCACGGAGGTCGAAACCCGCCTGAAACGGATCCAGGACGAATCCCTCAAGCCGCTCCAACTCCAAAACCAGACCCTCAAGGACCAGGTGACCGAACTGAAATCGGAGACGGAAAAGGGGAAACAAGTCGCCGAGTTGTCCGCCCGCCTCACCAAGGTCCAGACCGGTCTCGACGAGATGAAGCGGACGAACGAGCGCCTGACACTGGAAAAGGGGGCCCTGGAAAAACAGGTGGAAGACCTCAAGATCCGACAGGCGGAGGAGGGCATTGTGAAGATCGCCAAGCTCGAGACCGAACTCGCCGTGGCGCGCGCGGATGTCGAACGCAACACGCTGCGGGCGGACGAATTGGTGGCGACGCTGACCTTGGAAAAGCAGGCACGCACCCAGTTGGAACATGACAACCAGACCCTGGAACAACGCGTGTCCAAGCTCACCGCGCGGTCGGAGGCGGATTCCGAGGCGTTGAAGAACCTGCAGGCTTCGCTGGCCGTCGAAAAAGCCGAGCACGCCGGGGTCCAGGCCCAACTTCGGGCGGCCGAGATCCGTCTCCAATCCGTGGGGGGGAAACCTCCGGACGCCGCGACCGCAGTGACTTTGGAACAGGAGACGCAGGCCCGCGCCGCACAGGCCGAGGTGGCTCGTCTCCGGGAATCGCTGCAGCAGAGCACCCAACGCGAGGCGGAACTCCAGACGGCGCTCACCCAGGAATCTTCGCTCCGTACCCGTTTGGAGCGGGAAAAGTTCGACCTGGAACACCAACTCGTCGACGCCGGTGCCGCACTCCGGGCCCAGTCGGTCGGCAATCCCAAGGCGACGGCCCCCGCGACGCGGACGCTGGAGACGAAGGTGCTCCAGTTGGAACGGGAACGCGACGAGCTGAAAGGCCGGTTGGCAGCCTTGTCGCAACGCGCCACCCGTCGCGTGGCCGAACTCCGTTCGCGTCCGGCGGTGACCCCGCGCGATCGGGCGGCCGAATTCCGGATGATCCGCGGGACGTGATATGTCGGGGATTCGTATAACTCATCCCTCCAGTTTGGACGTTGAAACTTTTTCCGCGGCAGCCGGGTGCTGAACCCACCATGAATGCTCTCGCTTCCATCACCCGGACCGTCGCACTCGCCTCGATCCTCTCCCTCTCCACCCTCGGCGCCGACACCGTACCCGGACAGGTTGATTTCGGCTCCTTCGCCCGCTCCAGCTCCGGCGGCGAATTTGTCGATGTCCAGCTGAAGGGTCCGTTGCTGAGCCTCGCCGCCAAGCTCGCCGGCAAGGATGACCCCGATGTGGCCCAACTGGTCGGCTCGCTCACTTCGGTCCATGTCAATGTGGTCAGCCTGGGCGACGACAACCGCGGCGACGTCCGCAAGCGTCTCACCGATCTCCGCGGTCAACTCGACACCGGCGGCTGGGAACACGTCGTGAACGTCGACGACAAGGACAGTCACGTGAATGTCTACCTCAAGATGCGCGGGACCGAATCCGTGGAGGGTGTCGTGGTGATGGTCGAGGACGGAGGCAAGGAGGCGGTCTTGGTGAATGTCGTCGGTGATGTGAAGCCGGAACAATTGGAGAAACTCGGCGACAAGTTGAACATCAAACCCCTCAAGCACGCGGGCAAGGCGATCAAGAAAGACCTGAAGTGACGGGCGGCGCCAGAGCGGCCCCAATCCCTGACCCCTGATCACTGACCCCTGACCCCTGATCACTGATTACTGATCACTGATTACTGATCACCATCCCCCTCACGCCAGAACCCCCCGCACCACGTCCCCGTGCACATCGGTCAGCCGGAAATCCCGGCCTTGGAACCGATAGGTCAACCGCTCGTGATCGATCCCCAACAGGTGCAGGATCGTGGCCTGGAAATCGTGCACATGGACCGGATCGCGCACGACGTTCATCCCGAGGTCATCGGTCTCGCCATAGGTCAGCCCGGGTTGCACGCCACCGCCCGCCATCCATGCGGTGAAGGCGTACGGATGATGGTCGCGTCCCCAGCGGACCCGGTCCTCGAGGCTCCCCTGGATGAAGGGCGTCCGCCCGAATTCCCCGCCCCAGATCACCAGCGTGTCGTCCAACAGCCCGCGCTGCTTCAGGTCGATCACCAGCGCGGCGGACGGCCGGTCGGTGTCGCGGCATTGGTTATATAATTCGGTGGTGATGCTGTTGTGCTGGTCCCAGCCGGCATGCATCAGCTGGACACAGCGCACCCCGCGTTCCACCAGCCGGCGCGCCATGAGGCAGTTATAGGCATAGGTCCCGGGCTGGCGCGCCTCCGGCCCATATAATTCGAAGACCGACGCGGGCTCTTTCGACAGGTCGGTGAGGTCCGGCACGCTGGCCTGCATCCGGAATGCCATCTCATACTGGGCCACCCGGGTCGTGATCTCCGGGTCGCCGCACTCGCGCCGTTTGAGCTCATTCAACCGGGCGAGGTCATCCAGTTGGGCCCGCCGGGATTCACGCCGCACGCCGTCCGGATTCTCGAGGTAGAGCACCGGCTCGCCGCCACCGCGGAATTTGACACCCTGATAGCGGGAGGGCAGGAAACCCGAGCCCCAGTAGAAGTCATAAAAGATCTGGCCGCACGAGGTGTTGCGTGTCACCGAGGTCATCACCACGTAGGCGGGCAGGCTCTCGGCATCGCTGCCCAGCCCGTAGGCCAGCCAGGCCCCAAGGGTCGGCCGGCCCGGGATCTGGGAACCGCTCAGGAGCAGGGAGATTCCCGGGGCATGGTTCACCGCGTCCGTGTGCAGGCTTTTCACAAAGCACAACTCATCAACGATCTGCGCCGTGTGCGGCAGAAACCGGCTCACCCACGCCCCGGAACGTCCGTGCTGACGGAAGGGCTCCACCGGTCCCAACAGTTTCTTCCCGTCCGCCTTCCCGGTCATCGTGCTGAATCTCCGGCCCGCTATGTATTCGTCCGGCACCGTCTGGCCATGGAGTTGGGCCAGCCGGGGTTTGTAGTCGAAAAGGTCCACGTGGGTGGGGGCGCCATTCTGGAAGAGGTAGATCACCCGCTTGGCCCGCGGCGCCAGATGGGGTCCCGCCAATCCCGCTGCGGGCATGGCCGCCAACCCCTCACGGCCCAGCAAACCCGCCAGGGCCGCCGTGCCCAAACCCAGGGCGCCCCGTCCGAGAAACGCCCGCCGGCTCACCAACAACCGCTGTTCTTCGCGTGGATCCATGGTGCTCATTCCTTCGATATCGCCTCGTCCAGGTTCATCACGGTGCCGGCCACCAGGGACCATGCGGCGTGCTCGACCGGGTCCAAGCCCGCCGGCCGGGGTGCCTCGCCCACATGCACCAACCGCTCGGCGTCCGCTGGTGCCGCCGCCAACCGCGCCCGGTGCCGTCCCAGTCCCGTCAACAGGATCCGGCGCTCGTCCGCCCCGGCCCGGCGTCCCAACACCCGCCGACACAGTTCGTCCAAGTGGCCGGTATCATCCCCCGACCCGGTCAGCACCCGGCCGGCCAGCACCCGGGCCGCCTCCACGTAGGCCGTGTCGTTGAGCAGCAGGAGCGCCTGCAGCGGGGTGTCCGTCCGCGGCGTGCGCACCGTGCAATACTGCCGGTTCGCGACGTCAAAAAACATGGTCGGCCCCACGATCCGCCGCCAGAAGACCTGAAGGCTTCTCCGATATAATGATTCCCCGCCGTCGGCCTTATATTGCTTGGCCCCGAAGGTCGCGTCCTCCCAGACCCCCGATGGCTGGTACGGTTTCACCGGCGCCCCACCCATCGGCCCGGAAAGCAGGCCGGCCGCTTCCAACACGACGTCCCGGATCATCCACGAGGGCAGCCGGTGGCGCGGCCCCCGCGCCAGCAACCGGTTTTCCGGATCGCGCTCCGACAATCCCGGCGTCACCCGGGACGACTGCCGGTAGGTCGCGCTGGTCACGATCAGCCGGTGGAGATGCTTCACGTCCCAGCCCGACCGCACGAATTCGGTGGCCATCCAGTCGAGCAATTCCGGGTGCGAAGGCCGCTCGCCCTGCACTCCGAAATCTTCCGACGTCTTCACCAACCCGATGCCGAAGAACATCTGCCACGCCCGATTGACCGCGACCCGGGCGGTCAGGGGTTGTTCCGGAGAGACCAGCCATCGCGCCAGGTCGAGGCGGCTGCCGGGGTTTCCCGGAACTGTCGTACGGGTCAGGCAGGCGGGGGTCGCCGCGACAATCCGGGCGCCCAACTTGTCGTAGGCGCCCCGCACCAATTGGAAGGTCTCCCGGGGCTTGGCGAGATCCTCCATCACCATCACTTTCGGGATCGATCGTTCCAAAGCCGCACGCTTCTCCACGGCTTCGCGCTCCTGTTCCAACGCCGTCACATAAGCCGGCTCTTTCTGGCGCCAGTGGTCGGCAAGTTTACCCAATCCTTCCGCACTCCGTCGCACCGGTTCCGTCTCCAATTCCTTCCTCACCTCTTTCGGCAGGTCCTTCGCCGCCTCGGATTCCACCGCCGACCGACCCTCGGCCCGCACGAACAACCGCTTCTCCCAGTCCGTGACCAACGCCGCCGCCGTGACCACGCCAACCCCCAGCTCAATCCTCGGCCGCGACTGCCCGTCCGAAGGCACGTCCACCACCGGCCGGGTCTGCGGATCGCCTCCGCCACCGTCCACCGGCGTGCGGTTGAAAAACGCCATCAACCCGAAGTAATCACGTTGGGTGAACGGATCGAACTTATGATCGTGGCACCGGGTGCAGTTGAAGGTCGCCCCCAGCCAGACCGTGGCCACCGTCTCGGTCTGGTCGAACAGGTAATCGATCCGGTTTTCCTCGGGAATCCGCCCCCCCTCGCCATTGATCATATGGTTGCGACAAAACCCGGTCGCCAACCGCTGCTCCAAACCCGTCCCCGGCACCAGGTCGCCCGCCAGTTGCCACGTGGTGAATTGGTCGAAGGGAAGGTTGCGATTGAAGGCCGACACCACCCAATCCCGCCATGGCCACATCGTCCGTTCCCCGTCGCCTTGATACCCGTTGGAATCCGCGTAACGGGCCGCTTCCAACCAATCCCACGCCATGCGTTCCCCATACCGCGGGGATGCCAGCAACCGTTCCACGGCCCGCCCATACGCGTCGGGCGCCGGATCGGATTCAAAGGCATCCACCTCCGCCGGTTGTGGGGGCAGGCCCGTGAGGTCGAGCGTCACGCGTCGCAACAGCGTGGCCCGGTCGGCTTCGGGGGCCGGTTGCAGGCCTTCCTTCTCCAGGCGGCTGAGGACGAAGGCATCGATCGGTCCGCGACACCAGGGGCTGATTCGGGCCGACGGAGGCTCAGGCCGGACCGGAGGTTGAAACGCCCAGTGCGGTTTGACATCGGCGGCTGCTGCGAAGAGGGACCACGACAGCCACGTCGCCACGACCCAACCCGTCCGGGGTCGTCTGCAGTGGGGAAGGACGGACGAGTTCATGGCGATGGAAGAAGTTTCGGGGCCGCCGTCGCGGGTGGGAAGTGGAAACCGTCAGCCTGTGGGGCGTCCTGGGCCGAACAACCGACCCCTCTCTCCAGCTCTCTCCCCGCCCGTTCCCCGCGGGGCGGGAGGGACCGAACTGCGCGGACGTGCTGCCGGCCAAATTCCTCATGACGACGGGCGCAACTCTTCATGGCCTCGGCGACGGATGGCTGGCATTCTGCACCCGATTTCCCGTAGGAAGAGCCAGACCAAGAACGTCACTCCATGAGCGAACGCAAAATCAACATCGCCGTCGTCGGACTCGGTTTCGGAGCCGAATTCATCCCCATCTGGCAACGGCATCCGGACACCCATTGTTATGCCCTTTGCCAACGCAAGCCGGACAAACTGAACGCGATGGCCGACGCCTTTGGGATTCCGGTCCGACACACGGACTTTCATGCGTTGCTCAAGGATCCGAACGTCGATGCGGTCCACATCAATTCGCCGATTCCGGATCACGGCTGGATGTCGATCGCGGCGCTGGAGGCGGGCAAACACGTTGCCTGCACGGTGCCCATGGCGACCAGCATTGAGGATTGCCGGAAGATCGTCGCCTTGGTGAGGAAGACGGGCCTCAAGTACATGATGATGGAGACGGTCGTGTACGCGCGGGAGTTCCTGTACATCCGCGAACTCCATGACAAGGGGACCCTCGGTCGCATCCAGTTTCTCCAGGCGTCGCACCAGCAGGACATGGACGGCTGGCCGAATTACTGGCCGGGATTGCCGCCGATGTGGTATGCGACCCACTGCGTCGGACCCGTCGCCGGATTGCTCCGGCTCGACGCCGAATACGTCAGTTGTTTCGGCTCCGGCGCCATCCGTCCCGAACTTGCGGAGAAGTACGGTTCGACGTTTGCGGTGGAGACCACCCACATCAAGTTCGCCGCCAGCGACCTGAGCGCGCGCATCTACCGGTCGCTGTTCGACACCGCCCGGCAGTATCGGGAGAGTTTCGACGTGTACGGTTCGAAGGCCTCGATCGAGTGGCCCTTGGTCGAGCATGAGCCGATGGTGTTGCACCGGGCCAAGCTGCCCGAACCCAAGATCCCGAAGCTGGTCCGGGCTCCGGATTATGCGAAGTTGCTGCCGCGAAGCATCCGGCCGTTCACCACGAAGGGCGTGTATGATCTCGGCAAGAAGACCCACCTGAGTTTCACCCAAGGGGCCGGACATGGCGGATCTCACCCGCATTTGGCGCATGAATTCGCGAGTGCCATCACCGAGGGCCGCGACCCCTTCCCCAATGCCCGCCAATCCGCCAACTGGACCTGCGTCGGCCTGTGCTCGCACGATTCCGCGCTCAAGGGTGGCAAGCTCATCACCCTCCCGGCCTTCACCCGCTGACGTGAGGCCCGACCCTGCCGGAGCCGTGGAGCCGGGCAGGGTCGGACCCCGTACCCCTTCCCACGGCCCCGTGAAAGCCACCCGCAAGGTCGCGCTGCTGATCGAGACGTCGAACGCCTACGCGCGGGGATTGCTCCAGGGGATCATTGCCTATCTCCGCGAAAACCAGCCTTGGTCCCTGTACCTCGCCGAACACGGCCGGCTGGATCGGCCACCGGGCTGGATTGCGAACTGGGATGGCGACGGCATTCTCGCCCGCATCGAGACGCCCGCGATGGCCCGTTCCCTTCGGCGGCTGAAAGTCCCGATTGTCGATGTCAGTGCCGCCCGGTTGCTCCCGTCGCTGCCGTGGCTGGAGACCGATGATGCCGCCATCGCCCAACTGGCATTGGAACACCTGTTGGAACGGGGGTTTCAACACGTCGCCTACTGTGGTGATCCGCGGTTCAACTGGTCCGATTGGCGGGGCGAACACTTCGGACGCCTCTCCCTTGCGGCGGGCGTCACCTGTCATCCTTACATTCCCGCCAAACGCCTTCCCCGCGACCACACCGGACAGGTGGAGGACATCGCCCGCTGGCTGATGGAATTGCCGAAGCCGGTCGGGGTGATGGCCTGTTACGACTTCCGCGGCCAGCAGGTTCTGGATGCGTGTCGCCGTCACGGATTACACGTGCCGGACGAGGTGGCGGTCATCGGCGTCGACAACGACGAGATCCTCTGCGAACTCTCGAGTCCACCGTTGTCGAGCGTGATCCCGAATGCGCATCGGACCGGCTACGACGCCGCGGTGCTTCTCGACGCAATCATGTCCGGCCGCAAGCCCAGCCCGGAGGTGCAATTGATCCCGCCGATCGGGGTCGCGACGCGCCAAAGCACCGACGTGATGGCGATCGACGATGTGTTCATCATCCGCACGGTGCGCTACATCCGGGAGAACGCGTGCCATGGCATCAACGTGCAGGACGTGTTGAATGCGGTTCCACAATCCCGGCGGCGTTTGGAGAACCGGTTCCGCAAACTGCTCGGGAGGACACCCCACGACGAGATCATGAGGGTCCAATTGAACCGGGTGAAGCAGTTGCTCGGCGAGACCGACCTGTCGTTGTCGGAGATTGCCGAACGTTCCGGGTTTGAGCATGTGGAGTACCTGAGCGTGGTGTTTAAGAAGGAGATCGGGATTCCTCCGAGCCTGTATCGGGCGCAGAACCGGCGCAAAGGATAGGGATCGGGGAATCGGGACATCGCGAAAATGCCAGTTGCGGAGTATGGTTGCCTGGAGATACTCAGGGTGGTCAGCGGGACGTAGCTCAGCCTGGTAGAGCGCTTGGTTTGGGGCCAAGAAGTCGCAGGTTCAAATCCTGTCGTCCCGACCACTTCATCTTATTGCCCCGGCGAAATCGTCGCGGGGCTCATTTCCAAGCCTCCCGCCACATCTCCGGATACCAGCGGCCCTCATCCATCTCGATGAGATCGAAATCCGTGATGGCATGGGTTCCATCCTTGAGCCCGTACTGCCGGATCATCTCGGGGATGAAACCGTCGGTCTCATCGTCGCGCCAACCGCGTTTGCTCATGAAACTGTTGTAAATGAGGATCTGTTCGGCGGTGAGACGGCGGCCATTCTCCAGGCACCATTCGAGCACCTCCTCGTCCCGCATTCCGGCGAGCACGCGCTCCCGGATGGCCCGGTAGGGAACGGAAAGATACCGGCAGGTGCGTCCGTCGAAGCCCTCCCCCAGCATCGCGAAATAATCCGGGGGAAGTTTGCCGGCGCCATGGAGGCGGATCTTCGAACACATCCTCGCGAAATAGAACAATCCGAGCGTCTTCTCGTAACAGCCTTTGATCCCTTCAATGTTCATCGGTGGTCCGGTTTGATGGAAGCTTGGGCTCCCGTTTCTGGTGATCGATCCCAACCCCTGGTCACCCGCAGTTTCTATTTCGGCGCATCCTCCCCCCGCATCAGGACCGCCTTCAGCCGGGCGATCACCTCGGGGGACTTCACGGTCCCCCCGGTGACCAGGAGTTTGAAATTATCGGCGAGGATTTCCTCCGGATGTATCAGGTAGGTGGTGTTGTGCCCGACCTGATCGAGGAGACCTTTCGCCTGGTCCATCGGGACCAACCGATCGGCCGGCACCGGGTCGACGAGACCGGCGGGTGCCAGCATGACTTGGAGATAATCGAAGAACTCCCCGCCCTTCGCCGAATCATAATGATCGGAGGAGGCCACCAGGACCGGCACCCACCACCCGTGGACACCTTTCACCGAAAGTTCAACCGAGTGGTCGTTGAACGGGGCGTCCGGATTGGTGATCTGGCGCCGTGCGAGATCCGGCGTCAGACGGATCTCGGCACAGGGTTGGAAGCCGATCACCGCATAAAGGGCGTCCTTGAGCCGGGGATTGTTGCGGGACAGGACATGGAAACATTCGTGGGCCAGGAGACCCTGCAATTCTGAATCACCGGATTTCAGTTCGGATTCGGGGACCACGATGGCGCCCCCGCGGGTATAGGCGGCCGCTCCCTCCTCACGGCCGGTCGTCTTCACCAACCAGACCGTCGCCGGTACGCTCACCCGGAATGCCTGCAACTTCGGTTTCAAGGTGGCGAACAACGCGCCCAGTCGGTTTGTCTCCGCGGGCGTCCATTCCCGGACCGCCGCGGACACGTATTCCAAATACTCCTTCCCGGCCACGTCGCGTTCGGTCTTGAGGCGCGCCGCCCGGTCGAAGGGGCTCAGGTGACCGACGAATTCATCCGCCATCGTGAGCTGCCGCCGCCCTTCGTCCATCGAGGCGAAGCTCACGTTGAAGCCCGCGGCTGAGGCCATCGCGGCCCAAACCATGAAGGCAAAAACCGAAAACCACCGGAGGGGATCGGGTGCGGGCTTCATGGGCGGGGCAGCATGCCGGACGGGTGCGTTTACGCGCGTGGCAGGGCGACCTGACCGGTCCGGGTGAGTTCCCGGATTCCGAAGTCCTTCATCAGGCTCAGGAATTTCTCGATCTTGGATTCGCCGCCGGTGATCTCGATCGTGAGGCTTTCCGGCTGCACATCGACGACCTTGGCGCGGAAGAGTTCTGCCATCTGGCAGATCTCGGCGCGGTTGGAGGGTGCCGCCTGCACCTTCACCAGCACCAACTCACGGTCGATATAGTCACCCTGCCGGTAGTCGGTGACCTTCACGACATCGATGAGTTTGTCGAGTTGCTTGCAGATCTGCTCGACGGTGGCGTCGTCCCCCCGCGTGACGATGGTCATGCGGCTGAGGGAAGGGTCCTCGGTGGGGCCGACATTGAGGGTGTCGATGTTGTAACCGCGGCCGCTGAACAGGCCGGTGACCCGGGTGAGCACGCCGAACTTGTTTTCGACGAGCACGGAGATGGTGTGTCGTTGCATGGTAATGATGCGTCGTTGCCGATCGTCTGTATCCTGCGTGCGCTGCTGCCGACCCCAAGCCCGCCGAGAGGGCCGTTTCCGTGGGTTCCGGCCGCCGCACGCGTGTCCGCCGTCCCCCCGGAAAACTGAAAACCCGCGTCCTGGGGGACTGCGGGCAACCCGGGGCTGGAAGTGCACGCCGCAGGCCGCCTCAGTCCCGAAGGACCAATACGCGTACTACGAGGTGAACCACCGGCAACATGTGCGGTGACGCTATACGAAGGCCTTCATGGGTCAACGCGAGAGTTCGGGGGCGCATCCGGGTAGCGTGGGAAGGCGGGTGGGAAAACCCGCCCCCCCGGAGCTGTCGCGTCCGCCTTGGGAAGGCGGGTTTTCCCACCCGCCCCGCTTCTCCCATGGCCCGGCTTCCCACGATGTCCAGATGCGCCCGGAGTCGGTTGCCGATTTCGGCCTTTCCCAACGGGGCCGGGGCCGGGTACGGTTTCGCTCTTCTTTTTATGGCTAAAGTGTACACGGACAAAGACGCCGACTTGGGCGTTTTCAAGGGCAAGACCCTGGCGGTGCTCGGCTTCGGCTCGCAAGGGCACGCGCATGCGCTGAACCTCAAGGAAAGCGGCTGCAACGTCATCATCGGCCTCTACGAAGGCTCGAAGTCGATTGCCGTCGCCCGGGAAAAGGGGTTCGAAGTCGTCCCCACCGCCGAGGCGGTCCAGCGGGCGGATGTCATCTTCGTGGCCCTGCCCGACACCAAGCAACCCGCCGCTTATGAAAAGGACATCGCCCCCAATCTGGCCAAGGGCAAGACGCTCCTCTTCAGCCATGGCTTCTCGATCCATTTCAAGACCATCGTCCCGCCGCCCAACGTCAATGTGATCCTGGTCGCCCCCAAGGGTCCCGGTCACATCGTGCGCCGCCAGTTCACCGAGGGCAAAGGCGTTCCCAGCCTGATCGCCATCCACCAGAACCCGGGCAAGAATGCCAAGAAGATCGCCCTGGCCTGGGCCAAGGGAATCGGCGGCACCCGCGCCGGCGTCCTCGAGACCAGCTTCAAGGAGGAGACGGAGACCGATCTCTTCGGCGAACAGACCGTCCTGTGCGGCGGCACCTGTGCGCTGGTCCAGGCCGGGTTCGAGGTCCTCGTCGAAGCCGGTTATTCGCCGGAAATGGCCTATTTCGAATGCCTTCATGAACTCAAGCTGATCGTGGATCTCATGAATGAATCCGGGATCGGCGGCATGCGCTTCTCGATCTCGGAGACCGCCAAATGGGGTGACGTCTCGGTCGGGCCCAAGATCATCGACGGCTCGGTGAAGAAGCGGATGAAAGCGGCCCTCAAGGACATCCAGTCCGGCAAGTTCGCGAAGGCTTGGGTGAAGGAATATCAGTCCGGCTACCCGCGCTACAACGCCCTGCTGAAGGCGGGCGAGAAGCACCCGATCGAGAAAACCGGTGCCAAGCTCCGCGCCCTGATGCCGTGGATGCAAAAGCGCAACACCGGCGGCACCCAGGCCGGTTACTGAGACCGTTCGTTGAAGCGGTGGCGGCGGGCGCGGCTTATCCACCCGCGCCCGACCGCAAAACCGGACCGGCGCCTTCCCCGGCGCCAACACGTCCCGAAAGGTGACGGCCGATGGAAATCGGCCGTCACTTTTTCATGGGGCCATCCCCGATCCGCAACAGATGGGATTCGGTGCGGATGAAGAACGCGCCCTCATCCACCGCATAGGAGGCCAATGTGCGCTCATCGAGTTCGTTCCTGGCGATGAGGTGATAGGCCTTCCCTGGTTCCACCACGAAACCCGTGCCGTTTTCGGCTTGGAAGTAAAGCCGGCCGGCCGCGTGCACGGGCGAGGCCGAGAATTCCCCACCCAAACGTTCGCTCCAGTTGATCGTGCCGGTCCGGGCATCGATGCAACTCGCCACCCCGCCGTCGGAGATCGCGTAAATCTCGTCGCCGACGCTGAGCAAGGAGGGCGTGTTCGGTGCACCCTTGGCAACTTTCCACACCACGTGGGTCTGGGTGACATCCCCCGAGCCGTCGGGTCGGATCGCATAGATTGAGGGATGATCAAATCCCGTGGCCAGAAACAGCAATCCCTGTGCGAACACCGGACGGGGAACGACGGAGTAGCCTTCCCCATAATTGACCCGCCACAATTCGTGACCGTCGGCCGGATCATAGGCACAGACGGCGCCGCTGGCGGGGCTGATGATCTGGCGACGACCGGCGACCTCGATCACCAACGGGGTGCAGAACGAGAATTTCCGTTTCGCCGCGGCGTCGCGCGGGGTCTTCCACCGGACCTCGCCGGTTGCCGCCGTCAACGCCACGATGGCGGGGTTTTCAGCGCCATCCGCCGAAAACACGAGCAGACCATCGACCCGCACCGGGGAACTGCCATTGCCGTGCACGGGAGTGTACCCGAGGGAGGTCTGGCGCCAGATCACGCGCCCTTGGAGATCGAGGCAGGCGGTTCCCTGGTGTCCAAAATGGGCGAAAACCCGGTCTTCCCCGATCACGGGGGTCGCGCTGGCATGGCCGTTTTTCTCATGGATCCCGGGGGCCCCGGCCGGCTCCGTCAACGCCTCGGCATCCCAGCGGGTGGAACCGTCGCCCGCGTTCAGGCACAACACCCGGAGCGACCGGGAACCGCCTTCACCCGGCACCGCGGTGGTGAGATAAAGACGTCCGGAACGGAGCACCGGCGAGGACCAACCCGAGCCCGGGATCGTCATCCTCCACACCACGTTGCTGGTCGCATTCCACTGGATCGGGGCGGTCCGGACCTGGGCGTGGCCCTGGCCGTCGGGCCCGCGGAATTCCGGCCAATCCAGCGCCAGCACCGGGGCGGCGAGCAATGGAAGGATGAGACACAACGCGGATGAGGACGGCATGCACCGAGCTTACCCCGGCGGCGGCACCGTCGCCAAGACCCGACCGGGGCCCCGGCAGCCCCGGGGCGCATCCGGGCAACGTGGCACCCTGCCGGAGCGGAGGATCGCACGTGAGGTTTTCATTTACATCGATCATTCCTTGCCCACTAATTGTTCGTAAGGAGTTTCACTACACGTTTTCACCATCCCATGCCACGCCATCTCATTCCATGCGCCGTTTTCCTGGCCTTCGGCGCCTGCGTCGGACGGGCCGACGTGAACCTGGACACCACCGGGTCCACCGACTGGAACGGGACGGATGCGTTCGGCCAGCTGGGTGATGCCACCGGGGCCCTGGCGACCTTCGGGCAGACGGTCACGGTGCCCGCCGGGGCCACGCGGCTCAGTGGATTCTCATTGGAGTTGAATCCCAATCTGGCGGATTTCAGCCGACTGAAGCTCTACGTTTTCAACTGGGATGACTCGAACCATTGGGCGACCGGGACTTCCCTGTACACCAGCGGTTTGATCGATTCGTTGCCGAACGGTTTCCAGTCCGTGGGCGCGGCCAACCTGACCTTGGATCTCCTGGCCGGGAGCCAGGTCGTCCTCGTCCTCTCCGCCGAGGAGCTCGCCGACTCCACCGAAGATGCCGCCGAAGCGGGATTTGCGATCAGCGGGCAGGCGGATGCCTATTCCTTGGGGGCGGCCTTCCTGCTCGGCTCCGGAGGGGGCGATCTGACCCACCTCACCGACACCCCCTGGATTGAGTTGGGGGGCAACAACCACAGTGACTTTGCCTTCACGGCGAACTTCACCGTCAGTCCCGATCCCGTGCCGGAGGCCGGGACCGCCGCCGCGGCGGCCGCACTGGCCACCGGTCTGCTCGTCTGGGGAATCGGCCGCGGATGGAAGCGGTCGGACTGAACCGGAACCGGAACCGGGACC